>DATHWV010000211.1:0-7488 GCA_035460205.1 Ramlibacter sp.
CCGCTGGGCCGCTACCCCGACCTGATCAAGGACGAAGCCCGCCGGCACGGCGCCACCGCGCAGGTCGCGGGCGGAGTGCCCGCCATGTGCGATGGCGTGACGCAAGGCACGCCGGGCATGGAGTTGAGCCTGTTCTCGCGCGACGTGATCGCCATGGCCACGGCCGTCTCGCTCAGCCACGATGTTTTCGACGCCGCCCTGATGCTGGGTATCTGCGACAAGATCGTGCCGGGCCTGCTGATAGGCGCGCTGCACTTCGGCCACTTGCCCACCGTGTTCGTGCCGGGCGGGCCCATGACCAGCGGCCTGTCGAACAGCGAGAAGGCCAAGGTGCGCGAGCAGGCGGCGCAGGGCCAGGTCGGGCGAGAAGCGTTGCTGGAAGCCGAGTCGAAGGCCTATCACGCGCAAGGCACGTGCACTTTCTATGGCACGGCCAACAGCAACCAGATGCTGATGGAGGCGATGGGCCTGCATGTGCCGGGCACTGCTTTCGTCAACCCCGGCGATGCGATGCGCGACGACCTCACGCGCGAATCGGTGCGCACGGTGCTGGGCATCCTGAAGTCGAAGCGTTTTGCGCCGATCGGCCGTGTGGTCGATGAACGCGCCATCGTCAACGCGATGGCAGCGCTGCTGGCCACCGGCGGCTCGACCAACCACCTGATTCACTGGGTCGCGGTGGCGCGCGCGGCCGGCATCACCATCGATTGGGACGACTTCGCGCAGCTCTCGGCCGTGGTGCCCTTGCTGGCGCGTGTCTACCCGAACGGCAGCGCCGACGTGAACCAGTTCCAGGCGGCCGGTGGTCCCGGCTTCGTGATCCGTGAGTTGCTCGACGCAGGTCTGATGCATGAGGACGTGCTGACGGTGAGGGAAGGGGGTATCCGGGAGTTCACCCGCATCCCCTCCCTACTCCCTCCCCCACCGGGGGAGGGCAGGGGTGGGGGCATCGGTTGGCACGACACCGGCCCATCGGGCGACACCGACATCGTGCGCCCGGCCAGCGAACCCTTCAGCGCCACTGGCGGGTTGAAGCTGCTCACCGGCAACCTGGGCCGCAGCGTGATCAAGGTGTCCGCCGTGCCGCAGGACCGGCATGTGATCGAAGCGCCGGCGCGCGTGTTCAACGCCCAGGAGGAACTGCTGCGCGCGTTCAACCAGGGCCAGATCGAGCAGGATGTCATCTGCGTGGTGCGCTGGCAGGGCCCGCAGGCCAACGGCATGCCTGAATTGCACAAGCTCACACCGCCCCTGGCGGTGTTGCAGGGGCGCGGCTTCAAGGTGGCGCTGGTCACCGACGGCCGCATGAGCGGCGCGTCGGGCAAGGTGCCGGCGGCCATCCATGTGTCGCCCGAGGCCGCCGCGGGCGGTCCGCTGGCCAAGGTGCGCGACGGCGACATCCTGCGGCTGGACGCGGAAGCCGGCACGCTGCAGGCGCTGGTGCCGCAAGCCGAGTGGGAAGCGCGCGAGAATGCGGCCATGCCCGACAACCTCAAGTCTTCCAACGGCGTGGGACTGGGCCGCGAGCTGTTCGCGGCTTTCCGGCGCAATGCCTTGCTGGCCGAGGAGGGCGCCTGCTCATGGCTGTGACGTTGACGCCCCTGGACGTGATGAACGATGCGCCGGTGATCCCGGTGATCGTGCTATCCGACATTGCCCACGCGGTTCCGCTGGCGCGTGCACTGGTGGCCGGCGGCATCCGCATGCTGGAAGTGACGTTGCGGACGCCGGTGGCGCTGGCCTGCATCGAGGCGATTGCGCGTGACGTGCCCGAGGCCGTGGCCGGCGCCGGCACGGTTCGCAGTGCGGCCGATGCACAGGCCTCGGCGATGGCCGGCGCGAAGTTCGCAGTCAGCCCCGGCTACACGCATCCGGTCGGCAAGGCCTGCCATGACCTGGGCTTGCCTCTGCTGCCGGGTGTCGCTACCGGCGGCGAAATCATGGCGGCCCAGGACGACGGCTACACCGCCCTCAAGTTCTTCCCGGCCATGCAGGCGGGTGGCGTCGGCATGCTCAAGGCCTGGCAAGGGCCTTTCGGCGATGTGAAGTTCTGTCCGACGGGAGGTGTCAGCGCGGGCAACGCGTTGGAATTCCTGGCGTTGCCCAATGTGGTTTGCGTGGGCGGCTCCTGGCTCACGCCGGCCGACGCAGTCGCGCAAGGCGACTGGGGCCGGATCACGCAGCTGGCGCGGGAAGCAGTGGCGTTGCGTTCGGGGCGGATGCAGTCCTGATTGCGGTCGGCTGGCTGCTTCTTAGATCTTCTTGCGGTCCCCGGCTTCGCGGCGGCCGACGATCTGCACCGGGGCAAGCTTCACCGAAGTCGGGCCTGCTTGCTTGAAGGTGACCGAGGCCGTCTTCATGGCGTCGTGGCTGGCGCTGCGCGCGCCGATCAGCACCAGGGCCAGCACGCAGGCAACAATCACGGCCAGCGCGATATGGGCGGTGGCGGAGAAGAGCGGTTGCGGGGCGGCGGCGAATGGGTGGTTGGCGGCGATGTTCATGGGGTTCCTTGGCAAGCCGTCGTGGCTCGATGAAGTGAACTCTAGGCGCTGACCCCCCAAATAGCGAGCGGCATGCGACAGAACGCAGGAAAGCGCGACGAAACGGCCTAAAAGAGGGAGGAATGGCAACGGATTGGCGACGGAATGTCGAAAAAGCCCGATTGGCGAGCCCGCATAATCGGCCCAACCCCACTGCGCCCGACCCATGGCGATCCTCGAACTCCTGCTCCTGCTGTTCCTCAGTTCCGTCGCACTCGGCTGGCTGGCTCGCCACTTCAAGTTCCCGTACCCCATAGCCCTGGTCGCCGGCGGCGCCTTCCTGGGGCTCGTTCCCAACCTGCCCCAGTACGTCTTCGACCCCCAGTTGATCCTGGTGGCGGTCCTGCCGCCGATCCTGTACCAGGCGGCCCTGCTCACCTCCTGGACCGACTTCAAGGCCAATATCAGGCCGATCGGCCTGCACGCCATCGGTCTCGTCGCCGTCACGACGCTGGCCGTGGGCGCGGCCCTGAAGTGGATGGTGCCGGACGTGCCGTGGGCCGCCGCCTTCGTGCTGGGCGCCATCGTCTCGCCGCCGGACGCGGTGGCTGCCACCGCCATCCTGTCGCGCCTGAACATGCCGCGCCGCATCGTCACGCTGCTGGAAGGCGAGAGCCTCGTCAACGACGCGTCGGGCCTGGTGCTCTACAAATTTGCCGTGGCCGCCGTGCTCACCGGTGCCTTCTCCTTCATCGATGCGTCGGCGCAGTTCGTACTCGTGTCCGCAGGTGGCATCGCCGTGGGCGCTGCCCTGGCTTTTGTCTACATCGCCGTCCACCGCCGCCTGGGCGACCCCTTCATCGAGGTGCTGACGGTCCTGACCATTCCCTATGCCGCCTATGTCGCGGCGGAACTGCTGCATGTCTCGGGCGTGCTCGCCGTGGTGACCGCGGGCCTGGTGCGAGGGCGCTATGCCCCGGAGATCGTCTCGGCCGAGATGCGCATCATGGCGCGCTCGGTGTGGAACATCCTCGTCTTCCTGCTCAACAGCCTGGTGTTCATCCTGATCGGCCTGCAGATCCAGGCCGTGGTGCTGGAAAACCTGCAACGGTATTCGGCCATGCAGCTCACGATGATCGGCCTGGTGGTCACCGGCGTGGCGGTTGTGGTTCGGTTCGCCTGGGTGTTCCCGGTCGGCTTGCTGCCGCAGGCACGCACCGACAGGCGCGAGCTGCTGATCATGGGCTGGTGCGGCATGCGCGGCATCGTGTCGGTCGCGGCGGCGCTGGCGCTGCCTTTGCAGCTGCCCGGCGGCGCCCCGTTCCCCCATCGGGACCTGATCATCTTTGTCACGTTCGTGGTCGTCCTGTCCACGCTGCTGTTCCAGGGCTTGACGCTCGCGCCCCTGATCCGCCGGCTCAAGGTGGGCGCGCAGTGGAGCGTGCACGACGAGCAGTTGCGCGTGCGCGCAGCGATGAGCGAAGCCGCCCTCGCGGCGATCGACAGGGACCTGGGCACGATGGGTACGCCGCCGCAATGGGCGCAGGCGCTGAAGCAGCAGATCGGCGACCGGATCGCCATGGCTGCGCTGGACAGCAGCGAACTGACGCCGCGCATGGAACAGGTCAACCGCCTGCGCCATGCCGCGATCAAGGCCGAGCGCGGCGAGCTCCTGCGCCTGTGGCGTGCCAACGAGATCGGCGACGAGGTGATGCACCACCTGATGGAGATGCTGGACTACGAGCAGGCGCAGATTCCCGCGTCCGCCGCGACCGCAACGTCCTCTCCAGTCGCCGTGGCCGGTGTGACCGAGGACGAAAGCCCGGCATCGACCAACGGCTAGCTCCACTCCGTGCAACGCAGGCAACTCCTCCAATCGATTCCCGGCGCGCTGGCCGGCGCCACGGCGCTGCGCGCGTTCGCCGATGAGGCACTTGCCAAGCCCGCGTTTCGCGCGCGCCCGACGATCGCGCCCGTGCGGGCCGAACCTGACCGGCTCATCGACTTTGCGGTGTGCACCCGGCCGTTCCGCCCCCAGGGCCCGCGCATTGAGGCGCAGCGCCTCCATGGCAAGTACGTGGTGCATCACTACGGCCATGGCGGCAGCGGCTGGTCACTGTCTTGGGGATCGGCCCAGCGCGCGCTGCCCCTGATATTGGCCAACCGGGACCGGCACATCGCGGTCATCGGCTGCGGCGCCATCGGCCTGACGACCGCGCGAGTGGCCCAGCGGGCCGGATTGCGCGTCCGCATCTACTGCAAGGAGCGCCCGCCCGAAGTGCGGTCTTCGGCCGCCACCGGCCTATGGACGCCCGATTCGCGCCTCTACACGGAAGAACACGCCACGGCGCCGGTCGCCGCGCAATGGGAATCGATGGCGCGCTCCTCCTTCAAGACCTGGCAGAGCCTGCTCGGCCTCCCCGGCGAACCGGTCGCCTGGCATGACGGCTACCTGCTGTCCGACATCCCGTTCGACCAGCCGCTGCCCAATACCGGGCATGACGACGAGCCGGAGTATGCGGAGCTGGAGGATCGCATCCGCGACCTGCGGCCGCGCCCGGTGACCTTGCGGCCTGAAGACCACCCGTTCAAGGCGCCGCACGTGCGCCGCTTCACGCAGATGGTGTTCAACCTCGCAAGCTACCAGCGCCTGCTGATGGACGATTTCCTGCGCGAGGGCGGCGAGCTGGTGCAGCGCGATTTCGTGCATGCCCGGCAGATTGCCGGGCTGCGTGAGCGCGTCGTCGTCAATTGCACCGGCTACGGCGCGCGGGCACTGTTCGGCGACACCACCCTCGTGCCGGTGCGAGGCCAGACGGCGCGGATGGTGCCGCAGCCGGAAGTGGACTACGCCCTGATCATGCGCGGGCGCAACGCGATCATGATTCCGCGGCGCGACGGGCTGCTGGTGGCGGCGCAAGGTGTCCGTGACTACAACAATGAAGAAACTTCGGTGGATCGTGCCCTGTCCGAGGACGCCGTGCGGCGGCTGGCGAGCGCTTTCGGCTGAGCTGCGCCACGCCTTAAAATCAGGCCCTGGGCGCTATCCGCCCATTCCCGAAACCCCGGCCACAAGCCGACCGCCATTTGCACTTGATATGAAACCCCAATCCATTGTTTCCATCGCCTGCGGCCTCCTGCTGGCCGCGGCCCACCTGCAAGCCGTCCATGCGCAGGCGCAAGCGCCCGCCAAGGCGCCCCGGATCGTCAGCCGCGACGAGTTGCGCGTCTGCATGAACAACGAGGCCGAGCTGGCCACGAACCGAAAGTCGCTGGACGAGCGCATTGCCAAGAACCGCGAGGACAACGCAGCCATCCGTGCAGACTCGGCCGCGCTCGCTGAAGAAGGCCGCCGCCTGGAAGAAGACCAGAAGCCGATGGACCGCTACAACCGCAAGGTGAAGCAGCACAACGTGCGAATCGATGAGTCCCGCAAGATGGCCGATGTGCTGAAGACCGACCTGGAGACGCTCAACAAGGGCCTGGTCAGCTACAACGAAAAGTGCGGCGGCATTACCTTCCTGCCCGAAGACAAGCAGGCGATCCTGCAGGAACGCGCCGCGGCCGGCACGAAATAGACGGCGCTACAGGCGGCGCTAGGCGTCGCGCTCGATCAGCTCGATCTTGTAGCCGTCGGGGTCGGTGACGAAAGCGATCACCGTGGTGCCGCCCTTGACCGGCCCCGGCTCACGCGTGACGTTGCCGCCGCCTTCGCGGATCTTCTTGCACGCCCCGTACACATCGGTCACACCCAGCGCGAGGTGGCCGAAGGCCGTGCCCAGCTCGTAGCTGCTGACGCCGTGGTTGTAGGTCAGCTCGATCTCGGCATGGTCGGGGTTGTTGCCGTAGCCCACGAACGCCAGCGAATAGTTCTGGTCCGGCCGCTCGGTCGTGCGCAGCAGTTTCATGCCGAGCACGCGGGTGTAGAAGTCGATGGAGCGCTGCAGGTCGCCCACGCGAAGCATGGTGTGGAGGAGTCTCATGGCGCGATTATGGGCCGCCACGCCGGGTTATGCTGCGCCATGGCCATGAACGACAGCCTGCCTGTCACGCTTGCTTCGCCCGACGATGCGCGCCGGATCGCGGAAATGTCGCGCGACCACATCGAGTTCGGCCTCGGCTGGAGCTGGACCCCGGCGCGGGTGCTCAAGGCCATCCAGGACAAGGCCACCAACGTGGCGCTGGTGCGCGAGGGCGATGAACTCCTTGGTTTCGGGATCATGCGCTACGGCGAGCAGCGCGCCCACCTCACATTGCTCGCGGTGCAGCCGGCCGCGCGCGGCCATGGATTGGGCGCCAGCTTGCTGGCCTGGCTGGAAAAGAGCGCCGTGGTTGCCGGGCTGGAACGTGTCCAGCTGGAAGCGCGCGCCGATAACCCTACCGCAGTGGCTTTTTACCGTGAGCAGGGATATGAGCAGGCCGGCACTGTGCCCGGCTACTACCGAGGTGCGATCGACGCCGTGCGGCTGGAAAAGGCGCTGTGGGCGCCTTCGGGCCAGCCCCTGGCCTGACCGCGCGCCTCGATGTCGGCCCCGGCGGCCAGGCACCAATCTTCCCGAAAACGCTGCGCCACCAATTGCACGCCCACCGGCGTGTGGCCGCACATGCCGGTGTTCACGCTGAGCGCGGGCAAGCCCGTCACGGGCAACGCAATCATCGTCATCTGGGCGCGCCACACGCGTTCATGGGCTTGCGGGTCTTGCAGGTCCAGGTCGGCGGGGAAGGGCAGTTCGGCGCAGACCGGCAGCAGGACCAGCGGGTAGCGCTCCAGGAAGAGCTGCCATTCGCGCGCGATACCCAGCCGCCGTGACAGCGCGGCGGAAAACCCCGGCAGGTCCAGCGCCTGAGCAATGTGCGCCTGGCCGGTGAGCGCTGCGATGGCGCCCGGATCACCTTCGCGCTGCGCCGCTTGCACCAGCGCGTCGTAGCCGTCGCCCATCCACAGCGCGACCTGGATCGCTACCGCTTCCTTCAAGGGCGGCAGCGCATCCACCTCTTCGACGGTCCA
>DATHWV010000212.1:0-1762 GCA_035460205.1 Ramlibacter sp.
TGCGGCGCAGCCCGTGTAGTTCTCGAAAGCCGTCTTGTAGGTCGTGAACTGCGCCCGGTCCATCGGCGCGCCATGGCCCGGCACCACGGTGACGAATGGCGTGGCCGCCAGCTCATCCAGCGCGCTGCGCCAGCCCTTCACGCACGCCGTGTCGAGGAAGGGCACGGGCAAGGTGATCAGGTCGCCGGCGGCGGCGATGCCAGTCGCGGGTTGGTAAACCCACACATCGCCCTCGGTGGCGGCGTTGCCCGCCAGGTGCAGCTCCAGCGTCACGCCCGCCAGGGTCACGCTGCCCGATGCAATCACTGGCACGTCGGGCCGCAAGGCCTGCGGGTTTCGGCGCGTGGCGATGTCGCCGCGGATGTCGTCGGCGATGCCACCCGTCACCTTGCCGCTGTCGAGCAGGGCCTGCGAGCGCACCAGGCTGCCGGGCCAGACGTCGGTGATCATCCGTTCGACGGCGGTACTGGTGTGGAGCTGCGCCTGCGGGAACAGCCGCTTGAGGTCCGCGTTGCCGCTGGTGTGGTCCAGGTGCCAGTGGCTGTTGATGATCGCCACGACCGGTCGTCCGCGCGCGCGCACGAAGTCCAGGATGGCCTGCCGGTGCCACAGGTGACGCCCGGTGTCCATCACGATGAGCCCGCCATTGCCTTCGAAGACAAGTGTGTTGCCGTCGGGGTTGCGGTCTTCGGGAAAACTGCCGGGGATCAGCCAGGTCCCCGCCGCCAGCACTTGCGGCTTGGGCGGTTGCGGGTCCGCCGCGTGCGCGGCAGTGGCGAGCATCAGGAGCGCAACGAGGCAATGAAACGGGCTCATCGGCGCGACCTTACCCGAACCCGGCGCTTATACTTTTTCGATGCGAATCCTCTTCATTGGCGGCACCCGCTTTCTCGGTTTGGCGATGGCCCAGGAGGCGCTGAGGCGCGGGCACGAGGTCGATGTGTTCCATCGCGGCAAGACGCCCGCCGGCACGCTGCAAGGCGCGACGCACCGGGTCGGCGACCGCATGACCGACCTGTCCGCGCTGGCGAAGGGCGAGTGGGACGCAGTGATCGACACCTGCGGGTACCGGCCCGGCCATATCGAAACCATGGCCGATGCGTTGGCGGGCCGGCATGGCAACTACGTCTTTGTCTCTTCGGTTTCGGCTTATGCGGGTGACATCCCGGCCCGTTCCGACGAGTCCGCGCCCCTCGCGTCAACTGCAAAGCTGGACATGCAGGCGCTGGACACCATGCCGGTGGATTCGGAAACCTACGGTCCGTTGAAGGTGCTGTGCGAAGCTGCGGTGCGCGCACGCCATGCCCGGCACCTCATCGTGCGGCCCGTTTATGTCATCGGCCCGCACGACTACACGCCGCGCTTTTCCCATTGGGTGAAGCTGCTGGCCGCCGGTGGTGCGATTGATGCGCCGGGTCCGCCGGAAGCGGCCGTGCAATACATCGACGCACGGGACCTCGGCAACTTCGTGGTCGATGCGGTCGAGCAGGAGTTGCAAGGCGCCTTCAATACCGCGGCAACCGAGCCGCCGTTTTCGTTCGGAGACTTGCTCGCCGGCGTCGCCGCCGGCGTGGCGCCCGCAGGCACGCGAATCAACTGGCTGTCGGTGGAGGAAGCGAAGGCTTCAGGAAAGGACTATCCGCTGTGGCATCGCGGGGAGAACCTGGGGATCGCGGCGATCAGCTCGCAGGCGGCGCGCTCGCATGGCTTGAACTGCCGTCCGTTGAGCGAAACAGCAGCCGATGTGCTCGGCTGGTTGCGC
>DATHWV010000213.1:0-3713 GCA_035460205.1 Ramlibacter sp.
TTTGCCCCGCGCAATGAAGGCTTCTCGCGTGACGGCTTTGCTCCGCGTGGCGACTTCGCCCCGCGTGCGCCTTCCACGTTTGCCAAGCCGGCCCGCCCGGGCAATGGCGCCAAGGCGTTCGTGCCGCGCGACATCAAGAAGCGCCCGTACAAGCCCGCAAACTAAGCGGCGAACGGAAGCGTCAGGCTTCCGCAGTCACCGCCCGGCCGGTATCCGGCCAGCGGCGGTGCACATAAATCCACGCTACCAGACCGACGCTCATCATCAGCAATGAGGTGAGCGCGGTCGCGCGTGTGGAGTGCATCACCAGCGGCGCCACGGCGCCGGCCACCAGCCCATTGGCCGTGGAGCCGATCACGGCCTGCAGCGACGAGCACATGCCGCGCCGCTCCGGGAACAGGTCGAGCACCAGCAGCGTGACCACCGGCACCATCAGCGCCCAGCCGAAAGCGAAGATCGCGATCGGGAACAGCGCCCAGGATGCCCTCGGTTCGAACGCGAAGTTGGCTGCGACGTTCACCACCGACACCACCAGCATGATGATGAAACCGTAGCGGATCTGCTTGCGGGGCGTGATCTTGCCTGCCAGCCTGCCGCTGACAAAGGCGCCGCCCATGATGCCGGCGATGGTGAGCAGGAAGAACCAGAAGAACTGCGTGGGCGCCAGGCCCAGGTGGTCGCCGAGGAACGCGGGCGCGCACAGCACGTACAGGAACATGCCGTTGAAGGGCACACCGCTGGCCAGCGCGAGCAGCAGGAAGCGCGGGTTCGAGGTCAGCTGCCCATAGCCCTGCATCAGGTTGCGCACGTTGAACGGCTGGCGCTGCGTGACATGCAGTGTCTCGGGCAGCAGCTTGTAGTTGGCAGTCCACAGCAGCACGCCCACGCCGGTGAGGAACCAGAAGATGCTGTGCCATCCGGCGTGCACGAAAAGCCAGCCGCCGATGATGGGCGCGATCGCCGGCGCGACGCCGAAGTAGATCGTCACCTGGCTCATGACCTTCTGGGCCTGCGCGGGCGCGAACATGTCGCGGATCACCGCACGCGAGACGACGATGCCGGCGCCGGTCGAGAGCCCCTGGATCGCACGGAAGAACACCAGTTGCCCGATGCTCTGCGACAGTGCGCAGCCGGCCGACGCCGCGGTGAAAACCGCAATCCCCCACAACACCACCGGCCGGCGCCCGAAGCTGTCGGCCAACGCGCCGTGGAACAGGTTCATGAAGGCAAAGCCGAACAGGTAGGCCGACAGGGTCTGCTGCATCTGCACCGGCGTGGCGCCAATGGCTTGTGCAATCCCGGAGAACGCCGGGATGTAGGTGTCGATGGAGAACGGCCCCAGCATGCCCAGGAGGGCGAGCAGGGCGGCGAGGGCCCAACGGGGGGCGCGCCAGAGTTGGTCTGCTTCGGGATTCACGAGCCTTCAAGTCTAACTGCGTTGGTATATTCGGCCGCAGGTCCCACCACCCATGCGAATTCCCGTCCGCTACCCAGCCTACTTCCTGGGGTTCTTCCTGCTCGGGTTTACCCAATGGCTCGGCGCGAGCTTCGACAGCCCGACGATCGACCAGATCCTCTACCACCTGCATTACAGCGATGGCATGGGGATCGACATCGGCCGCATCTTCCTGTGGACCTTCATCATGGAATGCCTGGCGTTCCCGCTCGCGTTTGCGATTGCGGTGGGCGCGCTGCATGGGATGGCGTTGCGCGCGGCGCCCGGCGGGGGCGCGCGTGGTTGGCCCGCTGCGGTGGGGCTGACCCTGCCTGTCCTCGCGCTGTGCGCAGGCATCGTCGCGCTGATGGCCAAGCTGTCGGTGTTCTCCTGGATCGGCTACCACTTCGCGGAGGACCGCTTCGCCCGCCATTTCGTCGATGCCGGGACGGTGCAAGTTGTGCCCCAGCCCGGCAAGACGAAGAACCTGGTGCTGATCTATGTCGAGAGCATGGAGGAAACCTACGGGGACCGCCGTGTCTGGGGCCGCGACTTGCTCGAACCCCTGCGTGGCCTGGGCGGCGTGAGCTTTGCCGACTACCGGGGTGCGCCGGGCACCAACTGGACTATTGCCGGCATGGTGGCGACGCAATGCGGTGTGCCGCTGCGCGTGGTGAGCCAGCACGACATCAAGCAGGCCTTCCTGCCGGGAGCCACCTGCCTGGGCGACATCCTGCACCGTCACGGCTATCGCAACGTCTTCCTGGGTGGCGCGCCGCTGTCCTTTGCAGGCAAGGGCAAGTTCCTCAAGGATCATCACTACGACGTGACGTTCGGCCGGGAAGAGTGGCAGCAGGAGGGCGTGCAGGACAGGTCGCTGGGCGAATGGGGCCTGTTCGATGACGAGCTGTACGCGCGTGCGAAAGTCAAGCTCAGGCAACTGCACGAGTCCGGCCAGCGCTTCAACCTCACGCTGTTGACACTGGACATGCACAACCCGCATGGCTTTCGCTCGCCGAGTTGCATCAAGCGCGGGCTGAAAAGTTTCGAGGACATCGTCGAGTGCGCGAGCTTCCAGGCAGCGGACTTCGTGCGCTTCATCGAGCAAAGCGGTTACCTGAAGGACACCAACGTCGTGATCATGGGCGACCACCTGGCCGTGTCGAACCCGGTGTACGACGCCCTGCGCAAGATCGAGAAGCGCCGCATCTACAACCAGTTCATCTCGCAGGAGCCGCTGTCCAAGAGCACAGAGGCCATCCTGCCGTTCGACCTCTATCCCTCCATCCTGGAGTTCATTGGCTTCACCGTGCCTGAAGGCAGGCTGGGCCTGGGCTACTCGGCTTTTGGCGGCGCCACGGGCACGCGGCCCGCCGAGCGGCTGGACGACCTGGTGCTGCCGTCGCTCAGCGGGTCGAGCAGTTACGGTCGCTTGTGGGACGGGACGCAGAAATAGGAAAGGGACCTGGCCGCGAGGCCAGGTCCCTTTGGGTTTCAGTGGTGGGCCCTGAGTGACTCGAACACTCGACCTACGGATTAAGAGTCCGCTGCTCTACCAACTGAGCTAAGAGCCCACTGAAATCAAAAAAGAGGCTGTGGTGGAGAGGAGGAGGATCGAACTCCCGACCTTCGCATTGCGAACGCGACGCTCTCCCAGCTGAGCTACCCCCCCACAGCGACGCGTATTTTAGCAAATACGCCAGCCCCGGGTCAGCAGCAAGCCGCAATTATGCCAAAAATCGCAGGCACCTCTTCCGCGCGGGCTGTGCGCCGGGTCTCACGCCGCTTTCAACAGCGGGGCAGCGAACATGGCTTCCATCTCCTTGCGGATCCTGTACGCATGCGTGCCCGTGTCCATCGCGACATCGGCCCAGGAAAGGCTCTGGCCTTTCTTCACCGTGCGCACGACCTTCACGTCGTGCGCCAGCCCCAGCGGCAAGCCGCCAAGTTGAGTCGACTTGTCCGAAGGCAGCAACTTGCCCCACACCGTGTAGCCACCTTCGCCGTCGAGCATGTCGCCCGGCGCCAGGTCGCGTTTGGCGGTGGCAACCACGTCCGCGTTCCAGCAAGTGGCGACGCCGGTTGCCTCGCCGCGCAACGCCACACTGGCCACCGACATGCCCACCTCCAGCCCGATCAGGTGCCAGCGCTTGTACAGCGTGAAGTAGCGCCCGCTCGGATCGGTGTGCGCGTTGTATTCCTCAAAGCAGTTCTTGATGTACTCGGTCTCGGCTTCCACCGTCACCCAGACGCCCATGCGGATGTCGTAGGGAATCTT
>DATHWV010000214.1:0-14169 GCA_035460205.1 Ramlibacter sp.
CGCGCGGGTGCGGGCATGGCGTGCGCGGCGCGGCATGACGCGCAAGCAACTGGCTACCGATTCGGGCCTGTCCGAGCGCTTCCTGGCCGATGTGGAAAGCGGCAAGGGCAATGTCTCGATCAACTCGCTGGAAGCGGCAGCGCGCGCCCTGAACATTACCATCCTCGAACTGCTGCAGGACGCACCGCGCCCCGCCCTGGCACGGCTTCACGGCCTGCTGGGTGGGCTCGACGACGCGCAGCTGGACCAGGCCTATGCGCAGTTGGCGGCCAGCTTCGGCGCGGGCGCAGAGCAGGGACGCGATCAGCGCATCGCCCTGATCGGCCTGCGCGGCGCGGGCAAGTCCACCCTCGGCGCGCAACTGGCAGCGCAGCGGGGCGTGCCTTTCATCGAGCTGGATCGCGAGATCGAGCGCGAGGCCGGCACGAGCATGAACGAGATCCTGCTGCTGCACGGGCAGGCCGGTTACCGGCGCTACGAGCGCCGCGCGCTGCTGCGCATCGCCGAGGACCACGCGCAGGGCGTCGTGATGACCACCGGCGGCAGCATCGTGAGCGAGCGCGAGACCTTCGACCTGCTGCAAAGCCATTTCTATTGCGTTTGGCTCAAGGCCAACCCGGAAGAACACATGAGCCGGGTCGTTGCGCAAGGCGACATGCGGCCCTTTGATTCCACGCGTGGTGCTACCAGCGAGGCGCTGGATGACCTGCGCCGCATCCTGGCCAGCCGCGAATCCCTTTATGCGCGCGCCGACGCCGTGGTCGACACCGCCGCGCGCACCGTCAAGCAATCCCTCAAAGACCTGGAAAGAGCCTGTCCATGAACGCAATGACCGAACCCCTGCTGTTCCAGCAGGGCGACCGCGAGCTGGTGAGCTTTGCCACCGATCCGTCGAAGTACCAGCACTGGTCGCTCAGCGTCGATGGCGACGTGGCGCGCCTGAAGCTGGACATCAACGAGGACGGCGGCATCAAGCCGGGCTACAAGCTCAAGCTCAACAGCTACGACCTGGGTGTGGACATCGAGCTGCACGACGCGCTCAATCGCGTCCGCTTCGAGCATCCCGCCGTGAAGGTGGTGGTGTTCGAGAGCGGCAAGGAAAAGATCTGGTGCTCCGGCGCCAACATCTACATGCTGGGCCTTTCCACCCATGCGTGGAAAGTGAACTTCTGCAAGTTCACCAATGAAACGCGCAACGGGCTGGAGGATTCCTCCCGCAACGAGGGGCTGAAATCGCTGGCGTCTGTCACCGGTGCCTGCGCCGGCGGCGGTTACGAACTGGCACTGGCCTGCGACCGAATCGCGATGGTCGACGACCGTGCCTCCACGGTAAGCCTGCCCGAAGTGCCTTTGCTGGGCGTGCTGCCCGGCACCGGCGGCCTGACGCGGGTGACCGACAAGCGCAAGGTGCGCCGCGACCTTGCCGACATCTTCTGCACCACCAGCGAAGGTGTGCGGGCTGACCGTGCGCGCGACTGGAAGCTGATCGACTCCCACGCCAAACCGCAGCAGTTCACACAGCTGGTGCAAAGCGAGATCGAAGCGTTGCGTTCGCAGTCCAACCGCGCGGGTGGCCCCGGCATCGAGTTGAAGCCGCTGGAACGCACCATTGACGACAAGGGCTATCACTACGGCGTGGTCGATGCGCAAGTTGACCGCGCGTCCCGCATCGCCACCATCACCGTGCATGCGCCGGCGACGCAGATCGAGTCGACGCCCGAAGCCATCCAGGCGGCCGGTGTGAACTGGTGGCCGCTGCGCCTGGCCCGCGAGCTGGACGACGCCATCCTGAACCTGCGTGCGAACGAGCTGGAAGTGGGCACCTGGGTGTTCAAGACGCGCGGCGACGCGAACCTCGTGATGCGTGCCGACGCCGTGCTGGAGCAGCACAAGGCCCATTGGCTGGTGCGCGAGACGATTGGCGCACTGCGCCGCACGCTGGCCCGCATCGACGTGTCCAGCCGCTCGTTGATCGCGCTGGTGGACCAGGGCTCCTGCTTCGCCGGCACGCTGTATGAGCTGGCACTGGCCTGCGACCGCATCTACATGCTGGACCTGCCGGATTCGCCGGATGCCGCGCCGTCGCTGCAATTGAACATCGCGAACTTCGGACGCTACCCGGAAGTGAATGGGCTGACACGCCTTTCCACCCGTTTCAACGAAGACACGCAGGTACTGGACCAGTTGCAGGGCCTGCAGGACAGCCCCTTGCGCGCCGACCAGGCGCTGGGGCTCGGCCTTGTCACGCTGACACCCGACGACATCGACTGGGACGACGAGATCCGCATCATGCTGGAGGAGCGCGCTTCGCTCTCGCCCGACGCGCTGACCGGCATGGAAGCCTCGCTGCGCTTCCCCGGCAAGGAAACTATGGAGACGCGTGTGTTCGGCCGGCTGTCGGCCTGGCAGAACTGGATCTTCATTCGCCCCAACGCCGTGGGCGAAGACGGCGCACTCAAATTGTTCGGAACCGGCAAGAAAGCCAAATTCGACTGGAAGAGAATCTGATGAGCAACATTGACCTTCAGGCCCTGATTCCCAACAACGTGCACCTCGGCGAGAACCGCCAGCTGCAGCGCGCGCTGGAGCACTGGCAACCGGCCTTCCTGAACTGGTGGGACGAGATGGGCCCGAGCGATTTCAAGGCCAAGGAGGTCTACCTGCGCACCGCCGTCGGCGTCGATGCACAGGGCTGGGCCAGCTATGGCTATACGCCCATGCCCGAGTACCGCTGGGGCATCTTCCTCGCCGACAAGGAAGAGGGCCGTAAGATCGGCTTTGGCGACTTCATGGGGCAGGAGGTGTGGCAGGACGTGCCCGGCGAATACCGTTCCACTTTCCGCCGCCTGATCGTCACGCAGGGCGACACGGAACCCGCTTCTGTCGAGCAGCAGCGCCTGCTGGGCCACACCGCACCCTCTCTCTACGACCTGCGCAACCTGTTCCAGGTCAACGTGGAAGAGGGCCGCCACCTCTGGGCGATGGTGTACCTGCTGCACGCGCACTTCGGCCGCGACGGTCGTGAGGAAGCCGAAGAACTGCTTGAGCGCCACAGCGGTGATCCCAACAAGCCGCGAATCCTGGGCACGTTCAACGAGCCGATGGACAACTGGCTGTCGTTCTTCATGTTCACCTACTTCACCGACCGCGACGGCAAGTTCCAGCTCAAGAGCTTTGCCGAGAGCGCGTTCGACCCGCTGGCGCGCACCACGCGCTTCATGCTGACGGAAGAGGCGCATCACATGTTCGTGGGCGAAACCGGCGTGGGCCGCGTCATCAAGCGGACGCTGGAAGTGATGAAGGAGCTCGATACCGATGACGTGGCGACGCTGCGCAAGGCCGGCGTGATCGACCTGCCGACGGTCCAGCGCTTCATGAACTTCTGGTTCACCAGCTCGCTGGACCTGTTTGGCTCGGAAGCGTCATCGAACGCCGCCAACTACTTCAGCAACGGCATCAAGGGCCGGCCCGATGAGGCCAAGTTCGCGGACCATGTGGAAGCCGACACCGAGATGACCATCCAGGTGCCGGACGGCAACGGTGGCTTCAAGGGCGAGACCATTTCCACGCGCAACGGCATGAACGAGATCACGCGCCTGGAGTACGTCAAGGATTGCAATGTCGGCATCACGCGCTGGAACATGGGCATCAAGCGCGCGGGCATCAACTTCGAGCTGAAGCTGCCGTCCACCCGCTTTCGCCGCCAGGTCGGCGTCTGGGCCGGCGTGCCGACCGACCCGCTGGGTCACCCGATCACGCAGGCGGAGTTCGACGCGAAGAAGGACGAGTGGCTGCCGACGGCCGCCGACACGGCCTTCGTCAAAAGCCTGATGCAGCGTGTGGTGGAGCCGGGCAAGATGGCGGCGTGGATCGCACCGCCGGACCGTGGCATCAATGCCCAGCCGGTCGAATACCAGTACGTGAAGCTCTGACGGGGCTTGTCAGCGCCCCATGCGGCGCTGGTAGGCGACCAGCCAGCGCTCGTTCAGCGTCGGATTGGTTTCCTTCGAGTCCGGCGCGGTGAATGTGACGCGCAAGGTGTTGTCGGCCTGCGGCTTCACGTCGATCGTTACGCCCGATCCGGCCTTGGTGCCCGTGATGCGGCCATTTCCCTTGTCTGCATTGGTGACCTGGATGCCTGCATCGGCCGCGGCCCCTAGCGCCGCGTCCCACGAGAGGTCGAAACTCGGTGCCGACTTCACGGTGGTGGTGGTGGGCTGGTAACCGTAGTAGGGGTAGTAGGGGTATGGCGCCCAGACGCAGGCGGTGAGCACGGCCGAGGCGGCACCCGCGGCAAGGCCGCAGCGCAGGCTTCTGGCAAGGGAAAAAGTGGAATGCATGGCGGTGTCTCCTGGGACGTGGCTACTGCCCAATGGTGCCGGAATCGGCGCCGAGGAAAATGCCCCCTTGGTCCAATGCCCGTCGCCGGCGCCCCCGCCAGCTAGAATGGCGGCTTCGGAGCGTAGCGCAGTCTGGTAGCGCATCTGGTTTGGGACCAGAGGGTCGTAGGTTCGAATCCTATCGCTCCGACCATCATTCAGCGCAGGACGAGCACCGGCACCGTCCCATGCGTCAGCACATGCAGGGTCTCGCTGCCCAGCAACAACCTCTTCAGTCCCTTGCGTCCATGGGACGCCATCACGATCAGGTCGCACTTGTTCTTGCGCGCCGCCGCCTGGATCGCATCTGCGACGAGGTCTGACTGGATGACCACGCCCTTGGCCGTCACGCCCGAGGCCTTGGCCTGCTTGACCACGGCGTCCACCGTCTCCTGCCCCTTGTCATGCCAGGTGCCTTCGGCGCGGGCGATGTCTTCGGGGGAGATGGCCATGCCACCTTCGAAGAAGCTGATGGGGTAGTGCGGCACCACGTGAAGCGCAACAAGCTGGGCGCCCAGCGATTCGGCCAGGCCGATCGCGCCGCGCACGGCCTTTTTCGACAGCGCACTGCCATCGGTTGCCACGAGAATCTTCTGGTACATGGTGATCTCCTTATGGACACACTGTAGGCCCGCGGGTGGCCGCTGCGTTTGACTAATATCAAACCGCAACCGGTGCGGTGCGGGCAAAGTACAAGCCAGACACTCCCCACCGCCATGAACACTTTACCGTCCCAGGACCTGCTGCGCCGCTTCGACGTGCCGGGCCCGCGCTACACCTCGTATCCCACGGCGGACCGCTTTGTGGAAGCGTACAGCGCCGCAGACCATGCGCAGGCCCTCGAACTGAGGCAGGCCGCGCCGGCGGGGCAGGCGCAGCCGCTGTCGCTGTACGTTCACCTGCCTTTCTGCGAGTCGCTGTGCTACTTCTGCGCGTGCAACAAGATCATCACGCGCCACAAGGAGCGCGCCACCGAGTACCTGCGTTACCTGGAGCGTGAAGTCGACCTGCATGTCCTGCAACTGGGCCGCGGGCAACTGGTGACCCAACTGCACCTCGGTGGCGGCACGCCCACCTTCCTGCCGGATGACGAACTGCGCCAGCTGATGGCGATGCTGCGCCGCAATTTCCAGTTGCAGGAAGGCGGCGAGTTCTCCATCGAGGTCGATCCGCGCACCGTCGACGCCACGCGCCTGCAGGCCCTGGCCGACATGGGTTTCAACCGCATCAGCTTCGGCGTGCAGGACTTCGATCCCGCAGTGCAACAGGCGGTGCATCGCGTGCAGCCCGAGGAGATGGTGTTCGGCCTCATGGACGCCGCCCGCAAGGTGGGCTTCGACTCCGTCAACGTCGACCTGATCTACGGCCTGCCGCTGCAGACACCCGAGTCGTTCGCCCGCACGCTGGCCAGCGTGGCACGCCTGCGGCCCGACCGGATCGCGCTTTACGGCTATGCGCACCTGCCGGAACGCTTCAAGCCGCAGCGCCGCATCAACCTGGCGGACATGCCGGCCGCGCCCGACAAGCTGGCCATGTTGGCCCAGTCGCTGGATGCGCTGCAGGCAGCCGGCTATGTCTACGTCGGGATGGACCATTTCGCACTGC
Organism: Ramlibacter sp.; assembly: GCA_035460205.1. Classification (GTDB taxonomy): domain Bacteria; phylum Pseudomonadota; class Gammaproteobacteria; order Burkholderiales; family Burkholderiaceae_C; genus Ramlibacter. Next base: position 5,985 of record DATHWV010000214.1, read on the forward strand.
CGGATGACGCGCTGGCCGTGGCCAAGCGCCAGGGGCGGTTGCACCGCAACTTCCAGGGCTACAGCACGCAACCCGACTGCGACCTGATCGCACTCGGCGTCTCGGCGATCGGGCGCGTGGGCGCGACCTATAGCCAGAACGCCAAGACCATCGACGATTACTGCGACAGCCTCGACCAGGGCAAGCTCCCCATCGCGCGGGGCCTGACGCTGTCGCGCGACGACCTGGCGCGCCGCGCCGTCATCATGGCGCTGATGTGCCAGGGGCAGGTGGTCTACGAGTCGATCGAAGTGGCGTGGCTGCTCGACTTCCGCGCGTTTTTCGGCAAGGAACTCGAACTGCTGCGCGAGTTTGAGCAAATGGGTTTGGTGACGTTCAACGACGCGGGCTTTGAAGTGACCCCCACCGGCTGGTACATGGTGCGCGCCATCGCGATGGTGTTCGACCGCTACCTGCAAGCCGACCGCAGTCGCGCAACTTTTTCGAAAATCATCTGAATGAATGCAAGAACCCTGATGGCCGTGATGGCGCTGGCGCTGCTGGCGTCCTGCGGTGGCGGCGACGATCCGCCGCCGCCGCAGGAAGTGGCCTTCCAGTCCATCCAGAACCAGATGACGCGCTCCTTCCCGGCGGGAAACTATGTTTTCCGCACTCAAGCGCAGATGGCCGCCGCATGGGAGGCCGCGCCGCAGCAGTACGGCGAAGCCAAGCCGATGCCGGTGGTGGACTTTTCGCAATCCATGGTGGTCGGTATCTCGCTCGGCACGGGCATACGCTGCGGAGTGCCGATCGTTACCTCGGTGACGCTGCAGGGCGTCAGCTACCTGGTTTCGTATAAGTCGAATGACTCTGGCTCCGGGACGCTGGCCTGCATGCACCAGTGGTACCTCACGGATTTCGTGGTGGTCCCGGTCCAGCCGGGCGCAGTCGAAATCCAGCGCGTTCCGGCCTAGGAATATTCCGAGCGCCCCCCGGCCACCCGGAAGGCGCATTCAGGACGATTCCGGGCGGCCTTTCGGACGCCGCCGATATGGCGGCGCGCCCCATCGCGCCACAGTTGCGACATGCCCCAAGACCCCCGCATCCGTGTTTTCCTGGCGGACGACTCCGTCCTGATCCGGTCGCGGGTGGGCAGCCTGCTCGAGGCCGCGGGGGCGACCGTGGTCGGGGAGGCGGAAACTCCCCTGGACTCCATCGAGGGCATTCTTTGCCTCAAGCCCGACGTGGTGGTGCTCGATGCACACCTCAGGGGCGGCTCGGGCCTTCAGGTCCTGCGCGGAGTGCACGCCCAGGCGCCTGAAATTCATTTCGTCGTCTTCACGAACAACGCGTCGGCGGCGTACCGCACCCGCTACCTGCAGGACGGCGCGCGGCAATTCCTCGACAAGAGTTCCCAGTCCGGCGAGCTGTCCCAGGCCGTGATGCAGGCCGCCCGCCACCAGACCCACTGATCAGCAACGTAACCGGAAGCACACCATGAGCATGACAACGTCCTTGCGCCAGGAGTCCACCCACAGGGTCCGCGTGATTCCCCTCCATACGGCACGCGTTGCCCAGCCGGCGGCGCCGCTGACGACCAATTGCTCCAGTTGCCACCTGAAGGAGTTGTGCCTGCCCAGCGGCATGAACTGCGACGAACTCGATCGCCTGGACCAGTTGATGATGGGCCGCCGGCGAGTGAAGATGGGCCAGGCGTTGTACCGGGAGCGGGACAAGTTCCGCTACATCTATGCGGTGCGCAGCGGGACGTTCAAGTCCACGCTCACGGTGCAGGACGGCCGCGAGCAGGTGACGGGCTTCCATATGGCTGGCGAGCTGATGGGCCTGGACGGCGTCGCGCAAGGCAGCCACGCCAGTTGTTCGGTGGCGCTGGAAGACTCGGAAGTCTGCGCGATCCCGTTCGAGCACCTCAACGAGCTCTCGGCCGCCAGCACCAACATGCATCACCTCGTCGGCCGGCTGATGAGCCGCGAGATCGTGCGCGAGCACAGCCTGATGCTGTTGCTGGGCAGCATGAACGCCGAAGAGCGCCTGGCCGCTTTCCTGCTGAACCTGTCGCAACGGCTCAAGGCCCGGGGTTATTCGTCGAGCGACTTCCACCTGCGCATGTCGCGCGCGGAAATCGGCAGCTACCTCGGCATGAAGCTCGAAACGGTCAGCCGCACTTTCTCGCTGTTCCAGCTGCGCAAGCTGCTCGACGTGGACAAGCGGCACATCCGCATCCTCGATGCGGCTGGCCTGACTCGTGCGCTTGAAATGCGCATGACTTGATCGCCACAGGAGACCCCTATGCCCCATTCCAGCCTGAGGATCATCCGCGAGGAGCATGCCGCCGTGGCCGCCGTCCTGCGCTCGCTGGGCGCCATGCTTGCCGCCGGCCCGGGAGACCAGCCCGAGCGCTTTTTCGACGTCCTGCGGGCCATGCTGTTCTACATCGGCGAGTTCCCCGAAAAGCTGCACCATCCCAAGGAGTCGAACCTGCTCTTCCCGCGCATAGCGCGGGCGGCGCCCGAACTCGTGCCGCACATCCGCCGCCTCGAGTTCGACCACATGCATGGCGAGGGCAGGGTGCGCGAACTGCAGCACCTGCTGCTGGCCTGGGAACTGCTGGGTGACTCGCGCCGTGAGGCATTCGTCGAGGAGGCCGGCAAGTACGTGACCTTCTACCTCGCGCACATGCACAGCGAGGAGGTCGACCTGCTGCCGGCGGCGCAGAAGGCCCTCAGTGCCCAGGACTGGGCGGAGCTGGACGCCGCCTTCGAGAACGACCGTGACCCGCTGGCCAGCGGCATGCGCGACGCGCGCTACGACCGGCTCTTCACGCGCATCGTGATGACGGCGCCCGCGCCGATAGGCCTGGGACCCGTCCTCGACAACGCTGCGGCCTGAGCCGGCGGCAGCGGCGCGTCCCGGCGCTGGTGGCCGTGGGGTACATTCCGGCCATGGATTCCCCTGCGTCACCGTACTCCGACCACTCCGCCGCGCGGCTCTCGGGGCTGCTCGAATCGGCGATGGATGCGATCATCACGACTGACGAGCAGCAGCGCATCGTGCTGTACAACCGGGCGGCCGAGAGGATCTTCGGCTGGCCAGCCCGCGACGTGATCGGCGCTTCCCTCACCATGCTGATGCCCGAGCGCTTTCGCGGCCGGCACGAGGCGCATGTCAGGCGCTTCGGCGCGACGGGCCAGACTTCCCGTCGCATGGGCGGCACGGCCGTTCTCTATGCGTTGCGGGCGAATGGCGAGGAATTCCCGATGGACGCCTCGATTTCGCACCTGGACACCTCCGACGGCAAGCTCTTCACCGTCATCCTGCGCGACGTGACGGAGCGCGAACGTGCACAGGAAGAGCTCGCAGCCTTCGCCGCGGAAGCCAGCCACATCCGCGAGCAGGAGAAGACCCGGGTGGCGCGCGAACTCCACGATGAGCTGGCGCAGTCGCTCACCGCGCTGAAGATGGATGCAATGTGGCTGCGCGACAACCTTTCAGTGGACGCGAAGGAGCTCGGGGCCAAGATCGACGGCATGCTGGCCATGCTCGATGACAGCGTGGCGGCAACCCGCCGCATCGCGGCCGACCTGCGGCCCCTGATGCTGGACGACCTGGGCCTGGTGCCTGCCATCGAATGGCTGGTACAGAACTTCATCCAGCGAACCGGTGTTCCCTGCGCGCTGGAGGTTGCCGAAGACCTCGAACTGCCCGAGCCCTACGCCACCGGTGTCTTCCGCATCGTGCAGGAATCGCTGGTCAACGTGGCCAAGCACGCCCAGGCGCGCAAGGTGGTCGTGCGGATCGCTGCGACGCCTGCCGAGGTGGCCCTCGCGGTCGTGGACGATGGCGTGGGCTTTCGCACGGACGCGCCTCGCAAACAGAATTCCCTGGGCCTGGCCGGCCTGCGCGAGCGCGCCGGCCTGCTCAAGGGGGGCGTCCAGATCACCAGCGAGCCAGGCCGCGGGACGCGGGTCGAGGCTCGCATCCCCCTGCGAGACTCCGGGACATGAACGTGACCCGGATAGTCATCGCCGACGACCATGCCATCGTGCGCGAGGGCATCAAGCGCATCGTCTCCGCGGGCGCGGAGTTCCAGGTGGTGGGGGAGGCGGGCGACGGCGACGACGTGATGCGGCTGGTCCGCGAGGTCGAATTCGACGTGCTGGTGCTGGACCTGTCGATGCCGGGACGCAGCGGCATGGAACTGATCAAGTGGGTCAAGGCGGAGAAGCCGAAGATACGGGTCCTCGTGCTGAGCATGCACCAGGAAGTGCAGTACGCGGTGCGCGCGATCAAGTCGGGTGCCAGTGGCTACCTGACCAAGGAAACCGCGCCGACCCTGCTGGAACACGCCCTGCGCAAGATCTCCGGCGGTGGCGCCTATGTCAGCGCCGAGGTGGCCGAGCAACTGGCCCTGGGCGCCATGCCCGGGGGCGAAAAGCCGCCGCACGAGACCCTGTCGGATCGCGAGTTCGAAATCTTCCGTGCGCTGGTCGCGGGGGCGTCCGTCACGGAAACAGCGGCCCGGCTGCACATCTCGGTCAAGACCGTCAGCACGCACAAGACGAACCTGATGCAGAAGCTGGGCGTGCAGAACGCGGCCGACCTGGTCCGCTACGCCATCCGGCACGGGCTGGCCGGCCAGGAGCCCTGAAGGTAGAATTGCCTCGCTCCGACCCAAGGAACAAAGGCCCCGTTGGGGCCTTTTGTCCATCTACCTGCCCGTAGCTCAGTTGGATAGAGCACTTGCCTTCTAAGCAAGTTGTCGGGGGTTCGATTCCCTCCGGGCAGGCCAGTTTTACTTCCCGCGGGCCTGTGCCAGCCCGTTGGCCAGCATCACCGCCCATTTCTTCAGGATCGCTTCGGAGTCCGCCTTGTTGGACATGCCGTTGCGGCTCATCATGATGCTGTCGGTGGCGACGCCCGTGTCGACCACGCGCGCGAGCAGCTCACTGGAGACCGAGTCGTACACCTCCAGGATGAGCGTGACCTTGCCCGTGGATACCGAGTAGGTGTTGCTGCGGGCGGTCATCGTGTCCGGCGCGGTGATGTCCAGGTTGACCAACGCGGGGCGCAGGATCAACACGCCCGGCCCGGCCGCGGTGACGTGCTTCTGGCCCTTCGCAGTCAGCTCGCGCACGAACACCGCCTTGAACTGCTTGGCCAGCCCTTCCTTGATGCGCATCATGTCGCTGTCGGTCACCCGCATGGCGCTGGCCGACCCCGAGTTCTGGTCGCGCTTCCAGTTCTTGCGGAAGGCGACGTAGGCCTCGAGGATTGCGAACTTGTCATACCCGCTGAAATCGGCACCCTCGCGCAGGTAGAGCACCTGCACCTTGGCATTGGGCACCAGCTTGAGCCCTTCGGGCGAAACCGCGGCCGGCTGGGCCTGGGCCAGGGGTGCGGCAAGGAGGGCGAGCGCGGTAAGCGCTGCGGCAGTGAGTCGTTTCATTTGGCGTCTCCATAGGGTCGTTGCTGACCCGAATGCTGACCCCTTGGGGCGGCCAACAATATTGACCTTTGGTCTAATGCGCGCGGCCTGCTACCGGCGCTGGTACTGCGTGCCGCCGAAGAGGACTTCCCGCGCCCTGGCATCGTTGATCGGCTTGCGCAGGTGGGCGAGCACGGTGACGCCGCGCTGCACCGCCGGACGGGCGGCGATCTTCTCGAACCACGCCTGGACGTTCGGAAATTCGGCCAGGACGATGCCTTGCCGCTCCCAGCTGCGCAGCCAGGGGAAGGTGGCGATGTCGGCAATCGAGTACTCATCGCCCCCGAGCCAGGCGCTTTGGGCCAGGCGCCGGTCGATCACGCCGTACAGGCGCTTCGCTTCGTTGCTGTAGCGATTCACGGCGTATTCGAGCTTCTCGGGCGCGTACATCCGGAAGTGGTGGGTCTGCCCCAGCATCGGCCCGACACTGCCCATCTGGAACATCAGCCATTCCAGCACCCGGTACCTGGCACGGTCGCCCGCCGGCAGGAACCTGCCGGTCTTGGCCGCCAGGTACAACAGGATGGCGCCCGACTCGAACATCGAAATCGGCTTGCCGTCGGGGCCCGCCGGGTCGATGATGGCGGGAATCTTGTTGTTGGGGCTGATGGCGAGGAAGTCGGGCTTGAACTGGTCTCCCGCGCCGATGTCCACGGGGATCGCCCGGTACGCCAGGCCACATTCTTCCAGCATGATGTGGACTTTGTGGCCGTTCGGGGTGGCCCACGAGTAGACGTCGATCAAGGTTGACTCCGGTTTTGAACTAATAATGCGACTTTAGGGGAAACGCCCGGACCATGTTTGAGCGCATCAAGAAGGCTTTGTCGATAGGGCCCAAGGAGTCGCACGAGGGGCCGCCCAGCTCGCTGCTGGCGCACGGGCCCGTTTCCGAATGGGCCGGAACGCAGGGCTTCGGGTTCTCGGTGGACGGGTCAGGCCAGGAGATCGCGCTCGACGGCAAGGTAAGCGGCAAGCCGTGGCGCATGCAGCTGGGCAAGCCGACCCGCAACTACATCCTGGGCGAAGAGGTACGCGCCCGGGCCGAGCTGGGCATCAGCGAGGACATCGCCGTGCTGGTGATCAACCGGCCGCTCAAGGAAGCCCTGGAAAAGCGCGCCTACCAGATCTACACGAACGAGCTGCAGACCTCGGTCGACTCGACCCTGCCCGAAGAGATGCGCTGGCTCGCCATGTTCGACGAAGTGGGCTGGGAGAGCCTGCCGCGCCCTTTCTGGGCGCGCTACAGCGTGTTGACGGATCGCCGTGAGGCCGCGCTGGCCTGGCTCAGCCCCGAGCTGGCCGACCTGATGATGCAGTGGCCCCAGCCTGCGCCCACCTCGGAAGTGCCGTTCATGATCCTGCTGCTGAACGGCAAGGCCTACCTGCGCATGGAATACACGCCGGCCGACCTGCTGATCCTGCAGCACGCGGCGGCGATCTTCACCGCCTGCTGCGACTCGGCACTGGCCGCTTTCAAGGCCAAGTAGCCTTCGCGGCCGGCTTCAGCCGCCGCGGGTGACAGGCACCGCGGCATCGCGGCCGTAGGCGCCGTACTTGCCCAACTCCCACTTGGCGATCGCGTTGCGGTGGACTTCGTCCGGGCCGTCGGCAAAGCGCAGGGTGCGCGCGCCGGCCCAGGCAGAGGCCAGCGGGAAGTCGCCGCTGACGCCGCCGCCGCCATGCACTTGCATGGCCCAGTCGATCACCTGCAGCGCCATGTTGGGCGCGACGACCTTGATCATGGCGATGTCGTTCTTGGCGACCTTGTTGCCGGCGATGTCCATCAGCCAGGCGGCTCGCAGCGTGAGCAGTCGCGCCATGTCGATCTTGCAGCGCGCTTCGGCGATGCGCTCCTGGGTGACCGTCTGCTGCGCCACCGTCTTGCCGAAGGCCACGCGGGACAGGGCGCGCTTGCACATCAATTCCAGCGCGCGTTCGGCCAGGCCGATCAGGCGCATGCAGTGGTGGATGCGCCCGGGGCCAAGGCGGCCCTGGGCGATCTCGAAGCCGCGACCTTCGCCCAGCAGCATGTTGTCGGCCGGCACGCGCACGTCGTCGAAGTACATCTCGACATGGCCGTGCGGCGCGTCGTCATAGCCGAACACGGTGAGCGGGCGCACGATGCGGATGCCCTTGGCGTCGGCCGGCACGATGATCATGCTTTGCTGCGAGTGGCGCGGCGCTTCCGGGTCGGACTTGCCCATGGTGATGAACACGGCGCAGCGCGGGTCGGCCGCGCCCGAGATCCACCACTTGCGGCCGTTGATCACGTACTCGTCGCCCTGGCGCTCGATGCGGGTGGCAATGTTGGTCGCGTCGGACGAGGCGACGTCCGGCTCGGTCATCGCGAAGGCCGAACGGATCTGGCCTTCCAGCAGGGGCTTGAGCCAGCGCGCCTTGATCGCTTCCGAGCCGTAGCGTGCGATGGTCTCCATGTTGCCGGTGTCGGGCGCGGAGCAGTTGAACACCTCGCTGGACCACTGCACGCGGCCCATGATCTCGGCCAGCGGCGCGTATTCCTGGTTGGTCAGGCCCGCACCTTCGTAGCCGGAGGCCGAAGCGCTGTCCACCGGCAGGAAAAGGTTCCACAGCCCCGCGGCACGTGCCTTCGGCTTGAGTTTCTCGATGGTCTGCAGCGCGGTCCAGCGCTTGCCGGCCTGGGTATTGGCGATCAACTCGGCCTCGTAGTCCTTCTCGGCC
>DATHWV010000215.1:0-4802 GCA_035460205.1 Ramlibacter sp.
AGCGCCGTCACCTTGCCGCGCGGCACGGTGAAAGTCAGGTCGTCGAGGATGCGCCTTGCCCCGTAGCCAAAGCTCAGGTGGCGGCATTCGACAAGCGCCGTAGGGTCGGAAACAGTCATTTCGCAGGGGGAAGCCAGAGCAAGTCCGGCTTGGGGGAATAAGCCGAAATCATACGGTCCTTTGGCCAAGCGCGTTGGCGCCGGCCATGGACGGTGTAACCGGCAGGTAACGCGGCAGCCCGAAGGGTCAGCGCGGCAGGTCGCTGAATCCCATGAGGAATTCGTCGACCGACCGGGCCGCCTGCCGGCCTTCGCGAATCGCCCAGACCACCAGCGACTGGCCCCGGCGCATGTCGCCGGCCGCGAAGACCTTGGGCACGCTGGTGGCGTAGCCGCCGGTGAAATCGGTCGTCGCCTTGGCGTTGCCGCGGGCGTCCTTCTCGATGCCGAAGCCGTCCAGGACCGTCGCGACGGGGCTCACGAAACCCATGGCCAGCAGCACCAGGTCGGCCTTGAGCAACTGCTCGCTGCCCGGCACTTCGGCCATCTTGCCGTCCTTCCATTCGACACGAACGGTCTTCAGGCCGGTCACCTTGCCCTTCTCGCCGATGAACTCCTTGGTGGAGATGGCGAACTCGCGCTCGCAACCCTCTTCGTGGCTGGAGCTGGTACGCAGCTTGATCGGCCAGTAGGGCCAGGTCAGCGGCCGATTTTCCTCTTCGGGCGGCTGAGGCATCAACTCGAACTGGGTCACGCTCGCCGCGCCATGGCGGTTGCTGGTGCCCACGCAGTCAGAGCCGGTATCACCGCCGCCGATCACGATGACGTGCTTGCCATCGGCGCGCAACTGGCCCTTGACCTTGTCGCCGGCATTGATCTTGTTCTGCTGGGGCAGGAACTCCATGGCGAAGTGGATGCCGTCCAGGTCGCGGCCGGGCACCGGCAGGTCGCGCGACTGCTCGGCGCCGCCGGTCAGCAGCACGGCATCGAAGTCCTTTTGCAACTGCTCGGGCGAGATCGTTTCCTTGGCCCAGTTCGTCACCTTGGAGCCTTCGGGCAGCTTGCCGACCATCACGCCGGTGCGGAAGGTGACGCCTTCGGCCTTCATCTGCTCGACGCGGCGGTCGATATGGACCTTCTCCATCTTGAAGTCGGGGATGCCATAGCGCAGCAGGCCGCCGATGCGGTCGTTTTTTTCGAACAGGGTCACGTCGTGGCCGGCGCGCGCAAGCTGCTGCGCGGCGGCCATGCCTGCGGGTCCCGAGCCGACCACGGCAACTGTCTTTCCGGTACGGATCTTCGCTGGGCGCGGCGCCACCCACTTGTGTTCCCAGGCGCGGTCGATGATGGCGTGCTCGATCGACTTGATGCCGACGGGGTCGTCATTGACGTTCAGGACGCAGGCTTCCTCGCAGGGCGCGGGGCAGATGCGGCCGGTGAACTCCGGGAAGTTGTTGGTGGAATCCAGCACCGTGAAGGCGTTCTGCCAGTCGGCGCGGTACACCAGGTCGTTGAAGTCCGGGATGATGTTGTTGACCGGGCAGCCGCTGTTGCAGAACGGCGTGCCGCAGTCCATGCAGCGAGCACCCTGCACCTTGGCCTGTCCGTCATCCAGGCCAACGACGAATTCCTTGTAGTGCTTCACGCGCTCGGCAACGGGTTTGTAGCCCTCTTCGACGCGCGCGAATTCCATGAAGCCGGTGATTTTTCCCATGTCCTTCTCTCTTCTTCTCTCGTTCAGGCCGCAGCGACGCTGTCGTGCTTCATCGCCACATGCGCGTTGTTGCCGGAGCTGGCCGCCTCGACCTCGCGCTCGTACATCTCGGCCAGGGCGCGCTTGTACTCGTTGGGGAACACCTTCACGAACTTGTTGCGCGAGTTGGTCCAGTCGTCCAGCAGGTCGCGGGCGCGCCGGCTGCCGGTCCAGCGGTTGTGCTCTTCCAGCAGCTTCTTCAGCAGCGTCTCGTCGGCCTGGTCCTTGTGCAGGCGGGTCTTGCCGGCCTTCTGCTCAGCGGCGGTGCCCACGCGCTCCAGCGACACCATGGAGGTGTTGCAGCGGCTCGCGAACTGGCCGTCCTCGTCGTAGACGTAGGCGATGCCGCCGGACATGCCGGCCGCGAAGTTGCGTCCGGTCTTGCCCAGCACGATCACGGTGCCGCCGGTCATGTACTCGCAGCCATGGTCACCGGTGCCTTCGACGACGGCCGTGGCGCCGGACAGGCGCACCGCGAAGCGTTCGCCGGCCACGCCACTGAAGAACGCTTCACCGGTGGTGGCTCCGTACAGCGCCGTGTTGCCGATGATGATGTTGTCCACCGCCTTGCCGCGGAAATCGATGCTCGGGCGCACCACGACGCGGCCGCCTGACAGGCCCTTTCCGGTGTAGTCGTTGGCGTCGCCGATCAGGTACAGCGTGATGCCCTTGGCCAGGAAGGCGCCGAACGACTGGCCGCCGGTGCCTTCCAGCTGGATGCGGATGCTGTCATCGGGCAAGCCTTCCGGATGGACCTTCGTCAGCGCGCCGGACAGCATGGCGCCGACCGAGCGGTTGACGTTGCGCGCCACCTCGATGAACTGCACCTTCTCGCCCTTGTCGATGGCGGCGCGCGACTTCTCGATCAGCACGCGGTCCAGGCTGCGGGCCAGGCCGTGGTCCTGCTCTTCGACATGGAAGCGCGGCACGTCGGCCGGTACCACCGGCTGCGCGAACAGGCGCGCAAAGTCCAGGCCCTTGGCCTTCCAGTGCTCGATGCCCTTGCGGGTGTCGAGCAGGTCGGCACGGCCGATCAGCTCGTCGAACTTGCGGATGCCCAGCTGCGCCATGATCTGGCGCACTTCCTCGGCGACGAAGAAGAAGTAGTTGACGACATGTTCGGGGCGGCCCGAGAACTTCTTGCGAAGCACCGGGTCCTGCGTGGCCACGCCCACCGGGCAGGTGTTGAGGTGGCACTTGCGCATCATGATGCAGCCCTCGACCACCAGCGGCGCGGTGGCGAAGCCGAATTCGTCGGCGCCCAGCAGCGCGCCGATGGCGACGTCGCGGCCGGTTTTCATCTGGCCGTCGGCCTGCACGCGGATGCGGCCGCGCAGGCGGTTGAGCACCAGCGTCTGCTGGGTTTCAGCCAGCCCGATTTCCCACGGGCTGCCGGCGTGCTTGATGGACGACCAGGGCGAGGCGCCCGTGCCGCCGTCATGCCCGGCGATAACGACGTGGTCGCTCTTGCACTTGGCCACGCCCGCGGCGATGGTGCCCACGCCCACTTCGGAGACCAGCTTGACGCTGATCGACGAATGCGGCGCGACGTTCTTCAGGTCGTGGATGAGCTGGGCCAGGTCCTCGATGGAGTAGATGTCGTGGTGCGGCGGCGGGGAGATGAGGCCCACGCCCGGCACCGAGTAGCGCAACTTGCCGATGTACTTGGAGACCTTGCCGCCCGGCAGCTGTCCGCCCTCGCCCGGCTTGGCGCCCTGCGCCATCTTGATCTGGATCTGGTCGGCGGAAGAAAGGTACTCCGCGGTAACACCAAAGCGGCCGGAGGCGACCTGCTTGATCTTCGAGCGCAGCGAATCACCTTCGTTCAACGGGTAGTCCACTTCGACCACGTCGCGGCCGATGATGTCGGCGATGGTCTGGCCCTGCTTGATCGGGATACCCTTGAGCTCCTGGCGGTAGCGCGCCGGGTCTTCACCGCCTTCGCCGGTGTTGCTCTTGCCGCCGATGCGGTTCATTGCGACGGCGAGCGTGCTGTGCGCCTCGGTGGAGATTGAACCCAGCGACATCGCGCCGGTGGCGAAGCGCTTGACGATTTCCTTGGCCGACTCCACTTCGTCAATGGAGATCGCCTTGGACGGGTCGATCCTGAACTCGAACAGGCCGCGCAGCGTCATGTGGCGGCGGTTCTGGTCGTTGATCAGCTGGGCGTATTCCTTGTAGGTGTTCCAGTTGTTCGCGCGCGAGGCATGCTGCAGCTTGGCGATCGCATCGGGCGTCCACATATGGTCCTCGCCACGGGTGCGCCAGGCGTATTCGCCCCCGGCGTCGAGCATGCTTGCCAGCACCGGGTCGTCGCCGAACGCGGCCTTGTGCATCCGGATCGCCTCCTGTGCAATCTCGAACACGCCAATGCCCTCGACGCGGCTGGCGGTGCCGGTGAAGTACTTCTCGATGGTTTCGGTGTTCAGGCCGATAGCCTCGAACAGCTGCGCGCCGCAATAGCTCATGTACGTCGACACGCCCATCTTGGACATGATCTTGGACAGGCCCTTGCCGATCGCCTTGACGTAGTTGTAGATGGCCTTGTCGGGCGACAGGTCGCCGGGCAGGTCCTTGTGGATGGAGACCAGCGTTTCCATTGCGAGATAGGGATGCACCGCCTCGGCACCGTAGCCGGCCAGCACGCCGAAGTGATGCACTTCGCGCGCCGTGCCGGTCTCGACCACCAGGCCGGCGGTCGTGCGCAGGCCCTCGCGCACCAGGTGCTGGTGGATCGACGACAGCGCGAGCAGCGCGGGAACCGCCACCTGCGTCTGGCCCACGGCACGGTCACTGATGATGAGGATGTTCTTGCCGCCCTTGATCGCGTCAACCGCTTCGGCGTTGAGCGAGGCCAGCTTGGCTTCGACGCCCTCGTGGCCCCAGGCCAGCGGGTAGGTGATATCCAGGGTGTAGCTGCGGAACTTGCCGTGCGTGATGCTTTCGATGTCGCGCAGCTTCGCCATGTCGGCGAAGTCGAGGATAGGCTGGCTCACTTCGAGCCGCATCGGCGGGTTGACCTGGTTGATGTCCAGCAAGTTGGGCTTGGG
>DATHWV010000216.1:0-10299 GCA_035460205.1 Ramlibacter sp.
GCGGCCACGCCCATCGGGAACAGCTTGTTGAAGTACAGCTCGCCCAGCGTCTCGTCGGGGCCGATGGGGCAGGATTTCTGCAGCACCACCGGGCCCTCGTCCAGCCCGTCGGTGGGGCGGAAGATGGTGATGCCGGTGGTGGTTTCGCCCAGCGCGATCGGCCAGCTGATGGACGACGGTCCGCGGTGGCGCGGCAACAGGGAAGGGTGGAACTGGATGGTGCCGCAACGCGGGATGTTGACGAACGCCTGGGGCGCGAACTGCACCACATAGGCCATGATGCCGATGTCGGCATTCAGCTCGCGCATCGCCTGTTCGGCAAAGCTGCTGCGCAGGCTGCTGAACTGGAAGACGGGCAGGCCGTGGAAGTGGGCGGCTTCGCGCAGCACGTCGGGCTTGGCCCCTACTTTTTCAGGGACGCAAAAGACGCCGACGACCTCGTCACCGCGGGCACGGAATGCTTCGAAGACGGCCTTGCCGAATTCCTGTTGTCCAATGATTGCAATTCTCATGTTGTGCCAGTTGTTCTTGTGAAACGCTGTCAGCGCAGCAGGAAATATAGGGCCAATGCGTAGAGCACCAGCGCGAACAGCTTCTTGAGCGGCTGGATGTCCATCCGGTGCGCGGTGCGGGCGCCCACCGGCGCCATTGTCATGCTGGCCAGCGAGACCACCACCAGGCCCGGCAGGTACAGGTAACCGATGGAGCCCGGCGGCATTTGCGGCATGTCCTGCCCGGCCCAGATGTAGCCCAGCGTGCCGGCGAAAGCGATGGGAAAGCCCAGCGCCGACGAAGTGCCGACTGCGTCGTGGATTTTCACGTTGCACCAGGTCATGAACGGCACCGAAATGAAAGCGCCGCCGGCGCCCACCAGCGACGAAAGCAGCCCGATCAGCCCGCCCATGCTGAAAGTGCCCAGCCACCCCGGCAGGGTGCGGGTCGGCTTGGGCTTGCGATTGAGGAACATCTGCGTCGCAGAGAACGCCACGAAGATCGCGAACAGGATCGACAGCATCTTGCCTGGCAGCGCCACCGCCACCTGGGCGCCGATGAGCGCGCCCACCACGATGCCCGGCGCTACCAGCCACACAATCTTCCAGATCACCGCCCCGCGCTTGTGGTGCGCGCGCACGGACGAAAGCGAGGTGAAGCAGATGGTGGCCAGCGACGTGGCCACCGCCATCTTTACGGTGTACTCCGGCGGGAAGCCCTTGGACGCGAGGATGAAGGTGATGAACGGCACCATCAGCATGCCGCCGCCGATGCCCAGCAGTCCTGCCAGGAAACCGGTGGCGAGGCCCAGCAGGGCGAGTTCGGCAATCAGGCGGGGTTCTATCAGCATGTGCCGCCTGATTGTCGCAGCACGGCGGCCGGTGGCCGGCGCTCAGGGAATCTCGTACACCGTCAGTTCATCCGCGATCCCGCGCAACAACGCGCGCTGCGGCACCGGTTTCAGCCCCGCCTCGGAGAGCATTCGCGCCGCCTCGGGATGCTGAACCACCGGTTCGGTGGCAAAGAACGACTTCGAGTCCGCGAGGCCCTGCACCCGCGCCGCGATGTTGACGGTCTGGCCGAAGTAGTCGAGCCGGTCGTTCAGCGTCACCGCGAGGCACGGGCCTTCATGCAGGCCGATCTTGAGCATCAGGTCTTCGTTGCCGTGCGACGCGTTGAGCGACCTCATGGCCTTCCGCATGGCAATGGCCGCTGCAATGCCGCGGTCCGGCGTGGGAAACGACGCCATCACCGCATCACCGATGGTCTTGACCACGGCGCCGGATTCGCGCGCCACCACTTCGTTGAGCACGCCGAAATGCTGCTTGACCAGGTCGTAGGCGACGAGGTCACCCACCCGTTCGTAGAGTTCGGTGGATGCTTTCAGGTCCGTAAACAGGAAAGTGAGGCTGGTGATCTTGAGCCGCTGGTCGATCGACAGCATGTCGGTGCGGTACAGGTCACGGAAGGTCTGGTTGGTGAGCAAGGTGCGCGCGGTGAGGAATTTCTTGCGATTGCCCAGCAACGAGTGCATTTCATCGCCCGCGATGTACAGCGTGGGAAGCACCCGGCCGCCCGTGCGGTTCTCCAGGGTCAGCCGCAGGGGCCCGGGACGCATGGGCACGGTGCCCGTGGGCGCGCTGACGCTGTTGAACACCACGCCCAGTTCCTGGCGCTCGCGCGTGGGCTCGCCCTTGACGTCGATGAACTGCGCCGCGTGCGTGACAGGCTCGAACATGATGACGAACGCCTCGGGCAACTGCACCGACATCGTGGCTTTCTCACCGGCGGCCAGCTCGGTCCAGTCGAGCGCGAAGCGCTGCATCACGTCCTGCGCCGGTATGTCGGCGGGAAACTCGATGCCCGAACTCCAGAAGATCTGCTGCACGTACTCCCACATCGGCAGCGCATCGGGCGTGTGGGCCCCGATCTTGCGCACCCGTGGGCTCACCGTGAAGGCCACTTCCACCATTTCGTCCAGCGACGGCTCGTAGCCCTTCGCGCACAGCCCGCAGGCGTAGCTCTCCTGGTGGACGGTCTTCAAGGTGGCGTTGGTGTTGAGCACGCCGCCGCAGCCGGGGCAAAGCACGTTCCAGGACATCTCGAACATGCCCAGCTTGGTGGCGTGCAGGAAGGCGTCGAGCATGCGGTCCAGCGGGACGCCGTTGGAAGCGGCGACGTCGATGACGTTGATGCGATGGAGCTGGCGGTCGGTGCCCTGGGAAACCAGCCGCTCGATCGCGGCGGCCGCCTCGGGGTGAGCGGACTTGCGCAGGATGCTGAAACGGGCTTCCGACTCGCTCATGGACCCTCCGGGAGCGGGATGTCCCGCCATCGTAGGGTAAAAAAAGGCGTCTGCAAGTGCCACCGGACCGGCATCCTGAACCGGGGGTTCAGGTGGGCGAGGTCAACCTGGCGTTGGGTTCGTCTGACGCGAGACGATCACGCTCACCAAGCGATGTTCCAAGCCCGGGCTCTAAGAGCATTGGTTCAAGGAAATATAAAGCCCGGCACGCACTGCAGACACGAGCTTATTGTAGGTCGCGCGGCGGGGCTGCGCAGCGCCGGGGACGCTTGTCCGCAAGAAAAAAAGATTGCTTGACAGCCTTGAAATCAGGCGAACCGTGCAGGCTAGATCAGGCGGCCGTCGTCGCCCAGGGCGCCGTCCAGGCGCTGCAGCAGGTTGCCCAGTCGTGGGTCGTGCACGTCGTGCCCGTTGCCGTGGCCATTCCCGTTGCCAGTGACAGGCAATTCTGCCGCGACCAGCGCCGGTGCGGTGATCGCCACGGCGCTGCGATCGCCCACGTCGAATGCGAGGTTCAACGCCGCGAGCACGGCGATGCGGTCCCGCGCCTTCACCTTGCCGGCGTCGCGGATCTTGCACATGGCGGTGTCGACTTTTTCCACGGCTTCGAGCAGGCGCTGCTCGCCGCCTTCCGGGCACGCGAGGAGGTAGCTCTGGCCCATGATCTGGACCTCGAGTTGTTTCATGACCGTCATGCCGCGCTCTTGATATCCGGCAGGCGTTCGAGCAGGGCGTCGACGCGCGCGCGGGCGGCGGACAGGCGCGACTTCAGCGAGTCGCGTTCATGCGTGAGTACCTCGACCTGTTCGGCCAGCAGCGTGTTGGTGCGCTGCAGTTCTTCGTAACGCACAAGCAGGCGCTCGACGCGTTCCGCAATCTGGTCGATTTGGGAGGCACTGGGCATACGACTTGGATTGTAGGGTTTTGTGACAGATTTCAAACTAAAATGCCAACCGTTGGTGCTCGCGGTGTGGTTCGCATGCCGCAGTTCAACGGGAAGCAGGAGGGAGAGCCGAACACGGCCGACCTAACCTGCGCTGCCCCCGCAACGGTAAGCGGAAGAATTCCCCGGAATTCCGTTTCCATCACGCAAAGCCACTGGGCGCGCCTGAACAGCGCGCCTGGGAAGGCGATGGAAGTCGACCCGCCAGCCCGGATACCGGCCAACGAGGTGGCCACGCCATTTCCGAAAGGGAAAGTCGTGGCCGTGACGCCCAAGGTACTGGCGGGGAAGCCGGTACGGGCAATGAAACCGGTCTTTCAACAATGAAATCTCTCTCGTTTTCGCCGCGCGCCAGCGCGCTGTCCGTGGCGTTTGCCGCCGCATGGCCCTGCGCCTTTTCGCAAACCAGCGTTGCGTTGCCCCCCACCGTTGTCACCGCCACCCGCATGGAAACGCGGGTGGACCAGCTGGTGGGCGACGTCACGGTCATCGATCGCACGGCGATCGAAAAATCCACGGCCCGCTCGCTGGCCGAGTTGCTGGCCCGAAATGCCGGCTTGCAGATGAGCGCCAACGGCGGCCTGGGCAAGCAGTCCAGCGTGTTCATCCGCGGCGCCGAGAACCGCCACACCATCCTGCTGGTGGACGGCGTGCGGATGGGGTCGGCCACGGCCGGCACGCCCAGCTGGGACACGATCCCGGTGGACATGATCGAACGCATTGAAATCCTCAAGGGGCCGGCTTCGGCGCTCTATGGCAGCGACGGCGTCGGCGGCGTGGTGCAGGTCTTCACGCGCAAGGGTCGCACGGGCATGCATCCTTACGCCACGCTCGCAGGGGGCAGTTACGGCCACGCGCTCGGCGCCGCCGGCGTGTCCGGCGGGCAGGGCGCATTGACGTATTCGTTCGGTGCGCAACATGTCCGCGAGAGCGGCTTCTCCGCGACCAACAGCCGCGCGCCATTCGGCAACTTCAACGCCGACGACGATCCGTTCAGGCAGGACAGCGTCAACGCCTCCTTGCGCTACGAGCTCGGCCAGGGCTGGGCGGTCGACGGCGCGGCACTCTATTCGGATGGCGTCAGCTCGTTCGACGACGGCCCGGGCCGGGATTCGCGCTCGGCGATTCGCGGTGTCACCGGCCATATCGGCGTGAAGGGGCGGCCGCTCGCCGGCTGGCAGACGAGCCTGCGGCTGTCGCAGGGCAATGACACCTCCAACACCATCGTCGCCAGCTTCCCCGGTGCGTTCAAGACCGAACAGCGTGAGTGGAGCTGGCAGAACGACATCGACACGCCCGTGGGCGTGGTGCTGGCCGGCCTGGAGCAGCGCAGGCAGAACGTGTCAGCCACCACGGCGTATGTCGTCACCGAGCGGACCATCAACGCGGCCTTCGCGGGCGTCAACGGCAACAGCGGCGCCCATAGCTGGCAGGCCAACCTGCGGCGTGATGACAACTCGCAGTTCGGCGGCGCGACCACCGGCTTCGCGGGCTACGGCTATCTCATCACCCCGGCCTGGCGCGCCAGCGCGTCCTATGGCACCTCGTTTGTCGCCCCGTCGTTCAACCAGCTCTACTTCCCCGGCTTCGGCAATCCCGCGCTGCAGCCCGAGGAAGGCAAGAACTACGACCTGGCCTTGACGTGGGCGCAGCACGGCCAGGAAGTCAAGCTGGTCCGCTTCGACAACAGGATCCGCGGCTTCATGACCAACACCACGCTGCCGCAGAACATCCCGCATGCGCGCATCGACGGCTGGACGCTGGGCTACACCGGCAGCTTCGCGGGGCTGGCGTTGCGCGGCTCGATCGACGTGCTCGACCCGGTCAATGAGGGCACCGGCAAGCAACTGCCGCGCCGTGCCAGGCAGCAGGCCACGCTGGGCGCCGACTGGGAGCAGGGTGCCTGGCAATTCGGTGGCAACGTGCTGGGGGCGAGCGAGCGCTACGACGATGCGGCCAACAACAACCGCCTGGCCGGCTACGCCACCGTGGACCTGTATGCCAGCTGGAAGTTCACGCCCGACTGGAGCGTGCAGGCCAAGCTGAACAACCTGGCCGACCGCGCCTATGAAACGGCAATGGGCTACAACCAGCCGGGACGGGCGTTTTACCTGACCCTGCGCTGGCAGCCGAAGTAAGCTTCGCGCATGCTCCATATCGCGCGCGGTCCGGCCCGCATCGTCTGCTTGACCGAAGAGACGACGGAGTGGCTGTACCTGCTGGGTGAGGAGGCGCGCATCGTCGGCATTTCCGGCTACACGGTGCGGCCGCGCCGCGCCCGTGAGGAGAAGCCGAAGGTCAGCGCCTTCATCAGCGCGAAGATCGACAAGATCCTCGCGCTGCGGCCCGACTGCGTGTTCGGCTTCTCCGACCTGCAGGCCGACATCGCCGCTGAACTGGTGCGCAAGGGCGTGCAAGTGACCATCTTCAACCAGCGCAGCGTGGAAGAAATCTTCACCATGCTCTACCAGGTGGCGGCGATGGTCGGCCGGGCCGAGCGCGGGCTCGAACTGCTGGAGGCCATGCGCGAGCGCCTGCAGGCCATCGAAGCCGCGGGCCGTGCGCTGCCGCGGCGGCCCCGCGTGTTCTTCGAGGAATGGGACGAGCCTCACATCAGCGGAATCCGCTGGGTGTCCGAGCTCGTGGGCATTGCCGGCGGCGACGATGTCTTTCCCGAGCTTGCGGTGCAGGCGCTGGGCAAGGACCGCATCGTCGCCGACGGTGCGCAGATCGTCGCGCGCGAGCCCGACATCATCATCGGCTCCTGGTGCGGCAAGAAGTTCCGTCCCGGGAAGGTCGCGGCGCGGCCCGGTTGGGAAGTCGTGCCTGCCGTGCGGGATGCGCAGCTGTTCGAGATCAAATCGGCGGACATCCTGCAGCCGGGCCCCGCCGCGTTGACGGATGGTGTCGAACAACTCCATCGCATCATGCTGGACTGGAGCCGCGTCCATGGCTGAACTGCGCAGCGTGAAGCAATGGTGGGTCAAGCTGGCCCTGGTGCTCGCGCTCCAGCTTCCGGCCGTGGCGGCGCTGCAGGTTACCGACGACCGTGGTGTCACCGTGACGCTGGAGCGCGCGCCGCAGCGCGTGGTCAGCCTGCTGCCGTCGCTCACCGAAACCGTGTGCGAACTGGGTCAATGCGCCCGGCTGGTCGGGGTGGACCGCAATTCGAACTTTCCGGCGCAGGTGCGCGGCCTGCCGCAACTGGGCGGTGGCATCGACCCGAACGTGGAAGCCGTGGTGGCGTTGCGCCCGGACCTCGTGCTGCTCGCCCGCTCCACTCGCGGAGCAGAGCGCATGGAGGCGCTGGGCCTGAAAGTGGTGGCGCTGGAACCCAGGAACATCGCGGACGTGCAACGGGCGATGGACAGGATCGGGGCCTTGCTGGAGGTGCCCGATGCCCAGCGCGTCTGGCGCAGCATCGACGCCGGCGTGACCGCGGCGGCCCAATCACTGCCGCCGGCGGCGCGCAAGACGCGGGTGTACTTCGAGGTGAGCCGCGGCCCCTACGCGGCCGGCACGAGCTCCTTCATCGGCGAGATATTGCGGCGGCTGGGCGTGCAGAACATCGTCACCCCCGAGCTCGGCCCGTTTCCCAAGCTCAACCCCGAATACGTGGTGCGTGCCGACCCCGACCTGATCCTGATCGGCCAGCGCAATGCACAGGGGCTCGAGCAGCGCCCGGGCTGGGCCGGCCTGCGCGCGGTGCGCGAAGGGCGCATCTGCGTCTTCAATGAAGCCGAGTCCGACGTGCTGGTGCGCTCGGGCCCGCGCATGGCGGAGGCGGCGCGCCTGCTGGCACGCTGCATCGCTGTCAAGGGTCGCGGCACATGAGCGTTGACCACCGCGGCTTCGTGCTCGCGCTGGTGCTGCTGGCCGGCGCCGGCGCATTGATGCTGCTGGGCGCCAGTGTAGGCAGCACCGGATTCGACAGTGTGCTGGCCGCCCGCAAGGACCCCGTGGCCTGGCAAATCGTGGTCGACATCCGGCTGCCGCGCACCCTGGGCGCCTGGGTGGCGGGCGCGTTGCTGGGGCTGGCCGGCGCGGTGGCGCAGGGGTTGTTTCGCAATCCGCTGGCCGATCCCTACCTGTTGGGCAGCGCGTCAGGCGCTGCGCTGGCCGTGGCGCTCGCGCTGGCCCTGTTCGGTGCTTCCCCCTTCGCCACCCAGTGGCTGGTGCGCCTGGGGCTGACCGGAGCGGCCTTCGGCGGTGCCGTCGCGGGCGTGCTGCTGACGCTGGCACTGGCGAACGGGGTGCAGCACACATTGCGCCTGCTGCTGGCCGGCGTGATCGTGGGGGTGGTGCTGGGCGCGGCGCGCGACCTGGTGACCCTGGCCGTGCCCGACATCCTGCAGGCGATGCAGGCTTTCATGCTGGGCAGCACCGGCTTTGTCGGCTGGTCCGCCTGCCTGGTGATGCTGGCGCTCCTGCTGCCCCTGATGGCGGTGGCCTGGGCGCTCGGTCGCATGCTCGACGGCCTGGCGCTGGGCGAGGCGACGGCCGCCAGCCTGGGCCTGCCGCTGCGGGCGATGCGCGCCACCCTGGTCGCCGTGCTGGGCCTGGCCACCGGCGCTGCGGTGGCGCAAACCGGCCTGATCGCCTTCGTCGGGCTGGCCGCGCCGCACCTGGTGCGCTCGGTGGCACCGGTGCCGCACGGGCGGTTGGTGGTGCTGGCTGCGCTCATGGGTGGCTTGTTGCTGATGGGCGCCGACGTCCTGGCGCGCTGGTTGGTCGCGCCGCAGGAATTGCCGGTGGGCGTGCTCACGGCGGTGCTGGGCGGTACCTACCTCCTGTGGCTGATGCACAGGCGCAGCCGGCGCGGGAGTGCGTTCTCATGATCGCAGTGGAAGCACGCGGCGTCAGTGCCGCGCTGGGCCAAGGCGACCAGCGGCGGGAAGTGCTGCACTCGATTGACCTGCGCCTGTCCGCCGGCCGCTGGACCAGCGTCGTCGGGCCCAACGGCGCAGGCAAGTCTTCGCTGGTGCGTGTGCTGGCCGGCCTGCTGCCCCATGCGGGCGAGGTCCTGCTGCATGGCCACCCGCTGGGGTCGCTGACCCGGCGCGAACGCGCGCGGCGGATGTCCTGGCTCGGCCAGGGCGAAGGCGGCGCCGACGACCTTTCCGTGTACGACGTGGCCATGCTGGGCCGCCTGCCACACCGTGGCTGGCTCGCGCCACCGGACGAGGCGGACCAGGCCGCTGTGGAGCAGGCCTTGCGCGCGACGCAGGCCTGGGACTGGCGCGCGCGCCTGCTCGGCCAGCTCTCGGGTGGCGAGCGCCAGCGCGTGCTGCTGGCGCGCGCGCTCGCCGTCGAAGCGGACGTGCTGCTGATGGACGAGCCGCTCGCCAACCTCGACCCGCCGCACCAGGCCGACTGGCTGGCGCTGGCCCGGGCCCTGGCTGCCGCAGGCAAGACGGTGGTCAGCGTGCTGCATGAGATTTCCATGGCGTTGCATGCCGATGACCTGGTCGTGATGGCCGCCGGCCGCATCGTCCACCAGGGGGAATGTGGCGACCCTTCGACCCACGAGGCGCTGGCGCGCGTGTTCGACCATCGGCTGCGGGTGCGCGCGCTGGACGGCCAGTGGGTCGCGTTGACTGCAGACGAGGGCTCGAAATGACTGCACGCTGCGTCATGGTGCTCGGCACCACCAGCGGCGCCGGAAAGAGCTGGGTCGCCACCGCGCTGTGCCGGTGGTATGCGCGCCAGGGCCTGAAGGTCGCGCCGTACAAGGCGCAGAACATGAGCAACAACGCGCGGGTGGTGGCAGGCGGCGAGATCGGCAGCGCGCAGTACTTCCAGGCGTTGGCAGCGCGCGCCGTGCCGGACGTGCGCATGAACCCCTTGCTGCTCAAACCCGAGCGCGACACCCACAGCCAGGTGGTCCTGATGGGCAGGGTCCATGATGAACTCACGCGCCTGCCGTGGCGCGGCCGCAGTGCCAGCGTGTGGCCGCAGCTGGCGCAGGCGCTGGACGCGCTGCGGGCCGAGAACGACGTGGTGGTGATCGAGGGCGCGGGCTCGCCTGCTGAGATCAACCTGAAGGACAGCGACATCGTCAACATGCGGGTGGCGCAGCATGCCGATGCTGCCTGCCTGCTGGTGACCGACATCGACCGCGGCGGCGCCTTTGCCCATCTCTACGGCACCTGGGCGTTGCTGCCTGAGGCAGAGCGGCGCCTGCTCCGCGGCTTCGTCCTCAACAAGTTCCGCGGCGACGCGACGCTGCTGGCGCCGGGGCCGCAGCAACTGCAGCAGCTGACCGGTATTCCCACGCTCGCCACGCTGCCCATGTGGCGGGAGCACGGGCTGCCCGAGGAAGACGGCTGGTTCGGCCTGGCCCGCAGCGAGGGCGGGGCGCACGCGCAGACCATCGCCGTGCTCGCCTATCCACGCATCAGCAACCTGGACGAATTCCAGCCGCTGGCCAATCTGCCTGGCGTGCGACTGCTGTGGGCCCGCAGTGCCGCCGACCTTGCCGGCGCCGACTGGATCGTCCTGCCGGGTTCCAAGCACACCAGCGGTGACCTGGCATGGCTGCGCGCCCAGGGCATGGACC
>DATHWV010000217.1:0-6577 GCA_035460205.1 Ramlibacter sp.
GGACGAGAAAATAGGTGACTGGCGTTCCTGGTTGCGTGTCGCTGCGCGGCCAGGGAGGCGAGACTTAATCAGACGACTACACATGTAGAACTGTACGAAGAAGGCTTGCGGACGCGGGTTCAATTCCCGCCAGCTCCACCAACTCCCTGTCAAAGGCCGTCCAAGCGACGGCCTTTTTCATTGGCGCGCGGGCACGCGTTGCGTGTCAGGCCCCGTCGCCGCCGCGGATCACCAGGACTGGCCCGGGCGCCTCACGGATGATGCTTTCGGCGCCGCTTCCCATCAGCACCCTCGCGAGTCCCTTGCGGCCATGGGTGCCTACGACCACGAGGTCGGCCTTCCATTCGCTCGCCTGGTCGGCCACGCAGTGGCCCAGGCGCTTGCCGGGCGACTCGTCAAGGTGAACATCGGCCGGGACGGCGGCGCGCTCGGCTGACGAACGCGCGCGGGCCAGGATGGCCCGGGCTTCGTCGCGCGCGGCCTCGACCGCATGGCCCGAGTATTCCGGGCCGCTTGCGAGGGCGAGTTCATCCAGGCAAAAGAGGAAGCGAACATGGCCGTCGTTTCGCCGGGCGAGTTCAATGGCGGAGGCGACGGCCTTGTCGCTGGTGGCGCTGCCGTCGACTGGAACAAGGATGCGTTTGTAGGTCATGGTGCCCTCGCAGTGAGTTGTTGAGGACTCCAATTTGGACCCGGAGAGGGCGTCGTGGGTTGACGAAAGTCAACATTGGTGCCGACGTCAGCGCGCGATGAGGACAGGCACCGTGGACAGGCTCACCAGCTGGGCGGCCACACTGCCCAGCAGCAGCTGCTTGATGCCGGTGCGCCCGTGCGAGCCGGCGACGATGAGGTCGGCCCCTTCTTCCTTTCCCGCAGCGAGAATGCCTCGCGCCGCAGTCACATCTTCGAGCAGGCGCAACTCCACTTCGACCGGTTTGCCGGGTCCGCGGCAGAGTGCGAGCACGCCGGCGTGCGCCACGGCGGCGTGCTCGCGCGCGGCCGACAGGTAGGCGTTCAGGCCGAGCGGATTGGTGTCCCCGATGCCGAGGTAGGGATAAGGGTCGACCACGTAGACCGCGGTGAGCCGGGCCTGGTGCACTCGGGCGAGATCGACGGCGAGCCGCGCCGCGGGCTCGGAGGCGGCGCTGCCGTCGGTGGCAAGCAGGATATGGGTGAACATGGCGGATACCTCCTTGGATGCCCCATGTTCAGACGCGGTGCTCGCGCGTGGTTTGACTTGGGTCAAGCGCCGGCTTGTGGCAGGTCCACCGCTTCGAGATAGTCGGGCAGGCAGGTGGACCACCCCAGCGAGCGTTCGATACGCAAGCGCAGCGCGTCGGCCGCGTCCGGCTCGCCGTGCGTGATGAAAGTCCTGCGCGGCGCGGTCTTCATGCCGCGCAGCCAGGACTCGATCTCGCCACCGTCGGCGTGTGCCGACATGGAGTCCAGCTGCGCCACCTCGCAGCGCACCGGCACGTCCTGCCCGTGGATGCGCACCGTGGTGTCGCCGGCCGCGAGGTGCGCGCCTCGCGTGCCGCCGGCCTGGAAGCCGGACAGCAGGATCGTGTTGCGCTTGTCAGGGGCGAACGCCTTGACGTGGTGGACAACGCGGCCGCCGGTCGCCATGCCGCTGCCGGCGATGATCACCATCGGTCCGTGACGAGTGTTGAGCTCGGCCGACTCTTCGGGCGTGTGGACGACATGGGCGGCGGCGGCCATGCCGCCACACTCGGCCAGCGTGAGCCGTAATTCGTCGTGGTGGGCGAGGAACACGTGGGTCGCCTCGGCGGCCATCGGGCTGTTCAGGTAGACCGGGACGTTGTGGATGCGGCCCAGGCCTTTGAGCTGCTGGATGCAGAACATCAGCGCTTGCGCACGGCCGACGGCAAACGCCGGGATGATGGTGGCGCCGCCGCGATCCGAGGTGCGGTTGATCACGTCGGCCAGTTGGGCCAGCGCATCCTGTCCGTCGTGGATCCGGTTCCCATAGGTGGACTCGACGATGAGGTGATCGCTCTGTGGCGGCGCATCGGGCGCGCGCATCAGCAGGTCGTGCGGGCGGCCCAGGTCGCCCGAAAACAGCACCGAGGTCGTGCCGTTGTCCAGCCGGACTGACGCCGCACCGGGCATGTGCCCCGCGTAGGTGAGGCCGGCCTTGATGCCGGGAATGGGTTCCCAGGCCCGGCCGAAAGGGATCGTTTCGATGCTGTCCAGGCAATGCAGCGCATCCTGCCGGGTGTACAGCGGCCGCCCCGGCGAGTGCTTGCCCAGTCCGTGCCGGTTCATGTAGGCGGCTTCCTCTTCCTGCAGGGCGCCGCTGTCGGGCAGCATGATGTGGCAAAGGTCGCGGGTGGCGGGCGTGCAGAAGACAGGCCCGCGGAAGCCCTGCTTCACCAGGAGCGGCAGGTAGCCGGAGTGATCGATGTGCGCATGCGTGAGGATCACCGCGTCGATGCTTGCCGGGTCCACCGGCAGTGGCGCCCAGTTGCGCAAGCGCAGCGGCTTGTAGCCCTGGAAGAGTCCGCAATCGACCAGCAGTGAGTGCTTGCCGTGCCGAACGAGGTACTTCGACCCCGTGACGGTGTTGGTGGCTCCGAGAAACCGGACTTGCATGTGATGGACCCGTTTGCCTACGCGGCAGCCGTTTCGGGGTCCCGGATGACCAGCACCGGCACCGGCGCGAGGCGGATGATCTGCTCGGCGCCGCTGCCCAGCAGCAGGCGGCTGACGCCCCTGCGCCCGTGCGTGCCGACCACGAGCAGGTCAGCGTTCCAGAGCTTCGCCGCCTGCGCGACGTTTTCGCCCAGTCGGCCGCTGAACTTGTCGAACAGCATGCTGTCGGCTTCCACCCCGGCTGCCTTGGCGAGCGCCAGGCCCACGCGCAGCACCTGCTCGCCGGCTTCGCGCATCACCTTGACTACTTCGGCGGTGTAGCCGCCGTAGGGGTCTGAGCGTGCGAGGTAGGCGCCTTCATCCAGGACATGGATCAGGCGCAGGTGAGCCTTGAAGGATTGGGCCAGGCCGAGTGCCGCGGCCAGCGCACGATGGGACGTTTCGCTGCCATCGAGGGGAACTAGGATGCGTTCATACATGGTGTGCTCCTGCCTTTGCTGTCGATCCAGTTTGGGTCACGCTGCGGGGTTTGCGTTTGACAAACGTCAAGTCAGGTGCGCGCGGCTAATATGGCGTCACCCCTACCGAAAAGGCCGCCATGCGAACCGCCATTTCCCTTGCCGCACTGTTCCTTGCCACCGGCTGCGCCGTCGTGCCGCCGGAAGCCCTGACATACGACCCCCACCATCCGAAACCCAAGGTCACCGCACCCATTGAGGAAGTGGTTGCATTGACCGACCGGGTGGCCCAACTGCAGATCGAGCGCAACGCTGTCCGCACGCGCATCTCGGCCGAGCAGGACATCTGGGCGCGGCAGGATTTGTACTCGCAGCTGCACCGCGTGGGCAGTGAACTGTCGCCGCTGGAGCGGCGCCTCGCCACGATCGCCGCGGCGCGCTAGCCGGCGTCCTACACACACGCGAATTCGTCCTACACCGGGCGTTTCCTGCTCGTCCTAGATTGCGCGCAATGGCGGCGCTGCCCGCAGCCAAGGACGCTACATGCACCAATCCCCCCGGAAAACCTTGCCCGGCGAGCGCGACAGGTACGCCGGCCGCGAGCTGGACCCGGACTCCGAGCCCCGGTTCCAGCGGGGCGGGCAACCCAAGGCCCGCAAGTCCGCACTGCGCGACCAGTACGCGCGCGAGGCGCGCCGCGACCGCGAATTCAAGGATCGCTAGCTGCCGCTGCGCTGCCCGCCCGCCGGCTTGAGATACTTGGCGGCATGCAACTGCAGGATCTTCTCTTTTCCCAGGGCTTCGGCACCCGGCGGGTATGCGCCGGGCTGGTCCAACAGGGCCATGTCTCGGTGGGCGGCGCGGAGGTGACCGACTCTGCCATGGACGTCGAGCCCGAAGGCTTTCGTTTCGAAGTCGACGGCGTCCCGTGGGAATTCCACGAGAAAGCCTATGTGATGCTGCACAAGCCGGCCGGCACGGAGTGTTCCCAGAAACCGTCGACCTACCCCAGCATCTACACGCTGTTGCCCAGCCCCCTGCGCTTGCGGCCGCAGAAGGGCGCGGTGCAAGGCGTGCAGGCGGTGGGCCGGCTCGACCAAGACACCACCGGGCTGCTGTTGCTGACAGATGACGGCCAGTTCATCCACCGGATGAGTTCGCCGCGCCACCATGTGCCCAAGGTCTATGAAGTGACGCTCAAGCACGCGGGCGAAGATCGCCAGGTGCAGCGCCTGCTGGCGGGCGTCACACTGGAAGACGACCCAAAGCCGGTGCGTGCCGCGGCCTGTGAACTCACCGGCGAGCACCAGTTGCGATTGACCCTCACGGAAGGCAAGTACCACCAGGTCAAGCGCATGGTGGCCGCCGTCGGCAACCGGGTCGAGGGCCTGCACCGTTCGCGCATCGGCGGCCTCGCCCTGCCGCCCGACATGGCGCCGGGCCAATGGCGCTGGCTCGATGCAGCGGACCTCGCGGCTTTGCGGCCGCAGTCAGCCTAGGCTCGACAGGAAGCGCGCGATCGAGGCGGTCGTTGTTTCCGCCTGGTCACGGTGGGGTGAGTGTCCGCAACGGGGCAACACTTCCCGTGTGAAGGGCCCCTGCGTCGGGGCGATCTCGTCGATCTGTCGCAGCGTGCCGTAAGGGTCGTCCTCTCCCTGGATCGCCAGCACCGGCGCAGCGATGCGGCGGCAATCGGGCCGGATGTCGAAGTCGCGGAACGCGGGGCTGAGCCAGATGTCGTTCCATTGCCAGAACGCGCCGTCCACATCCGCGTGGTAGCGCCGCAAGCGTTCGCGCAGGCCGCCGGTTTCGAAGGCCTCGCGGGCCTGCTCGATGGAACTCACCGACACGTCCTCGACGATGACATGCGGCGCCATCACGACGCAGGCAGTGACGGGGAAGCGGCTGGCGTAGAGCAGAGCGATCGTGCCGCCGTCCGAATGGCCAACCAGCACCGGGCGTTCAAGCTGCAGTTCGCGCAACAAGCCCGGCAGAACGTCCATTGCCTCGCGGTGCATGTAGTCCGGCTGCAGGCGGCCGGCGCCGCGCACATCGGGCACGGCGTCGGACGCACCATAGCCTCGCCGCGAATAGACGATGCCGGGCCGACCGGTCGCCGCACACAACGCCGCCGGCCAGTCGCGCCACATCGCCACCGAACCCAGGCCTTCATGCAGGAAGACGAGCGGGGCGGCGTCGCCATCCTGCGCGGCGGCAATGCGTTGCACTTCGAGGCCGACGCCGTTGACGATGATCGTTTCCACGCCGGGATGTTAACGGGGCAGGGTGCGGCTTGCGGCTATCCTCCGTGCATGGGCCTGTTCCTCGATTCCTTCTGGCGCGCCGTCGCCTACTGCCTGCATCCGCGCGTCATCGCGCTGTCGTTGCTGCCGCTGGTGATCATGGTGGCGCTCGCGCTGGGCCTGGGCTACTTCTTCTGGGAGCCGACCATCGACTGGGTGCGCCGCATGCTTGAGTCTTCCGACATGCTCAACGGCGTCTGGAGCTGGTTGCAGGGTGCCGGCGCGGGCAACCTCAAGGCCGTGGTCGCGCCGCTGATCGTCATCTTTGCGCTGACGCCCGTGATCGTGCTGCTGTCGCTGTTGCTGGTGGCGGTGTTCATGGGGCCGTCGCTCACCGCGCTGGTGGCCGAGCGCCGTTTCCCGCAACTGGAACGCAGGGGCAGCGCGTCGCTGGCGATCAGCATCCTGTGGTCGCTCGGCTCCACGCTCGCCGCGCTGTTCGCACTGGTGATCTCGTTGCCGCTGTGGCTGGTGCCACCGCTCATCCTCATCCTGCCGCCGCTGATCTGGGGCTGGCTTACTTACCGGGTGATGGCGTTCGACTCGCTGTCCGCCCACGCCAGCAGTGAGGAGAGGAAAGCCTTGTTCCGCGAACATCGCCCCTGGCTGCTGGGCATCGGCGTGCTGGCCGGGTTCCTGGGCGCGGCGCCGAGCGTGGTGTGGGCATCGGGCGCGCTGTTGAACGCCGTGTTCTTCGTCTTCCTGGTGCCGGTCGCGATCTGGATCTACACGCTGGTGTTCGCCTTTGCGTCCCTCTGGTTCGCGCACTACTGCCTGGCCGCGCTGCAAATTTCCCGAGACAAACCCGCCACCACGCCGCCACCGTTAGCATTGCCGGATGACGCAAATTCCAGCCCCCTCTGAGCCGCGCGACGTCGGCCTGGTCATCGTCGGCGACGAAATCCTGTCGGGCAAGCGCGCCGACAAGCACATGCCCAAGGTGATCGAGTTGCTGGCCGCGCGCGGCATGCAACTGGCGTGGGCCGAGTACGTGGGCGACGATCCGGCACGCATCACCGCCGTGCTGCGGCGCGCCTTCGCATCGGGCGACCTGGTGTTCTCCTGCGGCGGCATCGGCGCCACGCCGGACGACCACACGCGGCAATGCGCGGGCAAGGCGCTGGACGTCGAGCTGGAATTGCACCCGCGCGCCGAGCAGCTGATCCGCGAGCGCATGCAGGACACGGCGCGCGAGCAGGGCAC
>DATHWV010000218.1:0-7458 GCA_035460205.1 Ramlibacter sp.
CAAGGCCAAGCAGCTGGCCCTGACCTCCAAGTACAAGTCGGAGTTCCTGGCCAACATGTCGCACGAGCTGCGCACGCCGCTGAATTCGCTGCTGATCCTGTCCGACCAGTTGTCGAAGAACCCGGACGGCAACCTGAGCCCAAAGCAGGTGGAGTTCGCCAAGACCATCCATTCGTCGGGCAACGACCTGCTGATGCTGATCAACGACATCCTGGACCTGTCCAAGATCGAGTCGGGCACGGTGGTGGTGGACGTCAACGAACTGCGCCTGTCGGACCTGCAGCTGTATGTGGAGCGCACCTTCCGCCACGTCGCGGAAGCCAAGAACGTCGACTTCATGTTGCACACCGGCGTCAACCTGCCGACGTCCATGGTGACGGACGTCAAGCGCCTGCAGCAGATCCTGAAGAACCTGCTGTCCAACGCCTTCAAGTTCACCCACCAGGGCAACGTGACACTGACTGTGGAGGAAGTGTTTACCGGCTGGACCCAGGACAACGAGGAACTCAACCGCGCCCAGCAGGTGCTGGCCTTCGCGGTTTCGGACACCGGCATCGGCATCTCGGGCGACAAGCAGCAGATCATCTTCGAGGCCTTCCAGCAGGCCGACGGCTCGACCAGCCGCAAATACGGCGGCACCGGCCTCGGCCTGGCGATCAGCCGTGAACTCTCGAAGTTGCTGGGCGGCGAGATCCGCCTGTCCAGCGCGCCCGGGCAGGGCAGCACGTTCACGCTGTACCTGCCGCTGGTCTACTCCGGCACGCGCGGCAGCCGCCGGCCGTCGCAGATCACCGAGGCACGCTCCGACCTGACCGTTCCCGGTGGCAAGCGCATCATCCGGCCAGAACCGGTGGAAGATGCCGTGGTGGTCGCGGAAGAAGGGGGTGTCGCCGCCAACGAAGCGAACGATGACCGCGACTCGATCCAGCAGGGCGACCTCGTCCTGCTGATCGTGGAAAACGACCTGGCCTTTGCGCGCTTCCTGCTGGATGCCGCGCGGGCCAAGGGCTTCAAGGGGCTGGTGACCTCCATGGGCGCCGGCGCGCTGACCCTGGCGACCCAGTACAAGCCCTCTGCGATCACGCTCGACATGTACCTGCCCGACATGGACGGCTGGCGCGTGCTCGACCGCGTCAAGCAGGACATGGGCGCCCGCCACATGCCGGTGTGCGTGATCTCGACCGACGACTCCAAGGAACGGGCCTTCCGGTCCGGGGCGATGGCGTTCGTCGAGAAGCCGATCCAGTCCAAGGAAGTGCTGGACGAGATGCTGGACAAACTCCATTCCTACCTCGCCCGCTCGCAAAAGCGCCTGCTGGTCGCGTTGAAGGACGTGGCCGCGCGGCGTGACTTCCTGGCGCAGATCGAGGACGAGGAAATTTCCGCGACCGTGGTGAAGAGCGCCGACAAGTTGCACGAAGCCCTGGAAGAGGAGAACTTCGATGCGGTGGTGCTGGAAGACGGTTTCCCGGTCGGGGATGCCGGTGACCTGCGTCGCCTGCTGGGGGCGCAGGCCCACATCGGCCCGCTGCAACTCGTCGTCTACCGGGGTGGCGGCAAGGACGCCGGCAAGGTGGACTGGTATCCCGACGACACGATCTCCGTGCAGGAAGCCCACACGGTCGACAAGCTGTTCGACGACGCCCTGCTGGCGCTGCACCACAACCTGGCGCGCCTGCCGGAAGCCAAGCGCTCGCTGGTGAACGACATCCACGAGTCGAGCAAACCGCTGGCCGGCAAGCGGGTGCTGATCGTCGACGACGACATGCGCAACATTTTCGCGCTGGCCACGGTGCTGGAGGAGCATGGCATGGACATCGTGTGGGCCGATAACGGCCGTGACGCGATCTCCCGTGTCGGCTCCGACCCGCAGATCAAGGTCGTCCTGATGGACATCATGATGCCGGAGATGGACGGCATGGCGACCATGAAAGAGATCCGCAAGCTGCCCGCCGGCAAGAACCTGCCGATGATTGCCGTGACGGCCAAGGCCATGAAGGGCGATCGCGAGAAGTGCATTGAAGCCGGCGCGTGGGACTACCTGTCCAAGCCGGTGAACACCCAGGACCTCCTAGCGGTCCTGCGCGCATGGCTGCACCAGTGACCCCGGGGGCGGCGCCCGATCCCGCGCCGGCACAACTCGAACAGGAGAAGGTCAACATCCTGGTGGTCGACGACCTGGCAGAGAAGCATGTCGTCTTCCGCAGCATCCTGGACGAGCTGGGGCAGAACATCATCAGCGCCCGCTCGGGCAAGGAGGCCCTGCGCTACATCCTGGAGATGGAGTTCGCGGTGATCCTGCTGGACGTCAACATGCCGGACATCGACGGCCTGGAGACCGCCAGCCTGATCCGCCAGTACAAGAAGTCGTCCCAGACGCCTATCGTCTTCATCACGGCCTATGTGGACGAGCGCCAGGCCAAGCGGGGCTACGCGCTGGGCGCCGTGGATTACATCCCGTCGCCGGTGGTGCCGGAAGTGCTGCGTTCGAAGGTGAGGGTGTTCGTCGAGCTGTTCCGCATGAACCGGCAGCTGCAGCAGCAGGCCGCCGCCCGCGAGGCGCTGGCCCGTTCTGAAGCCGCCCGTGAAGCGGCCGAGGACGCCATCCACCGTTCCGACTACCTTTCCGAAGCCAGCCAGTTGCTGTCCCGTTCGCTGAACCTGGAGGACACCATCCAGGCCATGTTCAGCGTGGCCGTGCCCATGCTTGCGGAGCGCGCGATCCTCGCGCTTGCCGGGGACGGCGCCGTGACGCGCATCGAGTTCCATCCGGGGCCCCAGGACGATGCCCAGCTGCCCGAAGGCCTTCGCGTGACGCTGGACCGGGCGCTGGAGCAGAAGAGCTTCGAGCTCTGGCAGGAGGGCGGGCGGGCTGCGGCCGTGTGCCCGCTGCTGGCCGGCGGCAGGGCCCGTGGCGCCCTGATCCTGCTGGCACCGCGCAAGCAGATGGATTCATCGCGGGTCGCGCTGGCCCGCGAGGTGGTCAGCCGGGCCTCCATTGCCATGGAAAACGCCCGGCTCTATACGGCGATCCAGGACGCCGACCGCCGCAAGAACGAGTTCCTGGCGATGCTGGCCCACGAGCTGCGCAACCCGCTGGCGCCGATCCGCAACGCGGTGCATATCATGCAGGGCGAAGATGTCACCCCGCCCACGATGAACTGGGCGCGCGACGTGATCGGCAGGCAGGCCGACCACATGGCGCGCCTGATCGACGACCTTCTGGACGTGTCGCGGATCGTGCAAGGCAAGGTGGTGGTCAAGCCCGAGAAGCTCACGCTGGGGTCGCTGGTCGAGCGCTCGGTGGAGGCCAGTTCGCCGCGCGTGGCCGCCCGGGAGCAAGTCCTGCGGGTCGAATTGCCCGAACAATCCATCGTGCTCAATGGCGACGGCGTGCGCCTGGCTCAGGTGCTGTCGAACCTGGTCAACAACGCTTCGAAGTTCTCGGGCCCCGGCACCCGCATCACCCTCGCGGCCAGCTACGCCGATGGCGAGGTGAAGATTTCGGTGAAGGACGAGGGCGCCGGCATCGACCCGGCGTTCCTGCCGCACATCTTCGACCTGTTCGCCCAGGCCGACCAGTCACTGGACCGCGCGCAGGGGGGCCTGGGCATCGGCCTCACGCTGGTCAAGCACCTGGTGGAACTGCATGGAGGGCGCGTCGCTGCCTACAGCGAAGGGGTGGGGCGTGGCGCCGAAATCTCGGTGTACCTGCCGGCCCACGTGGATGCGGCGGCCGATGCACCCCAGCCGGCCGGCAAGGCCCACAAGCCGCTCGCCCGGCCCAAGGCGCCCAGCCGCATCCTCGTGGTGGACGACCTGGCGGCTTCGGCTGAAACCCTGATGACCTTGCTGGAAATGGAAGGCTTCGAGGTCAAGATCGCCAGCGAAGGCACTGCCGCGCTCAGGTTGGCCGAGGAGTTCCGGCCCGATGTGGTGCTGCTGGACATCGGCCTGCCGGGGATGAACGGCTTCGAGGTGGCGCACCGGCTGCGCACATTGCCCGGGTCCCGCGACGCGCTGCTGATAGCGCTGACCGGCTACGGAGAGGCCGAGAGCCGGCTGCGGTCCGCCCAGGCCGGCTTCGACTTCCATATGGTCAAGCCGGCCGATGTGAACCTGCTGCTGTCCATGCTGGCCAATCCCCAGGAGGCCCGTCGCACCAAGGCAGCCAAGGTGGCCTGAGCCCGGGCTGTGCGCTGCTACAATCGTGGGCTCAGGAGCGGTGGATGAGCGGTTTAAGTCGCACGCCTGGAAAGCGTGTGAGGGTTAATAGCCCTCCGCGGGTTCGAATCCCGCCTGCTCCGCCAAACGGCAAATCATGAAACGGCCTTCGGGCCGTTTTTTCACGCCCCGGTCTGTCCAAGTCAATTAGACAGATATGTTGTTAATTTGAGCATTTGACCAGAGGGACTGTCTAAATCATTGACAGTCTAATTGCATTGTCCAATACTAATTGGACAGTCAATGCGAGGTTATCTTGCTCACCAGCAAAGAGGTCCTGGAACGCACGGGAATTTCCCGCGCCACGCTCAACAACTACATCAGTAGTGGGATCGTGCCGCGCCCGGAAGTCCTGCCGCCGCAACCGAGCGACGGCGCGGCGCCGCGCATCGGCTACTTCCCGCCGGACGTCATCGAGCGCATCGAGGAGATCCAGCGGCTCAAGCGTGACGGCTGGAGCATCACCCGGATCACCGAACATTTCACCGGCACGGGCGCCGCCAGGGCCAAGGCCACGCGCACCGCTTTGTCGGCCCCGGTGGCACAACCGCAGACGTCTCCCGCATTGCGCGCGGCTTCGGCAGACCGGTCCATGCCGAGCCTGTCCTTCGGCGAGATCGTCCAGCCCGCCTACCTGGTGAATGACCGGTTCGAACTGGTCTGGGCCAACGCCGCCGCCGGCTCCCCGGCCTGGCCCAACGCCGTGCCGCTGCCAGCTGACGCGGTTTCGCGCGGTGTGGTCCAGTACCTGCTGGCGCAGCCGGCAGACACCACCGTCGGTTCCGAATCGCGCGATGCGATCCTGCGGCTGCACCTGGGCCTGGCCAGGCAGCGAGGCACGGCGCTGTCCGACCTTTGCCGCGGCCTTGCAGGCAGCCAGGCGCATGACATCGAGCGCCTCTATGCGCAGACGGAGCCCTTCGAGTTCCCGCTGGTCGTTCGCGCCCCGGTGGCCGCCGGTTCACCCGGCAACACCAGGCTCTGCTTCCTGTACGCCCTCAACTTCCGGGAGGGCATCCTGTTCGCCTACGTCGCTGCCGCCGGCGCGCCCAGGGAGGTCTCGGGCCTGCTGGCGCCCACCAGGGCCGCGGTGTCCGCGCGCGCACCCGCCGGCGCACCGACGTTCGGGCCGGTCGCCGTGCTGGCCATGGATTTGCAGGACGCGACCCGTTTGTGGTCTGAATTGCCGGGCGACGAGTACTTCGCCCTGATTGACCAGGTCGAGGCTGCGGTTGCCCCCATCCTGCGGCGGCACGACGCCCTTCGGGGCAAGCACCCCGGCGAGGGCCTGGTCTGCCACTTCTTTCCCCGGCCGGGCAGCAGCTATCTCTGGAGCGCGATCGCGGCCGCCCACGAAGTGCGCGAGGCCATGCGTGCCGTCAGCAACGACTGGCGCCTGCGCAAGGGCTGGTCCGGCGGCTTGTACCTGAACTGCGGCATCGACGAGGGGCATGCATGGCATCGCAACCTCGGCGCCAGCCCGCACGCGGAATCCACCGTGCTTGGGGATGCCGCGCGCCACGCGACCCAACTGGCCGGAATCGGCAGCGCCGGCGCCGTTTGGGCGACACGAAACCTCATGGACCGGTTGGGCGAGGCCGAGCGGCGCCAGCTGGAGTACGGCGTGCGCCGGCTCGACCCGCAAGGGCGGGACGTGCAGGTCGCGTCAGTTTTTTCGAGGGTCGCCGACCTGGCCGGCCCGGCAAGCGCGAACGGCGCGGACCTGCAGGCAATCGGTCCGCTCCCAGTCACCGAGATCTTTGGTTTCACCCGGCCCTAGGGCACAAGAAAAGGGGAAGACGTATGCGTTGGTTCAAGCCGAATCTGAGAAGCAGCCTTCACGCGATTTTTTCGGGTGGAGGGGCGCTTGCGCCGACTGAAGACGAAATCGAGGTGACCATAGAGGACATCCGCGACGCGATGCTGGGCCTGCTCGCAGGGGCTGACCTCCACAAGCATCCTGTCGTCGCCCGCCGCATCCGCTACGCCACCGACATCCAGGCGCTGTGGTTCCTCCGCGGCGACCTCATGGCCGTCCTGGCGAGCGCCCATGGGGAGGGCGTTGCGCGTACGGAAATCGCGCAGGTGTCTGAAATGTTCGAGAACTCGCTGCCGCAAGGTTTGCGGTCCCGTCCCAGCCCGTTGAGCGCCTCGGCAAGGGACTAGCTAGCGCTTCCGGTCGTCGCCAAGTGGCGATAAGTCCGTCACGCCGGCCGGGGTGGACGGCCAGGAATGCTCGTCGGTCCCGCTGGGCTTTGCGCTGTCGTCTTCTGCCTGGCGGTTTGTTTCCAGATAGAGCAGCAGTTCCTGGACCTGCGCGACGGCATTCGACTGTTTGAGCTGGCTGGAAGGGTGCAGCCACAGGCCGCCGAAGTGACTGACTTCCGACAGCCAGCTTGCCTGGAAGGCCTTGCGGGCATTCAACTCAAGTATGGGCAGGCCAAGCAGAAGGCGCACACCGGGACGCTGTTGCCACGTCACGAGCCGGAGCATCACCATGAACACTGGCTTGTCGTCGGCCGACCCGGCGCTGCGGATATCGATGGCAACCATTTCAGCCGGGACACCCAGCTTCTTGAGCTGGCGCCTCACCTCGGCGCGGTACTCGCCCGGAACGGAGTCACCAGCCTTCGGCGAGCCGTACTCGATGTCCGTGTCGGCTTCGGGTGCCTGGAACAGCTTGCGTAGATCCATGATGGCCCTGGGTCAGGCCTCCTAGGTTGCAGCAACTTGTTACATTAACCCAATCTGGCCCGCTTGGCCACTCCCCGCGAAAAATACCGCGAACGAGTTCGAAAGTGCCCGGATTTGCCCCGTTTTGTCGCCGGGTTGCAACGTCCGGCCTCAGGACGCCGACTTCGTCCCCTGGACCATCTTCATCGCAGAAGTGATCAGCGCCGACACTTCCGTCATGTTGCTCGGCACGATCAGCGTCGTCGTGGCGTCCGCGGCGACGTGGCTGTAAGCCTCGACAGCCTTTTCCGCCACCTTGAGCTGCACGGCCTGGTCGCCGCCAGGCTGGCGGATCGCGGCGGCGATGCGCTCGATGGCTTGCGCCGTCGCTTCGGCCACCGCGGTGATGGACGCGGCCTCGCCCTGCGCCTTGTTGATGATGGACTGCTTCTCGCCCTCCGAGCGGGCAATGAAGGCTTCGCGCTCGCCGGTGGCGATATTGATCTGCTCCTGGCGGCGGCCCTCGGAGGCGGCGATCAGTGCCCGCTTTTCCCGCTCGGC
>DATHWV010000219.1:0-3118 GCA_035460205.1 Ramlibacter sp.
CTGGCCGAAAACATGGCCGCTCAAGTGCTCGCCATTGCCGGCGCCTACAGCCACATCCTGTTCCCCGCGACCGCCAGCGGCAAGAACATTGCCCCGCGCGTTGCAGCCAAGCTCGACGTCGGCCAGATCAGTGACGTCACCAAGGTCGACAGCGCCGACACGTTCGAGCGCCCGATCTACGCCGGAAACGCGATTGCCGTGGTGCAGAGCCTGGACGAAAAGAAGGTCATCACCGTGCGCACCACCGGATTCGATCCGGCGGCTGCAACCGGTGGCTCGGGCACCGTCGAGGCCGCCACCGCGGTCGCCGACAGCGGCAAGAGCAAGTTCGAGGGCAACGAGATCGCCAAGAACGACCGTCCCGAACTCACTGCCGCCAAGATCATCGTCTCGGGTGGCCGTGCACTCGGATCGGCCGAGAAGTTCAATGAAGTGATGACGCCGCTGGCTGACAAGCTGGGCGCCGCACTGGGTGCTTCGCGCGCCGCGGTGGACGCAGGCTATGCACCGAACGACTGGCAGGTTGGCCAGACCGGCAAGATCGTTGCGCCGCAGCTGTACATCGCAGCAGGTATCTCCGGCGCCATCCAGCACCTGGCCGGCATGAAGGATTCCAAGGTGATCGTCGCGATCAACAAGGACCCTGAAGCGCCGATCTTCAGCGTGGCTGATTACGGCCTGGAAGCGGACCTGTTCACGGCGGTGCCGGAACTGATCGCGGCACTGTAATTTGACCTACTCCCTCCCCCTCCGGGGGAGGGCAGGGGTGGGGGCAGTGCGCGTCATGCATGCAGCCCCTATCCCAACCTTCCCCCGGAGGGGGAAGGAGCAAGAATCGAGGAGACATTCATGACATACCGAGCCCCCGTCAAAGACATGCTGTTCGACATCCGCCACCTCGCCGGCATCGACGAGATCGCGAAGATGCCGGGCTTCGAGGAGGCGGGCTTCGAGACGGCGCAGGCCGTGCTGGAGGAATGCGCGAAGTTCAACGAAGGCGTGCTGGCGCCGCTGAACGTGGAGGGCGACCGCAACCCTTCGAGCTGGAAGGACGGCAAGGTCACGACGACGCCGGGTTTCAAGGAAGCATTCAAGCAGTACGCCGAAGGCGGCTGGCAAGGCCTGCAACATCCGGGCGACGTGGGTGGCCAAGGCCTGCCCAAGACGATTGGCGCGGCCTGCACCGAGATGCTCAATTCCGCGAACATGAGCTTCGCGCTGTGCCCGCTGCTGACTGACGGTGCGATCGAAGCACTGCTCACCGCCGGTTCCGACGACCTCAAGGCGACCTACCTGGAAAACCTGGTGAGCGGCAAGTGGACCGGCACCATGAACCTCACCGAGCCGCAAGCCGGCTCGGACCTGGCGTTGGTGCGCACCCGCGCCGAGCCGCTGCCCGACGGCACGTACAAGATCTTCGGCACGAAGATTTTTATCACCTATGGCGAGCACGACATGGCCGAGAACATCGTGCACCTGGTGCTCGCCCGCGTGACCGGCGCGCCGGAAGGCGTGAAGGGCATCAGCCTGTTCGTGGTGCCCAAGTTCATGGTGAACAAGGACGGCTCGATCGGCGCGCGCAACGATGCGCACTGCGTCAGCATCGAGCACAAGCTGGGCATCAAGGCATCGCCGACGGCCGTGCTGCAGTTCGGCGACCATGGCGGCGCCGTGGGCTACCTCGTAGGCCAGGAGAACCGCGGCCTCGAGTACATGTTCATCATGATGAACGCCGCGCGTTACGCGGTGGGCATGCAGGGCGTGGCGATTGCCGAGCGCTCCTACCAGCAGGCCGTGACCTATGCCAAGGACCGTGTGCAGTCGCGCCCGGTCGACGGCTCGATCAACGCCAGCGCACCCATCATCCACCACCCGGACGTCAAGCGCATGCTGATGACGATGCGCGCCTACACCGAGGGTTGCCGCGCGATGGCCAGCGTGTCCGCCGCAGCGTACGACGCCGCACATCACCACCCGGATGCCGAAGTGCGCAAGCAGAACCAGGCCTTCTATGAATTCATGGTGCCGCTGGTCAAGGGCTACAGCACCGAGATGAGCCTGGAAGTGACTTCGCTGGGCGTGCAGGTGCACGGCGGCATGGGCTTCATCGAGGAGACCGGTGCGGCGCAGTACTACCGCGACGCGAAGATCCTCACCATCTATGAAGGCACGACGGCCATCCAGGCCAACGACCTGGTCGGTCGCAAGACAGCGCGCGACGGCGGCCAGACCGCCAAGGCGATCGCAGCGCAGATCGAGAAGACCGAAGCTGCCCTGGGCAAGCAGGGCAGCGACGCGGCGCTTGCAGTGCAAAAGCGCCTCGCCGCCGCACGCAAGGCTTTCCTTGACGTCGTCGATTTCGTGGCGGGCAACACCAAGGCGTCGCCCAACGCGGTCTTCGCCGGTTCGGTGCCTTACCTGATGCTGGCGGGCAACCTGATGGCAGGCTGGCAACTCGCGCGTTCGCTACTGGCCGCGCAAGAGCACATGAGCGAAGACAAGCCGTTCATGCAAGCCAAGATCACGACGGCGCGCTTCTATGCCGACCACATCCTCTCGAAGGCACCCGGCATCCGCGACGCCATCGTCGAAGGCGCGGACAGCGTCACGGCACTGGCTCTCGAAGCGTTCTGACCCGCACAACAACATCACCCGGAGACCCCATGTCCAGATTGCCCAAGGCCCTGCAGAACCTCGAGCTGCCCGTGATCGCCGCGCCGCTGTTCATCATCAGCAACCCCAAGCTGGTGATCGAGCAATGCAAGGCCGGCGTGATCGGCTCGATGCCGGCGCTCAATGCGCGACCGGCGGCGCAACTGGACGAATGGCTGCACGAGATCACCGAGACCCTGGCCGCCTACAACAAGGCGAACCCGGACAAGCCGGCAGCGCCGTTCGCCATCAACCA
The DNA here is from genome assembly GCA_035460205.1 of Ramlibacter sp. Classification (GTDB taxonomy): domain Bacteria; phylum Pseudomonadota; class Gammaproteobacteria; order Burkholderiales; family Burkholderiaceae_C; genus Ramlibacter. The sequence goes on from DATHWV010000219.1 coordinate 2,909, forward strand.
GATCGTCCACAAGAGCAACGACCGCCTTGAGCACGACATGGAAATGGTGGTCAAGTACAAGGTGCCGGTCATCATCACCTCGCTCGGTGCACGCACCGACGTGAATGACGCGATCCACAGCTACGGCGGCATCGTGCTGCACGACATCATCAACGACAAGTTCGCGCGCAAGGCGATCGAGAAGGGCGCTGACGGCCTCATCGCCGTCGC
>DATHWV010000220.1:0-6609 GCA_035460205.1 Ramlibacter sp.
CCGCCGCCCCTAGCGTAGCGCGGGCACGATCACAGAGGTAAACATGAATCTGATTGAAACCCTCGAGCAGGAAGAAATTGCTCGCCTCGGGAAGAAAATTCCCGAATTCGCCCCCGGCGATACCGTCATCGTCAGCGTCAACGTCGTTGAAGGCACCCGCAAGCGGGCCCAGGCTTTCGAAGGCGTCGTGATCGCCAAGCGCAACCGCGGCCTCAACAGCGGCTTCACGGTGCGCAAGATCTCCAGCGGCGAAGGCGTGGAGCGTACGTTCCAGACCTACAGCCCGCTGATCGCGGCCATCGAAGTCAAGCGCCGTGGTGACGTCCGCCGTGCCAAGCTGTACTACCTGCGTGACCGCAGCGGCAAGTCGGCTCGCATCAAGGAAAAGCTGGCCCACCGCAACAAGCCCGCAGCGACCGCCGCCGAATAAGCGCGTCCGCCTCGCGAAAGACCGCCGCCGGCTTTGTGCTTGTGGCGGTTTTTTCATTGCGGGACCACCCATGAAGATCGACGACTCCATCCCGGCCGACACGGCGCTCTCGAAGCTGCCGAACTTCGACCCGCGCGCGGTGCCGGTGCTGGGCATCGACACGCACCTGCCGGCCGTCGGCCCCGAGGTGTTGTCGCCGGATGCCTTGCGCCGTCGCTTCGCCTCGCCGCCGGGCTGGGAGCCTGAGGTGTGGGCCGAGCGCAAGTTCGCCGAACGTGAACCGGCGCATGCGTCGGTGCTGGTGCCCGTCGTCATGCGGGACCGCCCCACGGTGCTGCTGACCGAGCGCAGCACGCACCTGTCCACCCATTCCGGGCAAGTGGCATTCCCCGGCGGCAAACGTGACAAGACCGACACCGACGCGGCCCACACGGCCCTGCGCGAGGCGCAGGAGGAGATCGGCCTGGCGCCGGAACTGGTCGAAGTGATCGGGCAAATGCCCACCTACACGACGGGCACGCGCTTCATCATCACGCCGGTGGTGGCGCTGGTCGACCCGGCCCACCAGCTCACGCTCAACGCCTTCGAGGTGGCCGACGCCTTCGAGGTGCCGCTGGAGTTCCTGATGAACCCGGCCCATCACCACCGCCATGCCCTTGAATGGGCCGGCGCGCGGCGCGAGTGGTTCTCGATTCCCTACATGGACGGCACGTCCGAGCGCTTCATCTGGGGCGCCACGGCCGCCATGCTGCGCAACTTCTACCGCTTCCTCGTCGCGTAGCGTGAGAGGCCGGCCGGGCCCCAGTCGACGCCGGGCCGCCCCAAGGCGACTGCGCCCCCTCGGGGGGCAGCGCAGCCGAAGGCAAGCGTGGGGGTCACTTATGATGGCCTCATGAGCTTCTTTGCGATCCTGTTCGCGCTGCTGATCGAGCAGGTGCGGCCGTTGGCGCGCCACAACCCGATCCATGCGGCCCTGCGGGGCTGGGCCCGTTGGGTCAGCCGCAACTTCGATGCCGGCAGCCCGCACCACGGCTGGATCGCCTGGGCCCTTGCCACGCTGGTTCCATCGCTTGCTGCCCTGGCGATCCATTGGGCGCTCACCGTCTTTGTCGGCTGGCCGTTTGCCGTGCTTTGGAACGTGGCCGTCCTGTACGTCACGTTGGGCTTCAGGCAGTTCAGCCACCATTTCACCAACATCCGTGATGCGCTGGACACCGGCGACGAGGCACGCGCCCGCGAGCTGCTGGCGCAATGGCAGCAGGTGCATGCCAAGGACCTGCCACGCAGCGAGATCGTTCGCCACGTCATCGAGTATTCCGTGCTGGCCGCGCACCGCCATGTGTTCGGCGTGCTGGCCTGGTTTTCCGTGCTGGCGGCGTTCGGCTTCGGGCCCGCCGGTGCGGTGTTCTACCGCATGAGCGAGTTTGTCGCCCGCTACTGGAAGTACCGCAGCAGCACCGACACGCAGCCCGCCAGCCCGGCCCTGGTGTCCGCCGCGGCGCGCGCCTGGGCCCTGATCGACTGGCTGCCCGCACGCATCACGGCGCTCGCGTTTGCCGTGGTGGGCAGCTTCGAAGAGGCGATCGACCACTGGCGCAACCATGCACAGCGCTTTCCCAACGACAACGACGGTGTGATCCTGGCAGCCACGTCCGGCGCGGTGAACGTGCGGCTGGGTGGCGAAGCGCTGAAGCCGAGCTTTTCTCCCAACGCCTCGCAGAGTTTCCGCGATGGCGCGGCCGAGCCGATGGACGACACGGAGAGCACGCCCGGGCGCGAAGCCGAGATCGGCCACCTGCGCAGCATCGTGGGCCTGGTCTGGCGCTCGGTCGTGCTGTGGATGGTGCTGCTGGCGCTGCTGACCCTCGCGCGCCTTCTGGGCTAGACCGCATGGACGGGCGTTCGTTCTGGAGCCCGCGCGTGCGCGAGCTGGTGCCCTACGTGCCCGGCGAGCAACCCCGCATCGCCAACCTGGTCAAGCTCAATACCAACGAACATCCCAGCCCGCCGTCGCCGCGCGTGGCCACCGCGATCGCGCAAGCAGCGCAGCACCTGCGCCTTTACCCAGACCCGCAGTCCACCGAGTTGCGCGAAGCGATCGCTGGATATCACGGGGTGGATGCGGGCGAAGTGTTCCCCGGCAATGGGTCAGACGAGGTGCTGGCGCACGCCTTTTTTGCGTTCTTCCAGCAGGACCAGCCCCTGCTGTTGCCGGATGTGACGTACAGCTTCTACCGGGTGTATTGCGAGCTATACGGTATCCGTGCGGAGCAGGTGCCGGTCAACGCGGACTTGCAGGTCGACGTGGCGGACTATGCCGGCCGTCCTGCAGGCGGCGTGGTGATCGCCAATCCCAACGCACCCACCGGCAGCGCCTTGCCGCTGGCCCACATCGAGAGCCTCCTGCAGTCCCAGCCGGGTTGCGTGGTGCTGGTCGATGAGGCCTATGTCGACTTCGGCGCGCAGAGCGCTATCCCGCTGGTGGCCCGCTATCCCAACCTGCTGGTGGTGCACACCTTGTCCAAGTCGCGGTCGCTCGCGGGCTTGCGTGTAGGTTTTGCCGTGGGCCAGCGCCACCTGGTCGAAGCGCTGGAGCGGGTCAAGGACAGCTTCAACTCCTACCCGTTGGACCGGCTGGCCATGGCGGGCGCAATCGCAGCCTACGAGGACAACGCGTACTTCGAAGAGGCGCGGCAGGCCGTGATGCGCAGCCGTGAGGAACTGACGGTGCATTTGTGGCGGTTGGGTTTCGAGGTGCTGCCCTCGAGCGCCAACTTCGTGTTCGTGCGGCATCCGGCGCAGGACGCGGCGATGCTGGCGGCGCGCCTGCGGGAACACGGCATCCTGGTGCGCCACTTCAAGCAGCCCCGCATCGACCAGCACCTGCGTATCACGGTCGGCACACCGGCCCAGTGCGATGCCGTCGTGAACGCGTTGAAGCTCCTGCTGCCGGCCTAGAAGCGCGGCGGCTGCGACAGTTCGTCGAACAATTCCCGGTAGATGCGGTAGCGCGAAGGCGTGATGCGCGATTCCCCAGCTGCTTCAGCGGTTGCGGCGATGACATCGCAACCAGGCTCATGCAGGTGGGTGCAGTTGTAGAACTTGCAGGCGCCCAGGTGCCGCTTGATGTCGGGCATGCAGTGGGCCAGTTGCATGGGCTCGATGTGGTTCAGCCCGAACTCCTGGAACCCGGGTGAGTCGATGAGCGCCGTGTTTCTGGCCTTGTCCACCCAGTACCAGTTGGTGCTCGTCGTCGTGTGCTTGCCGGAATTGAGCGCCTGCGAAATCTCCTGCGTGAGGACTGTCGCACCCGGCGCCAGCAGGTTGATCAACGTGCTCTTGCCGGCACCCGATGGGCCCAGCACCAATGTCGTCTTGCCGACCAGGTGCTTGAGCAGGTGGTCGCGGTCCACCTGGCTCGAGAGCCGCAGCGACAGCGGCAGCACGCCGTACTTCATGTGCTGGTAGGGCAACAGGCGACGCCATGCGCGCTCGAACGGCTCGACCAGGTCGCTCTTGTTCAGTGCAATCAGGGGAGCGATTCCTTCGGCTTCCGCTGCGATCAGCGCGCGTGCCAATTGGCTTTCGGAGAACTCCGGCTCGGCGGCGATGAGGATCAGCACCTGGTCCAGGTTGGCCGCGAACGACTTGGTGCGGATCTCGTCCTGGCGGTAGAAGAGGTTGCGGCGCTCCTCCACCTTCTCGATCGTGCCTTCGTCGTGCGAGCCCTGCCACAGCACCCGGTCACCGACCACGGCTGCACTCTTCTTGCCGCGCGGGTGGCAGATCAGGCGTTTGCCCTCGGGCGTTTCGACAAGGACGTGGCGGCCGTGGCTTGCCACCACCAGCCCCGGGTCGAGCGGGGCGCGATCAATCAAAGGAGGCCAGCCTCATGCGACCAATGCGTCGACTTGCGCCGCGCATTCGAAGTCGGTCTCCGACAGTCCCTTCACATCGTGCGTGTTGAAGCGCACGACACAGCGGCTGTAGTGGACCGACAAGTCCGGATGGTGGTCCTGCGCATTGGCCAGGAAGGCGACGGCGTTCACGAAGGAAATCGTCTCGTAGTAGTTGGCGAAGGTGAAGGTCTTTTCGATGGCGACATCCTCGCCATCGCCCGTGAGCTTCCAGCCCGGTACGGCTGCCAGGCGGGTGACGATTTCCGTCGCCGTCAGCGCGCGCCGCGGCAACAGCGACCAGTCCTTCTTTTTCAGCATCGTCGTCATGGGCTCTTCCTCAAGCAGGGCTGGCCGAAGCCATGCGCGCCAACCGTTCGGATGCCGGCGGGTGCGAGTAGTAGAACTTCACGAAGACCGGGTCCGGCGTCAGCGTGGAAGCATTGTCCTCGTAGAGCTTGAGCAGCGCCGTGGACAAGTCCTTGCCGCTGGTCTGCTGCACCGCGTAGGCGTCGGCCTCGAACTCGTGCTTGCGCGACAAGCGCGCCATCAGCGGCGAGATGAAGAACGAGAACACTGGCACGGCCAGCAGGAACAGCAACAACGCCAGCGCGTCGTTGGGCCCGCTCATGTTGGGGCGCACGCCCAGGCCCAGGTAGAACCAGGCTTGCGTCGACAGCCAGCCGAGCAGCGCGAAACCGGCCAGGCTGATCGCGAACATGCCGGCGATGCGCTTGATGATGTGCCGGTGCTTGAAGTGGCCCAGCTCGTGCGCCAGCACCGCGTCCACTTCGCCCGGCGACAGCTTGGACAACAGCGTGTCGTAGAACACGACCCGCTTGGCGGCGCCGAACCCTGTGAAGTACGCGTTGGCGTGGGCGCTGCGCTTGCTGCCGTCCATCACGAAGAGGCCCTTGGCAGCAAAGCCGCAGCGGCGCATCAGCTCCGTCACGCGCGCCTTGAGGGTTTCATCGTCAAGAGGCTTGAACTTGTTGAACAGCGGCGCGATGAAGGTGGGGTAGACCACCAGCAGGAGCAGGTTGAAGCCCATCCACACGGCCCAGGCCCACAGCCACCACAGGTCGCCTGCTGCACCCATCAGCCAGAGGATCAGCGCGGCAATTGGCAGCCCGATGGCGGCGCCCAGCAGCGTGGACTTGATGAGGTCGGCGACCCAGAGCTTGAGAGTCATCTTGTTGAAGCCGAAACGCTCCTCGATGACGAACGTCTGGTAAAGCGACAACGGCAGGTCCAGCAGGCCGCTGATCATGACGAAGCCGGCCAGCAGCGCCAGTTGCTGCCACATGCCCGTGCCCAGCCAGCCCAGCAGCAGGCGGTTCAGCACATCCAGGCCGCCCAGCAAGGTCCAGCCCAGCAAGACTGCAGTGCCAAAGGCCAGTTCCAGCAGGCCGAAACGGGTCTTGGTGATCGTGTAGTCGGCGGCCTTCTGGTGCGCGGACAGGGGCACGATGTCGGCAAAAGCCGCCGGCACGGCGTCCCGGTGGGTGGCCACATGGCGGACCTGGCGGGAGGCCAGCCAGAACTTCACGGCAAGCACGGCGAGCAGGAAGCCGGCGAACGCCAGGGTGAGGGAGTACGACGCTGTCATTCACCCAAGTTTAGGCCATAGGCGACAATCGCAAGATGTCAGAAACCGTAGCCGTTACCCCCGCCGCACTGGGCAAAAGCGACCAGAACCTGATCTGGCTGGATTGCGAAATGACCGGGCTCGACCCGGAAGCCGACCGCCTGATCGAGATTGCCGTGATCGTGACCGGCCCCGACCTCACGCCGCGCATCGAAGGCCCGGTGCTGGTCATCCACCAGAGCGATGCGCAGCTCGACAAGATGGACAACTGGAACAAGGGCACGCATGGCCGCAGCGGCCTGATCGACAAGGTGAAGGCCTCGAGCACCACCGAAGCGCAGGCTGAACAGCAGGTCCTCGAATTTGTGGCGAAGTACGCGCCAAAGAACTCGACGCCCATGTGCGGCAACAGCATCAGCCAGGACCGGCGTTTCCTGGTGAAGTACATGCCGAAGCTGGAAGCGTTCTTCCACTATCGCAACATCGATGTCAGCACCTTGAAGGAGCTGGCCAAGCGCTGGCGGCCGGACGTCTACGCCACGTTCAGGAAGCAGCAAAAGCACACGGCCCTGGCCGATGTGCACGAGTCGATCGACGAACTGGCCCACTACCGGGAAAAGTTCCTGCAGATGGCGCCGCCGGCGTCCGCCAAGCCCGTGGCCCAGGATCCGTGAGTTGGCCAAGCAGCTGATCCT
>DATHWV010000221.1:0-5589 GCA_035460205.1 Ramlibacter sp.
TGCGTGGACCGCTGGCACTCACCGGGACCCACGTGGGTTGTGACACGGCCCAGTGCGGGGCGTGCACCGTCCTGCTGGACGGCAAGGCCATCAAAAGTTGCAACATCCTTGCCGTGCAGGCCCAAGGCGCATCGGTGACCACGGTGGAGGGCCTGGCGCCCGCAGGTGGACCACCGCACCCCTTGCAGGAAGCATTCATGGCCACGCACGGATTGCAATGCGGCTTTTGCACGCCGGGCATGCTCATGACGGCGGCCGACCTGCTGGCGAGCAACCCGAATCCGACCGAAGCGGAAATCGTCGAAGCGCTCGACGGCAACCTGTGCCGCTGCACCGGCTACGTGAACATCGTTTCTGCGATACAGCAAGCGGCGGGTGTGCTGTCGGCACGGCAGGGAGGTGCGAGATGAGCGACTCCGTCACAGCCGCCCGCTTTGGCAGTGGGCAGAACGTTCGGCGCGTGGAAGATCCCGCGCTTGTCGCGGGCCGTGGCCGCTTCACCGACGACATCGCCTTGCCGGGCCAGGTGCACATGGTCTTCCTTCGCTCGCCGTATCCGCACGCGCGAATCGCTTCGATCGACGTGAGTGGCGCCGTGGCCATGCCGGGCGTGCTGGCCGCGTACACGGGCGCCGACCTGATGCAGGCAGGTGTGAAGACCTTGACACAGCCCCTGCCCTTTCCGCGACCCGATGGCAAGCCAGGCGCCACGGCCAAGCGCTACGCGCTGGCCCATGAAACCGTGCGCTACGTTGGCGAGGCGGTGGTCGCCATCGTGGCGGAGACGCGCGAAGCGGCAGCCAACGCCGCCGAAGCCGTGATGGTCGATTACGAGGAACTGCCTTGCGTGGTCGATGCGCTGGACGCAATGAAGCCGGGCGCCCCCGCCCTGTGCCCCGAGGCCCCCGATAACATCGCCGCGCAGATGCGGCACGGCGATGCGGCCGCAGTCGCGAAGGCGTTCGCCGGCGCGGCGCACAAGGTGTCGGTCGACATCGTGAACCAGCGCCTCGCGCCCAGCGCCATGGAGCCACGCTCCGTCGCGGTCGAACTTGAAGCCGGCACCGATCGGCTGGTGGTCCATTTGTCCAGCCAGATGCCCACCGCGGTGCGCGATGGCGTGTCGGGCGCTCTTGGATTGGAACCCTCGAAGGTGCGCGTCCTGGTGCACGACGTCGGCGGCGGGTTCGGGATGAAGACGGGCCTGTATCCGGAAGACGTGGTCGTGGCATTCGCCGCCCGCGCCTTGAAGCGCCCCGTTCGGTGGAACTCGCAGCGCCTCGATGAATTCCTGGCTTCGACCCACGGGCGCGACCAGGTGACCCATGCGGAGATGGCACTTGATGCGAGCGGCAAGGTGCTGGGCCTGCGGGTGCGCTCAATTGCCAACATCGGCGCCTATGCCACAGCGACGAACAACGTCATCCCCCTGCTGATCGGCCCCTGGGTCACGACCAGTGTTTACGACATCCAGGCGATCGACCTGCACCTGACGGCGGTGATGACCAACACGATGCTCATCGGGGCGTACCGTGGCGCGGGCCGGCCCGAAGCCATCTATGTCACCGAGCGGCTGATGGACGCGGCGGCGCGCGAGATGAAGATGGACCCGTCGGAGTTGCGCCGGCGCAACCTCATCCGCCCCGACCAGATGCCCTACACGAACCCCATGCAGCAGGTGTACGACTGCGGCGAGTTCGAGAAGATCATGGACCGCACGCTCGCGCTGGCCGACTGGAAGGGCTACGACGCGAGGCGCGCGCAATCGGTGGCGCGCGGCAAGCTGCGCGGGCGTGGCATCTCGACGTTCCTGGAGTGGACGGGCGGCAACGTCCTGACCGAACTCGTGAAAGTAAACGTGCTGCCCGAAGGCATCATCGAACTCACGTCGGCCACGCAGGCCATGGGCCAGGGCATCCAGACCAGTTATGTGCAGCTCGCCGTCGATGTGTTCGGCGTGCCGCCCGAACGCATTCGCATCGTCCAGGGCGACACCGATGTCGCGAACGGGTTCGGCAGCGCGGGCTCGCGCTCGCTCTTCACGGGCGGCTCGGCGGTGAAGGTGGCGTCGGAGCAGACGATTGACCATGCCAAGTCGCTGGCGGCCGAGGCGCTCGAAGCATCGGCAGGCGACATCCGGTACAGCGAGGGCCGCTTTACGGTGGCGGGCACCGACGTGGCCATCGGCCTGTTTGAGCTGGCGGGTAAACAGCAGGATGCACGCATCCAGGTCGAAGCGAGCGCGAGCGCCAGCGCCCCGAGCTGGCCCAACGCTTGCCACATCTGCGAAGTGGAGATCGACCCCGCCACCGGCGAAGTCGAGATCGCCGCCTATGCTTCGGTCAACGACATCGGCCGGGTCGTCAGCCCCGCGATCGTGCGCGGCCAGGTGGACGGCGGCGCCTTGCAGGGCATCGGCCAGGCGCTGTGCGAACGCGTCGTGTACGACAAGGAGTCCGGCCAGCTGCTCACCGCGAGCTTCATGGACTACACCATGCCGCGCGCCGATGTGTTCCGCGCATTCAAGACCGAGTTCGACACGTCCATCCCTTGCACCACGAATCCACTGGGTGTGAAAGGCGTGGGAGAACTCGGGACGATTGGCGCCACGCCCACCCTGGTCACAGCCGTGATTGACGCGCTTGCCGGCACGGGGCTGGGGCGGAAGGCCGAGAAGGTGCAGATGCCGTTGACAGGGATGGCGGTGTGGAAGGCGCTGCAGGGAGAGTTCGAGGTGATGTCGCTTACACCTTAAGCCAATGCCCTAGTGCCGCGGGCGACGGCACGCCCACAATGACATCCCAGGACCTGACCACATGCTTGACTATCGTTTGACCGCCCAGGAAGCATTTGCCCTTGCGCAGCTGCACGGCTTGGTGTCCCTTGAGGGTTGGCAGGCAGTCCTGCCGAAGGTGGCCGGCGCACTGGTGGAAACGGCCGCACCCCCTCGACTGGTCATCGACATGACGGCGGTACTGGGCTATCTCGGGACTCCCGAACGCAGGCAGGTAGGGGCCTTGTTGGCAATGCACTTCCGGCAAATCGAAAAAGTCGCCATCGTCGTCCAGGCCCACAAGATCACCGACGTGGTCTCCAGTGAAGCGCAGCGCAATGGCCTGACTTTGCGGCTGTTTCCCGAGCACGACGACGCAGTGGCCTGGGTGAGCGCCTAGAGAACATCAGACGGGGTCGGTGTGGTGGCCGGTCTCAATGAAGCAGCAGCGACCCGCTCGACTCTCCCGCACGCTGGAAGGGGCCCAGCGGATTCGTCTGCTTTTCCACGCGGACGGTGCTCGCCTGCCCCGAGTGATTGCGAAACAGCACAGTGCCGTCGCTCACGACGATGAGCGCATCGAACGTCCAACCCGCAACCCGCGTTTCGCGCCGGACGTTCAGGAAGTCCAGCAGGAAGCCCCCTTCGCGCTGGCTGTCCTGCCGCTCGAAGTGAAACAGGTACGCGCGGCACTGGGTCTGCGCGAGGATGCACTTGCGAATACCGTCTTCCAGGGCAGACAGCGGGACACCGGAATAGGGAACCAGCCTCGCAACGATTTCCGGGTAGGGGATCACCGTGACGTTCCGGCCATTCACGGCGTCGAACCCCAGGCTGTGGAGTTCCTCCACTCGTGTGGCAAACGGGACAATCTTCGCTATGGCGGCCTGCGCCTGGCCAAAAGACTCAAACGGCGCGAGCGTATCGGCGCTGCCATGTGGAAGCAACGCAGTGCATCCCGCGAGCGTTGCGCAGGCGGCCAGGAGGAGTGCGGGAGCGAGTCTCATACGCCTTGACGATAGGCCTGGCGCCAGGTCCGGCGTTTGACATTCGTCAAAGGCAAGTGGCGCAACGCGCCAGGGGCGTTCCCACCCGATCCGGTTTGACTTTGCTCAAGCCATGGGAGGCGGGCAAAGCGCACATTGAAAGCCTCTTCAACGCATTGGAGGCAGCCATGACATACCAGCGCATTATGGTTCCGGTGGATGGCAGCGAGGCCAGCGACGAGGCGGTGCTTTCGGCGGTCGAACTCGCCCGGCGAAACAATGCCTCAATCCGCTTCCTGTTCTGCCTGGATGAACTTTCCCTTCCCGCCGGGCCGCGATATTCCCCGAGCGTATTCCAGGCAGCGCGCGACGATGGTTCAACTGTCCTCTCTCGCGCGCGCTCCAGGGCCGAGCGGGCAGGTGTACCGGTCGAAACATGCCTGAACGAGTCCCCCGGGGAGCGCCTGGGCCATTGCGTGGCAGACCGGGCCCGCGAATGGCATGCCGACCTGATCGTCGTCGGCACGCATGGCCGCAAAGGCATCGCCCGGGTGTTGATGGGCAGCGGCGCCGAGAGCATCATCCGTGAAGCGCCCGTGCCGGTGCTGGTGATCCGTGGCGCGGACCAGATGGGGTGTGAACGCGAGATGAGGAGGCAAACATGACACGCCTGATGCTTGGCAACCTGGAGCCCGGGACCACCGACGAGGAAATCCGCGACTTCCTCGTCAAGTACGGATTTCCGGCCTTCGACGACATCGCGCACGAGCCGGGCGACGGCTCCAACCCGTCGGCCATCCTGACGTTCGCGTCCCTCCCATCCACGGAGATGTTCAACCTCCAACAGCGCGTGCACCACATGTTCTGGAAGCACCGCAAGATCACCGCACGCATCCTCCAGGACCGCTTCGCCTGAGCACTCGCGTCGGTCAGCACGGCCTTATCATTCGGCCGAAACCCGCTGCCCTGAGAGGAGACAACATGAAGAAGGCCCTGCTCGCCCTGGCGCCCATCGTCCTTGCACTCGCCGCCTACCTCGCGTTCTGGCCGGTGCCGATTGAACCCGTGGCCTGGGCCGCACCCGTTTCGACCGGCTACACAGGCCCGCACGCCGCGAACCAGCGGCTGGCCCAGCTGCAGCACATCGACCTGAAGGGCGAGAGCGGGCCCGAACACGTGATGATCGGTCCCGATGGCAAGCTGTACACCGCGGTGGAGAGCGGCAAGATCCTTCGCATGAACCCGGATGGCAGTGGCCAGGAAGTGTTCGCCAGGACCAGCGGCCGCGTGCTCGGCTTCGACTTCGATGCAGCGGGCAACCTGGTCGGTGCAGACGCGTTCCTCGGCCTCGTCTCCATCGCCAGGGACGGCAAGGTGACCCTGCTGGCCGACAAGGTGGATGGCGACCCGATCCGATTTGCCGACGCGGTGGCAGTGGCGCGCAACGGCCGCATCTACTTCACCGATGCTTCGACGCGCTTCGGCGCGCGCGAAGGGGGCGGGATCGTGGAGGCGAGCATGCTGGAAGTGATCGAACTGTCGGCATCCGGGCGGGTGCTGGAGTACGACCCGGCGACGAAGAAGACCCGTGTGATCGCCAGGGGCTTCTCGTTCGCCAACGGCATTGCACTCAGCGAGGACCAGCAGTCGCTGTTCGTCAACGAGACCGGCAAGTTCCGCATCATGAAGCTGTCCGTGCAGGGCAATTCACCGGCACAGGTGTTCCTCGAGAACCTGCCCGGCTACCCCGACAACCTCATGCGCGGCCAGGACGGAAAAATCTGGGCCGGCCTGGTCAAGCCGCGCAATGCCGACGCAGACCAACTGGCA
>DATHWV010000222.1:0-5307 GCA_035460205.1 Ramlibacter sp.
GCTCTGACCGTCACCCCCGCACAGGCGGGGGCCCAAAGCGTCCAAGAAAGCGCCCTGCGGGGCGCTTTTTCTTTGCCATGGCTTCATGGAATGTTTACGCTGGCAGCGGCACACTTGCGCCATGGACCTCCGCCGCCGCCAACTTCTGGCCTGCCTCGCCACCGCGCCCTGGGCCGCGCGCGCGCAAACGCCATCAGCAGATGAGGAATGGTTGGACACTGTCCGCGGCCGGCGCTTTCCCGTTCGCGTCCGCTGGCCGGCCACGCCGGGCCCCTGGCCGCTGCTGCTGTTCTCCCACGGACTGGGTGGCACCGTCGAAGCCGGAACGGCCTGGGCGCAGGCGTGGGCGCAAGCCGGCTTCGCCGTCCTGCACCTGCAGCACCCCGGCAGTGACGGCCCGGCGGTGCGCGCGGCACTGTCGCGCGGACTGGGCTCGGTCGCCAACTACGATCAGTTGGTGCAGCGGGCGTATGACGTGCGCTTCGCGCTCGATGAAGTGGCACGCCGCCGCGCGGCCGGCATGCCGGGCTGGCAAGACCTGCGTACCGACGCCATCGGCATGAGCGGCCATTCGTTCGGCGCACACACGACGCTGGCAGTGGCGGGCCAGCTCTACCCTCATGACCTTGCCGATCCGCGCCCCACGGCCTTCATGGCCTTCTCGCCCACGCTGCCCGGCGACCCCGACCCGCGGCGCGCGCTCAGCGCGGTCACGCGCCCCATGCTGGGCCTGACCGGCAGCCTGGACGGCGATGTGGTCGGCAATGGCGCCACCCCGGAGCGTCGCGCCGCCGTGTTCGACGCGCTGCCGGCCGGCGCCAAGGCCATGCTGCTGTTGAAAGATGCGGACCACATGACCTTCGGGGGCCAGCCGGGCCGCTCCCTGCCGTTCCGCCGGCGCGAGAACGCGACTCGCGAACTGGAAGCTCGCCACACCGAACTCATCGCACGCGTCACCACCGACTGGTGGCGTGCTCGCTTGCTGGACGATGCGGTCGCGCGTCAACGTCTCACCGCGCCCGCCGGCCTCGCGCCCCGCGATCGCTGGGTCAGTGGCTGAACCCGCTCAGAACGGGTAGTGCCGCGGCGTCGTCTGCAGCGTGATCCAGCGCAACTCGGTGAATTCGTGGATGCCTGCGCGGCCGCCGAAGTGGCCCATGCCGCTGCCCTTGACGCCTCCGAAAGGCATTTGCGCCTCGTCATGCACGGTCGGCGCATTGACGTGGCAGATGCCCGAGTCGATCTTGCGCGCCACGTTGAAGGCGCGCGCCAGGTCGCGGCCGAACACGGCTGCCGACAGCCCGTACTCATTGTCATTGGCGCAGGCAATCGCTTCCTCGACGCCGCGCACACGCACGATCGCTTTCACCGGGCCGAAAGTCTCCTCGTGGTAGATGCGCATGGCGGGCGTGACATGGTCCACCAGCGTCGCCGCCATCAAGGTGTTGTCCGCCTTGCCGCCGCACACCAGCTTCGCGCCCTTGTCCATCGCGTCAGCCAGCAAGGCGTTGCAATGCTCCACGGTGCTCATGCCGATCACGCTGCCCAATACCACCGGCTCGGGCTTGCGTGGGTCGCCCAGCGGCAATGCGCGCGCCTTGGCCGCGAACTTGCGCACGAACTCGTCGGCAATCTTCTCGTCGACGATGATCCGCTCGGTGCTCATGCAGATCTGGCCACTGTTGGCGAAGCAGCCGAAGGCGGCCGCGTTCACCGCGTCGTCGATGTCGGCATCGTCCAGGATCACCAGCGGCGCCTTTCCGCCGAGTTCGAGCACAGCCGGCTTCAGGTACTTGGCGCAGGTCATCGCGATCAGGCGGCCCACCCGCGTGGAGCCGGTGAAATTGACACGGCGCACAGCCGGGTGCGCAACCATCGCCTCGACCACCGCACCCGCGTCCTGCGGCGCATTGGTGATGTAGTTGACCACGCCTGCCGGCAGCCCCGCTTCCTGGAAGGCTTCGATGATGAGTTGGTGCGTGCGTGGGCAGTTCTCGCTGCCCTTGAGCACCACGGTGTTGCCGCAGGCCAGCGGCGTGGCAATGGCGCGCACGCCCAGGATGATGGGCGCGTTCCAGGGCGCGATGCCCAGCACCACACCGGCGGGCTGGCGTACCCCCATCGCCAGCGAGCCCGGCACATCCGAGGGAATCACTTCCCCGGCGATCTGCGTGGTCAGCGAAGCGGCCTCGCGGATCATGCCGGCGGCGAGCATCACGTTGAAACCGGCCCACATGCCGGTCGCGCCGGTTTCAGCGGCCACGGCCTCGACGAACTGGGGCAGCTTCGCCTCCAGGCGATCCGCGGCCTTCAGCAGCAATGCACGCCGCTCGCCGGGGCCGGTCTCGCCCCAGGTCCGGAAGGCTTCGGCTGCAGCTTCGACGGCCATCACGGCATCGGCCGGCGTCGCCGCGGGAGCACGGGTCGCAACAGTTCCGTCGAGCGGGTTGCGCCGCTCGAACGTGGCGTTCTTTTCCGCTGTGACCTTGAGGCCGTTGATCAGCATGGACAGGTCTGACATGGTGTTTCTCCTTCGGTACTACATGACTCGTTCGGGTTCGCCCCGGACGGTGGATTGGGCGGCGCGGGCCGCTGTGGTCGTTTCGCTGCTGGCCGCGCCGAGATAGGTTTCGCGAATCACGGTGGAGCGCGCCAGCAGCCCGGCAGGCCCGCTCGCGACCAGCGCGCCACGCTCCAGCACATAGCCCCGGTCAGCGACGGCCAGTGCCTTCTTGACGTTCTGTTCGACCATGAGCACGGTGGTGCCGGCGTCGGCGATCCGGCGGGCGATGGCCAACAGTTCGTCCACCATGCGCGGCGCGAGCCCAAGGGATGGCTCGTCCAACATCAACAGGCGCGGTGCGAGGACCATGGCGCGCGCCACGGCCACCATCTGCTGCTCGCCGCCACTCATCGTGCCCGCCAACTGCGACACGCGTTCACGCAACTTCGGGAAGTCGTCCAGCACTTGGGCAATGCGCCCTGCCCGCTCGGTCTTGGGCACCAGCCAGCCACCCAGCTCCAGGTTCTCCAGCACGGTCATCTGCGGGAACAACTGCCTTCCTTCCGCCACCAACGCCACACCGGCGCGGGCGATTTCATGCGTCTTCTCCGGCAGGTCATCACCGTCCAGCAACACCTCGCCTTGCCGCGGGATCAGGCCATTCAGCGCGCGCAACAGCGTGGTCTTGCCGGCGCCGTTGGGGCCCAGGATCACGGTAAGGCCCGGCTCTACCGTGAAGTCGACGCCACGCAGGACGAGGAAGGGGCCGTACCCGGCCGACACGCCGCGCACTTCCAGCCGCGCCTTGCGACCGCGCGAACCCAACTCAAAGGGCGTTCTGCGCCAATGCATCACAGCGCCACCTCCGCCATTTCATCGCCGAGGTAGGCCTCGACCACTTCCGCATTGCGAACCACTTCGCGCGGCGGGCCATCGGCAATCAGCCGGCCCTGGTGCAGCACCAGCACCCGCTCCACGTGGCGAAGCAGCGTTGTCACGGCGTGCTCGATCCACACCACGGTGAGGTCCAGCTCGTCACGCAGCCGGCGTATCAGGCGCGCCATCTCCTCGATCTCGTTCTCGGTCAATCCGGCCGCAACCTCGTCCAGCAGCAGCACGCGTGGGCGGGTAGCCAGGGCCATGCCGATCTCCAGCAGGCGCTGTTGCGAAGGCGTGATGCCTCCCGCGGGCAGCGATGCCTGGTTCGACAGGCCGATCAATTGCAATATCCGGGGGGCATCGCGCAGCACCCAGGGCACTTCCGCTTCCTCGCCCCACAGCCAGTACTTGCGGGGCCGTGCGCCGGCGAACTTCAAGCCGAACTCGATGTTCGAGAGCACGGGCATGTCCGCAAAGACCCGCGGCGTCTGGAAGGTGCGGGCCAGGCCGCGCGCGGCGAACTTGTGCGGACCCTTTCCGCTCAGGTTCTCACCGGCCAGCAGCATCTGGCCGGAGGTAGGTTCCTGCACACCGGAAATCGCGTTGAAGAATGTGGTCTTGCCAGCGCCGTTGGGGCCGATGATGCCCACCAGTTCGCCCGCGTGAAACGTCGCACTCACCGCGTCAACAGCGACCAGCCCGCCAAAGCGCACCGTCACCGCGCGGGCTTCCAGCAAAGGGGCGCGAGTGTCAGACAAGGCGTCGCTCCTTCGCACGGCGCTTGTCGCGCGCCTTGTCGCCGCTTAGTTCATACCGGCGTAGCTTCCACCAGGCCTTGCCGCTCCGGCCCCAGTCGCGGAACGTGGTCCAGCGCAGCGAGGCCAGGCCACCCGGCAGGTACAGCACCGACAGGATCAGCAGCAAGCCCAGCGCCATCATGTAGATCTGCGGCGCGGACAGGCGCAGCGTCTCGGCCAGCAAGCTGAAACCGATGGCGGCGATCAGCGGCCCCCACAAGGTCAGCGGCCCGCCGATCAGCGCAATCAACACCGTCTGGAAGCCGATGAAAGGGTTGAACACTGTCACTGGATCGATGTAGGTCCAGCGCACCGACATGGCTGCACCCACGGCGCCGGCAAAGCCTGCCGTCATCACGAACCCCGCCAGCTTGACCCAGCGCGTGTTGACACCCAGCGTTTGCGCCCTTTGCTCGTCGGCGCCGATTCCCGCGAGCGCAAGGCCGAAACGCGTGCGGCGCACGACGATGGACGCAGCAACCGCGGCAACCGCCAGCGCAAGCACCGTGAGATAGATCGTGTCGCGCGACGGCACCACCGTGAGCACGCGGCCCACCGTACCGGTCACCGTCTTCTCGAAGTAGGTGACCGCGTGCCGAATCAGCTCGGTCATGCCAAACGTCAACACGGCGAAGTAGGTTCCGCGCAAATGCAACACGGCAGCACCCATCACCAAAGCCACCAGCATCGCCAGTCCCGCGCCCACCGCGATGGCTTGCACCCACGGCATGGCCTCTAGCGACAGCGCGCAGGCATACGCGCCGATGCCGAAGAAAGCCGACGTCGCCAGCGACAGGTAGCGCGTCGTGCCACAAAACAGCGCCCAGCTCGACGACAGCGCAACGTACATCAGGCAGGTCAGCGCCAGCGAGACGATGAACTCGCTGCCCCAGTACGGCAAAGCAAGGGCCCAGCCGGCCAGCGCGAACAGCACCAGCAGGTCGCGGACAAGGAATTGCCTGGAGGTCATCGCGCGAAAAGTCCCTTCGGTCGCAGCAGCAGCACGCCGATGAAGATGCCGTAGGAGAGCAACGCCTTCAACGACGGGTTCGTGTAGTGCATGCCGATCGCCTCCACCACGCCGAGCAACAAGCCGCCGGCCAGCGCCCCGCCCATGCTGCCGAAGCC
>DATHWV010000223.1:0-5087 GCA_035460205.1 Ramlibacter sp.
TGGTCGCGGTCGGCGCCGTGCTGTCGGGCCGCGACCTCTCGCAGACCTTCATCGAACTGGCTTCCGGCGCTGCCGGCGTTCGCGGCGCGGTCATCGTCTGGGGCCAGCGCCTGGTGTCCCTGTTGCTGCTGGCAGCCGCCGGCGAGCGCCTGGTGCACCATTTCGCGCTCAAGCGGCCCATGCCTTCGGCCATGCTGACATTCACCTTCGTCGTGTACTGGGCCGCCACCGTGGCCACGCCGGCCTTTTTCGGCTCGCACCCGCAACTGGCCCACGAATACCTGTACGCGCTGGTGCTGGGGCTCGCTCTCCTGATGGCCACGCGGGATGACTTCGAGCGGATCGCCGACGCGGCGCGCAACGCCTTGCTGCTCTTCATCACCATCGGCCTGCTCTACATCCCCGTCCAACCCACACTGGTGCTGGACATGCTTTATTCGCAAGGCCTGTTCCCCGGCTTGCCGCGCTTTGGCGGCCTGGCGCCGCATGCAGTGGCAATGGGCATGTTCGCGCAGACGGCCTTGCTGCTCCTATGGGCACGGCCGCTGCAGCGGCGCTGGCTCAACGTCCTGTCGTGGATCGCCGGCCTGGCCGCGCTGTTCCTTGCGCAGTCCAAGACCGCTTGGGCCGCCTTCCTGATCTGCTCTGCCGCAATGCTGGTGGTGCGGCACGGCGCCGACTTCTGGCGCCGGGTGACCGACCCGCGCCAGGGTGCGGCCTTTGGCATCGTCTCCTGCCTGTTCGCCATCCTGTTCATGGTCGCGATGCTGGGCTGGGTGGTTTTCGGCGACCTGGGCGGCAAGCTGGACGACTTTGCCAGCACCGCGCAAGGGGCGCAGCTCATCTCGATGACCGGGCGCGACCAGATCTGGGCCATCGCCATCGAGGAATGGCACGCAAACCCGATGTTTGGCTATGGCCCCGGGCTGTGGGATGCCGACTTCCGGGCCACCATCAACATGCCCAACGCGACCGACGCGCACAACCAGTTCATGGACACGCTGGCACGCTCAGGCACTGTGGGCGCCACGGCGCTGGTGTTCTATGCGTGCGTGCTGCTGGCGATGTCATTGCGTTATGCAGGCGCCACAGGTGGGCTGAGCCTGGCGCTGTTCCTCGCGCTGGCGCTGCGCTCCGTCAGCGAAGTGCCGCTGCTGCTGTTCGGCTACGGCATCGATCTCTACGCGCACATGCTGCTGCTGGTCACGCTGGCCGCCGCCGCGGGCGCACGCATGCGGGTGGACACGGCCCGCGCGTCCTACCGTTACGGGGTGGTTTCATGAATTTCTCGGTGGTGATCCCGCTGTACAACAAGGCCCGCTTCATCGAAGGCGCGGTGCGCTCGGCGCTGGCCCAGACCCATCCGCCGTACGAGGTGATCGTGGTCGACGACGGCTCCACCGACGGCGGCGCCGACCTGATCGAAGACCTCGACTTCCAATGCGTGCGCGTGGTGCGCCAGGTCAACGCCGGTGTCTCGGCCGCGCGCAACCGCGGCATCGCGCTGGCGCAGGGCGACTGGGTGGCCTTCCTGGACGCGGACGACTGGCACCACCCTGCCTTCCTGGCCCACCTCGCCCGCGCGCACCGCGCCTGCCCGTCGGCGCACGTGCTGGCCACGGGCTACCGGCAGGTGGACGGCGCGGCCGGCACTGAGCTGGAAGAGTGGGCGGTACCCGAAGCATTTTGCGAAATCGAGCTGATCGATGACCTGCGTGTGCGCTGGATGCGCACGGCACCTTTCTTCACCAGCAGCGTTGCGGTGCGCACCAAATTGCTTCGCAGGATGAAGCCCTGCTTCGTCGAAGGTGAGTCCTTTGGTGAAGACCTGGACTTGTGGTTCCGCCTGTCCGACCTGACGCCGGTGGCCTTCGTCAATGCGCCTCTGGCCGCGTACCGGGCAGCCGTGGTGGGATCGCTCACCGCTGCCGCGCAGCCGCGCAAGCTGGCGCCGTTCCTCATGCGCATGCGCCAGAGCGCGCGCCAGGGCGAGATCCCGGCGCACCTGCGCCGCTCCGCCCTTTGGTTCGTCGCCCAGCAGGAGATCACGCTCGCGCGCGAACTGCTGGCTTCGGGCCGCCGCCGCGAAGCGCTCGCCTGCCTGATGAAGGCCCGCGACGCTGCGACCGGTCGCCGCTGGCAGCTCACCGCGCTGATGGCGCTGTTCATGCCCGCCGAAGTCGCGGGGCGCTGGCAGCGCTGGCGTTTGCGCAGCGCCGACACGTTCTCGCAGGAAAGGACCTCGGCATGAGCAATATCAGTCACGAAGAGGTGCTCGCGCCGGCGCACTGCCGCGTGTCGGTCGTCATCAAGGCGCTGAACGAGGAAGCCAACATCTGCGCGGCGATCGAGAGCGCGCTGGACGCGGTGGCTGACGTCGGCGGCGAGGTGATCCTGGCCGACAGCCACTCAACCGACCGCACGGTGGAACTGGCCGCGCGCTACCCGATCCGCATCGTGCAACTGGCCCACGCGCAGGATCGCTGCTGCGGCGTGGGGCCGCAACTGGGCTACCAGCACTCTGGCGGCGAGTACATCTACATCCTGGACGGCGACATGAAGATGCTGCGCGGGTTCCTGCCGCAGGCGCTGGTGTTCCTGGCCCAGCACCCCGAGGTAGCGGGTGTCGCCGGCCGCCTCATCGAGTTGAACAACGAAAGCCTGGAGTACCGCGAGCGTGGACTGCGGGCGCACTCGCATCTTTCCCCCGGCGAGGTCGACCGACTGGACGGCGGCGGCCTGTACCGCCGACGCGCCATCCAGGAGACGGGCTATTTCTCGGACCGCAACCTGCACAGCTACGAGGAATTCGACCTGGCGGTGCGCCTGCGCTCGCTGGGCTGGAAGCTCTGGCGCCTGCCGGTGGCATCCGTCTCGCACTACGGCCATGACGCGCCGCCCTACAGCCTGCTGCTGCGCCGCTGGCGCTCGCGCTATGCCTGCGGGCTGGGCGAGCTGGTGCGCGCGGCCATCGGCCAGCCGCGCATGAAACTGGTGTTGCGGGGCGCGCGCGAGTTGCGGCTCTACGTCGCCGTGCTGGCCTGGTGGGCGGCGCTGCTGGCCGCGCTGTTGTGGCCAGCGCCCGTGCCCGCACGCGCGCTGGCGTTCGCCGCGCTGGCCGTAGCACCGCTTGCCGTGATGGCGTGGCGCAAGCGCTCGCTGGGCCGCGCCGTCTATTCGGTCGTGTCCTGGTGCTTCAACGCAGCAGGCCTGGTGCGCGGTGCGTTGCGCAGCCGCCGTCCCGCGCATGAGCCCATCGCCAGCCGCGTGCTGCAGGAGCCACCCCCCGCACTCGAACCGCGGCCCCGCCACTACGCCTGAAAACATCCGCCCCGAGACAAACTACATGCCCGATACCGCCGGATCCCTGCCCCGCGCCGCTGCCACCGCCAAGGCCGGCCGCTACATCTACATCGCCTGCCCGTGGACGCCGGTGGGCGGCGGCATGTTCAAGGTGGCCGACTACCTGATCCAGTCACAGGCGCACGACACGCCCTCCCACGCGGCGCAGCTCCGGCCGCTGGACACGCGTGGCGGCGCCAGCGCACTCTTCTCACTGTGGGTCCTGCTCACAGCGCTGGCCAAGCTGCTGCAAGGGCGGATCAGCGGCGACCTGGCCGGCGTGCACGTCAACATGGCCGAGCGCCTGAGCCTGTGGCGCAAAAGTGCTGTTGTCGTCATGTGCCGCGCACTCGGCGTTCCGGTGGTGCTGCATTTGCATGCGGCCCAGTTGCATCACTATTACCGCTCATTGCCTTCGCCATTGCGCGCGGTGGTCCGCTGGGTGTTCTCGCTGCCGTCCAGCGTGATCGTCCTGGGCGACGCGGCAAAGCGCTTCGTCACCGAGGACCTGCAGGTGCCAACCGCGCGGGTGGAGATCGTCATCAACGGCGTACCGGAGCCGGCACACGGCAAGCGGGAGCGCGAACCCGGCGGGCCGCGTCGCATACTGTTCCTGGGGAACCTCTCCGAACGCAAGGGCGTCTCGGACTTGTTGAAGGCGCTGGCCCAAGGCCGCTTCGACCCGCAAGCCGTGGAAGTCGTTCTGGCCGGTGGCGGCGATGTTGCCGGGTACCAGGCCAAGGCCCGCGACCTGGGCGTGGACAAGCTGGTTCGCTTTGCCGGCTGGTGCGACCAGCAGCAGGTCGCCGCCCTCATGGCGCAATCCGACGTGCTCGTGCTGCCCTCGTACGACGAAGGCCTGCCGCTGGTAATCCTGGAGGCGCTGGCGCATGGCGTGGCCGTGGTCTGCACGCCGGTAGGCGAGATTCCCACCGCATTGGCCGATGGCGTCAATGCGTTGTTCGTGACGCCGGGGGACATCGAGGGCATCGCCGCGGGACTGCACAAGGTGCTGGACGATCCGGAACTGCTCGCGAAACTGGGGCACGATGGCCGCGCCCTGTACGAGCGCCAGTTCTCCCTCTCGCGCTTCTTCGCGAGCATTGCGCGCATCCATGACCGCCACTTCGGCATCGCGGGCCAGCCGGCCGCGGCCTCCCCGCAAACGGAAAGCACGCCATGATCGCCAGCGCCGACAGCATCGACAACGGCGCCTGCCTGTTCGCCGACGTGTGCATCGTGGGCGGCGGCGCGGCCGGTATCTCGCTGGCGCTGTCGCTCTCCGGCCAGGGCCTGAAGATCCTGCTGCTCGAATCCGGCCAGGCCGGCGAGCATGCACCCACGCAGGCGCTGTACAACGGCGAAGTGGCCGACGAGCGCCTGCACAGCCCGCCGGACAAGTACCGCCAGCGCCGCATGGGCGGCTCCACCACGATCTGGGGCGGGCGCTGCGTGCCTTTCGACCCGGTCGATTTCGAGACCCGCAGCCACGTGCCTTTCAGCGGCTGGCCGATTTCTTACGAAGACCTGTTGCCCTTCTACCCCCAGGCCAACGCACTGGCCGAGGCAGGCCGTTTCGCGTACGACGCCGAGGAAGCACTGGGCGCGTCGGCGCCGCCCATGGTGCGCCGGTTCGAGAGCGGCATCGTGCGCACGAACTCCCTGGAGCGCTTCTCCTGCCCCACCGATTTCGGCAAGCGCTATGCCAAGCGCCTGCGTCTCGCCCCGGACATCCAGGTGCTGCT
>DATHWV010000224.1:0-2258 GCA_035460205.1 Ramlibacter sp.
AATTGGTGGACTTCAGCGGTGACCGCAAGGTCTATGGCTTTCGCGGCCTGGTGCAAGGAGCGCTCTAGACATGGCAACGATTGGACGGCGCGCTTACGCCGAAATGTTCGGGCCCACGAAGGGCGACCGCATCCGCCTGGCAGACACGGACCTCTTGATCGAAGTCGAGGACGACTACACCTTGCGCGCCGGCGGCTACGGCGAGGAAGTGAAGTTCGGCGGCGGCAAGACGATCCGCGACGGCATGGCGCAGGGCCAGAAAACCCGTGCCGAAGGTTCGATGGACCTGGTGCTGACCAACGCGCTCATCATCGACCACTGGGGCATCGTCAAGGCCGACATCGGCGTCAAGGGCGGGCGCATCGTCGCCATCGGCAAGGCAGGCAACCCGGACACGCAGCCGGGCATCGACATCATCATCGGCCCCGGCACCGAAATCATTTCCTGCGAAGGCAACATCGTCACGACCGGTGGCATCGACAGCCATATCCATTTCATCTGCCCGCAGCAGATCGAGGAAGCGCTCGCGTCAGGCGTCACCACCATGCTCGGTGGCGGCACCGGCCCGGCCACCGGTACCTTCGCCACCACCTGCACGCCAGGGCCCTGGAACATCGAGCGCATGCTGCAGGCGGCCGACGGCTTCCCGATGAACCTCGGCTTCCTGGGCAAGGGCAACGCGAGCCTGCCGGCCGCGCTGCATGAACAGATCAACGCGGGCGTCATCGGCCTGAAGCTGCATGAGGACTGGGGCACTACGCCCGCCGCCATCAGCAACTGCCTGGACGTCGCCGAAGCCACCGACACGCAGGTCGCCATCCACAGCGACACGTTGAACGAATCGGGCTTCGTGGAAAACACCATTGCCGCCACCAAAGGGCGCGGCCTGTGCGCTTTCCACACCGAAGGCGCCGGCGGTGGCCACGCGCCGGACATCCTGCGCGTGGTCGGCGAGGCGAACTTCCTGCCTTCGTCCACCAACCCCACCATGCCGTACACCGTGAACACGCTGGACGAGCATGTGGACATGCTGATGGTGTGCCACCACCTCGACGCGGCCATCGCGGAGGACCTGGCGTTCGCCGAGAGCCGCATCCGCAAGGAAACGATCGCGGCCGAGGACATCCTGCATGACCTCGGCGCCATCAGCATGATGTCCAGCGACAGCCAGGCGATGGGTCGCGTCGGCGAAGTCGTCCTGCGCACCTGGCAGACGGCGCACAAGATGAAGGTGCAGCGCGGCAGCCTGCAAGGCGATGGCGAGCGCAACGACAACAACCGCGTCAAGCGCTACGTTTCCAAGTACACGATCAACCCGGCCATCGCGCACGGCATCTCGCATGAAGTGGGCAGCATTGCCCCTGGCAAGTGGGCCGACCTGGTGGTCTGGAAGCCCGCGTTCTTCGGCGTGAAGCCGGCGCTGGTCCTCAAAGGCGGCTTCATTGCGCTGGCTGCCATGGGCGACCCCAACGCGTCCATCCCCACACCGCAGCCGGTGCACTACCGCCCCATGTTCGGCGGCTTCGGCAGCGCGATTGCGAAAGGTTCGCTCACCTTCGTGTCGCAAGCCGGCCTGGCGGCGGGCATCCAGGATAAGTTCGGCCTGAGCAAGACGCTGAGCGCGGTGAAGGACGTCCGCAAGATCCGCAAGCAGGACATGGTCCACAACGCCTACCTGCCGAAGATGGAGATCGACCCGCAGACTTACGCGGTGCGCGCGGATGGGCAATTGCTGACCTGCGAGCCCGCCAAGGTGCTGCCGATGGCGCAGCGCTACTTCCTCTTCTAGCGGGCAATCCGGCTTAGTATTCGCGGATGCTGCAAGTATCCAAATTGCTCGCGGGCGGCCATGGCCTGGCGCCCGTCCTGCTCAAGCGCGCCGCCACGGTCGAACTGGACTGGGACGTGCGCCAGAAAAGCCGCTTCGACTGCACCGATTCGCAAGGGCGGCACCTGGGCGTCTTTCTGCCGCGCGGCGCCGTGGTGCGCGGAGGCGATGTGCTGGTGGCCGAAGATGGCTCGCTCATCAAGGTCGTGGCTGCACCGCAATCGGTGCTGGTGATCACGCACTGCAAGGAGCACGGCACGCCGTTCGACCTGACGCGCGCCGCCTACCACCTGGGCAACCGCCACGTGCCGATCGAACTCAAGCCCGACCACCTGAAGATTGAGCCGGACCATGTGCTCGCAGACATGTTGCGAGCGATGCACCTGATCGTGCACGAGACGCAGGGGCCGTTCGAGCCCGAAGGCGGCGC
>DATHWV010000225.1:0-4187 GCA_035460205.1 Ramlibacter sp.
ACGTCAGGCGGGTTGCCCGAGTCGAGCGCGGCCACGGTCTTGGGAATCATGTCCTGGATCGGGTACTGCGAAAGCTCGATCTTGACGTTCTTGTTCTTCGCCTCGTACTTCTTGATGGCGGCGAACAGCGCGTCGTCCTCGGCTTTGTAGAAGCCCTTGACCCACCAGACGGTGAGCTTTTCCTGCGCGGCAACCTGCCCTGCGCAGAGCAAGCCGCCCGCTGCGGCCATCGCTATACAGAGTGTCCTGATCTTCATCCTCGTCTCCTGGAATGGGGTTCGAAATCCGCCGCGCGAGCTTGGCATCGCGAGGTTGGATATCATATGATGTAAGACAGAATTTCATGTCAAAGGGAAAACCCGGAGGACGTCTTCGGGGCCCCGTCAACGCGCAGTAACGGAGACAAGATGGCCGACCAACCCCGCAAGAAACCCTCTGAACTTCGCAGCCAGCAATGGTTCGGCCGGCAGGACCGTGATGGTTTTGCCTACCGCAGCTGGGTCAAGGGCAAAGGTGTTCCGCACGACCAGTTCGACGGCCGCCCGGTCATCGGTATCTGCAACACCTTCAGCGAGCTCACGCCCTGCAACAGCCACTTCCGCACGCTCGCCGAGCAGGTGAAGATCGGCGTGTACGAAGCCGGCGGCTTTCCGCTGGAATTCCCGGTGATGTCGCTGGGCGAAACGCTGTTGCGCCCCACGGCCATGCTGTATCGCAACCTCGCGTCGATGGACGTGGAGGAATCGATCCGCGGCAACCCGATCGACGGCGTGGTGCTGCTCATGGGCTGCGACAAGACCACACCCTCTTTGCTGATGGGTGCGGGCAGCGCCGGGCTGCCGACCATCGGCGTTTCCGGCGGCCCCATGCTCAATGGCAAATGGCGCGGCCAGGAACTCGGCTCCGGCACCGGCGTGTGGAGCATGAGCGAACAGGTGCGCGCGGGCACGCTCAAGCTGCAGGACTTCTTTGAAGCGGAATCGTGCATGCACCGCAGCCATGGGCATTGCATGACCATGGGCACTGCATCGACCATGGCCAGCATGGTGGAAGCGCTGGGCATCGGCCTGCCGGGCAATGCGGCATACCCTGCCGTCGATGGGCGCCGCAACGTGCTGGCGCGCAATGCCGGCCGCCGGATCGTGGAGATGGTGCATACCGACCAGACGATCAGCAAGGTGCTGACGCGAGAAGCTTTCGAAAACGCGATCCGCACGCTGGCCGCGATCGGCGGCAGTACCAACGCCGTGATCCACCTGATCGCCATAGCCGGCCGCCTGGGCCTGAAGCTCACGGTGGATGATTTCGAAAAGCTCGGCAGCGAACTGCCTTGCCTGGTGAACCTTCAGCCCTCGGGCGACCACCTGATGGAGGACTTCTGCTACGCCGGCGGCCTGCCCGTGGTGATGAAAGAGATCGAGCACCTGTTGCACAAGGACATCGTGACGGTGAGCGGCCAGACGGTGGCGCAGAACATTGCCGATGCGCAGAACTACGACCCGCGCGTCATCAAGAAATTCAACGAGCCGTTCAAGGAGAAGGCCGGCATCGCCATCCTGCGCGGCAACCTCGCGCCACGGGGTGCGGTCATCAAGCCGAGTGCCGCGACGCCGAAGCTGATGGTGCATACCGGCCGCGCCGTGGTGTTCGAGGACAGCCACGACTTCCACAAGCGCATCGACGACGAAAACCTGGACGTCGACGAGAACTGCATCCTGGTGCTGAAGAACTGCGGCCCCAAGGGCTACCCCGGCATGGCGGAAGTGGGCAACATGCCGCTGCCGCCCAAGGTGCTGCGCAAGGGCATCACCGACATGGTCCGCATCAGCGACGCCCGCATGAGTGGTACCGCGTATGGCACCGTCGTGCTGCACACCACGCCCGAAGCCGCGGCCGGCGGCCCGCTGGCCATCGTGCAGAACGGCGACATGATCGAGTTGGATGTGCCCAAGCGCCGCCTGCAACTGTTGATCAGCGACGAGGAGTTGAAGGCACGCATGGCGAAGTGGGTGGCCCCGCCGCCCGCGTTGAGCTCCGGCTACTGGAAGCTGTACATCGACCATGTCTTGCAGGCCGACGAAGGTGCGGATCTCGACTTCCTGGTCGGGCAACGCGGCGCCTTCGTGCCCAAGGACAACCATTGAGCAGCGTCCTCGACAAGTTCAGCCTGGCCGGGCGCACGGCGCTGATCACCGGGTCCAGCGCGGGCATCGGGCTGGCGCTGGCGGCAGGTCTGGCCGGCGCCGGTGCGCGTATCGTGCTGAACGGCCGCAACGCGGGCAAGGTGGATCAGGCGGCGGACAAGTTGCGCGCCGGTGGCGCCAACGTGGTCACCATGCCTTTCGACGTGACCGACGGCGCTGCGGTGACAAAAGCCGTCGCCGCGATCGAATCGAACATCGGTCCCATCGACATCCTGATCAACAACGCCGGCATGCAGCGGCGCGCGCCGCTCGAACAATTCGAGGAAGCGCACTGGCACGAGCTGATGAAGACCAACGTGGACAGCGTGTTCCTGGTTGGCCAGGCCGTCGCGCGCCACATGATCGGCCGCAAGCGCGGCAAGATCATCAACGTCTGCTCGGTGCAAAGCGAGCTCGGCCGGCCCAACATCGCACCGTACACCGCGAGCAAGGGCGCGGTGAAGATGTTGACCAAGGGCATGGCAATCGACTGGGGACAGCACGGCATCCAGGTCAACGGCCTCGGGCCGGGCTACTTCAAGACCGAATTGAACCAGGCGCTGGTGGACAACCCCGAGTTCAGCGCCTGGCTTATCAACCGCACGCCCACCCGCCGCTGGGGCGACGTCGAAGACCTCGTGGGCGCGGCGGTGTTCCTGGCCAGCGACGCATCCAACTTCGTCAACGGCCACATCCTCTATGTGGACGGCGGCGTGACCGCCACGCTCTAGCACCAAACAACCGGGACATCTCCATGGACGCCCTCGTCATCCACGCCGCCGGCGACCTGCGGGTCGAAGACGTGCCAACGCCCGACCTTCTGCCACACCAGTTGCGCGTGAAGGTTCGCTTTGGCGGCATCTGCGGTTCCGACCTGCACTACTTCCAGCACGGCGGTTTCGGAACCGTGCGCGTGAAGGAGCCCATGGTGCTGGGGCATGAGGTGTCGGGTGTCATCGAAGAAGCTGGTGCCGATGTGGGCGGCTTCGTGCCGGGCGACCGCATCGCCATCAGCCCCAGCCGCCCTTGCGGCGCCTGCCGCTTCTGCCAGATGGGATTGCAGAACCACTGCCTGGACATGCGCTACTACGGCAGCGCAATGCGCACCCCGCATGTGCAAGGCGCGTTCCGCCGCGAGATCGTGGTCGAAACCGCGCAATCCTTCAAGCTGGCCCCCAACGTGAGCGACCGCGAAGGCGCGATGGCCGAACCGCTGGCGGTGGCGCTGCATGCGGTGCAACGCGCCGGCCCGCTGTTGGGCAAGAGCGTGCTGGTGACGGGCTGCGGTCCCATCGGCGCGCTGGTTGTCATCGCGGCGCGACGAGCCGGTGCGACGAACATCGTCGTCACCGACGTGGGTGACTTCCCACTGCGCAGCGCCATGAAGGTCGGCGCCGACCAGGCGTTGAACATGGCGAGCCAGCCCGACGCCCTGGCCGCCTTCTCCGCGGACAAGGGCCAGTTCGACGTGCTGTTCGAATGCAGCGGCAACGAGCGCGCCTTGCGCGGTGCCTTCGACGCACTGCGTCCGCGCGGCATCATCGTGCAGGTGGGCCTGGGCGGCGAGATGACCCTGCCCATCAACGCCATCGTCGCAAAGGAGTTCGACCTGCGCGGCACCTTCCGCTTCCATGAGGAGTTCGGCATCGCGGTGGAGCTGTTGAACAAGGGCCTGGTCGATGTGAAACCGTTGATCTCCGCCACCGTGCCTTACCGGGATGCGGGCCGCGCCTTCGCACTGGCAGCGGACCGCACGCAGGCGATGAAGGTGTTGCTGGACTTCGAGTGACCGCGGTGAAGCAACTGGTCGCGCTGGATTGGGGCACCACGTCCTTGCGGGCGGCGCTGCTCGACGCGCAAGGCAACGTGGTCGAAGAGCGCTCGTCGCCGCGCGGCATCCTCAGCGTGCCGGCCGGAGGCTTCCCCGCAGTGTTCGAGGAAACTGTTTCACCATGGCGCGTCGAGGCCGGCACCCTGTTCCTGCTCAGCGGCATGGTCGGCAGC
>DATHWV010000226.1:0-4529 GCA_035460205.1 Ramlibacter sp.
GTGATAGAAGTCGTTGCCTTCGCGGGTGCGCTCACCGACGCCGGCGAACACCGACAGGCCGGAGTGGGCCTTGGCGATGTTGTTGATCAGTTCCATCATGTTCACGGTCTTGCCGACGCCGGCGCCGCCGAACAGGCCCACCTTGCCGCCCTTGGCGAACGGGCAGATCAGGTCGATCACCTTGATGCCGGTTTCGAGCAGTTCCTGCGAGGGCGACAGCTCGTCATAGGCCGGGGCCTTGCGGTGGATGGACGCCGTCAGCGTCGAGTCCACGGGGCCGCGCTCGTCGATCGGGTTGCCCAGCACGTCCATGATGCGGCCCAGCGTGCCCTTGCCGACCGGCACCGTGATCGGGCTTTCGGTGTTGTAGACCATGCTGCCGCGGCGCAGGCCGTCCGACGAGCCCAGCGCGATGGTGCGCACGACGCCGTCGCCCAGCTGCTGCTGCACTTCCAGGGTCAGCGCGGTGCCTTCCATCTTCAAGGCGTCGTACACCTTGGGCATCTTGTCGCGGGGGAATTCGACGTCCACGACGGCGCCGATACATTGAACGATCTTGCCTTGGGTAGCTTGTGCTTGAGCCATGTGTTGCTCCAATAAAATAATCTGTGGGTCTTAGACGGCAGCCGCTCCGGCCACGATCTCCGAAAGCTCTTTCGTGATCGCTGCCTGGCGCGTCTTGTTGTAGACCAGCTTGAGCTCGGCAATCACGTTGCCGGCGTTGTCGGTCGCGGCCTTCATGGCCACCATGCGGGCCGATTGCTCGGACGCCATGTTCTCGGCCACGGCCTGGTAGACCAGCGCTTCGAGGTAGCGCAACAGCAGGTCGTCGATGACGCTCTGCGCGTCCGGCTCGTAGATGTAGTCCCAACCCGGCTGGCCTTCATCGGCCTTGAAGCTTTCGGCGGTGAGCGGCAGCAGCTGCTGGATCACCGGTTCCTGCTTCATGGTGTTGATGAAGCGGGTGTACGACAGGTACACCGCGCTCAGCTTGCCTTGCGCGTACTGGTCCAGCAGCACCTTCACCGGGCCGATCAGCTTGTCCAGGTGCGGCGTGTCGCCCAGCTGGGTGACATGCGACACGACCTTGGCGCCGACTCGGTTCAGGAAGCCCAGGCCCTTGTTGCCGATGGCCACCGTAAACGCTTCCATGCCGGCCGCCTGCTGCTCGCGCAGCTTGGTGGTCACGGCGCGCAGCACGTTGGTGTTCATGCCGCCGCACAGGCCCTTGTCGGTGGTCACCACGATGTAGCCCACGGCCTTCGCGTCGGTGTTCACCTTCATGAAGGCGTGGGTGTACTCCGGGTTCGCCTTGCCGAGGTTGGCGGCAATGTTGCGCACCTTGTCGCTGTACGGACGGGCGCGGCGCATGCGCTCCTGCGCCTTGCGCATCTTGGAGACGGACACCATCTCCATCGCCTTGGTGATCTTGCGGGTGTTCTCCACCGACTTGATCTTGCCCCGAATCTCTTTACCTGCAGCCACGTTGGACTCCTGTTGTAGTCAGCGGGCAGTTAAGCGAAGGTTTTCTTGAACGCGACGATCGCGGCCGTCAGTTCGGCTTCGGCGTCGATGCAGACCTTCTTGAAGGCCTTCTTCTCGTCGCTGTCCGAATCCTTGGCCGGCTTGTTGTCCCACTTGGCGCCGTTCTTCTCGATCGTGGCCAGCAGGGCAGCGTGCTTGTCCTTGAGGTGGGCGTGCAGGCCGTGCTCGAAAGGCAGGACCTTCTTGACTTCGAAGTCGTCGAAGTAGCCCTTGTTCACTGCGAACAGCGACGCGCCCATCAGCGAAATCGGCAGCGGGCTGTACTGGGCCTGCTTCAGCAGTTCGGTCACGCGGGCACCGCGGTCCAGCTGCTTGCGGGTGGCTTCGTCCAGGTCCGAGGCGAACTGCGCGAAAGCGGCCAGTTCACGGTACTGCGCCAGGTCGGTACGGATACCGCCGGACAGGCCCTTGATCCAGTTCGTTTGCGCAGCGCCACCGACGCGCGACACCGAGATACCGGCGTTAATCGCGGGACGGACGCCGGCGTTGAACAGGTTGGTTTCCAGGAAGATCTGGCCGTCGGTGATCGAGATCACGTTGGTCGGAACGAACGCGGAAACGTCACCGGCTTGCGTTTCGATGATCGGCAGCGCGGTGAGCGAACCGGTCTTGCCCTTGACTTCACCCTTGGTGAAGGCTTCGACGTAGTCGGCGTTCACGCGGGCCGCGCGCTCGAGCAGGCGGCTGTGGAGATAGAACACGTCGCCGGGGTAGGCTTCGCGGCCCGGCGGGCGGCGCAGCAGCAGCGAAACCTGGCGGTAGGCAACGGCCTGCTTGGACAGGTCGTCATAAATGATCAGCGCGTCCTGGCCGCGGTCGCGGAAGTACTCGCCCATCGTGCAGCCCGAGTACGCCGAGACGTACTGCATGGCGGCGGATTCCGATGCGGAGGCGGCGACGACGATGGTGTATTCCATCGCGCCGGCCTGCTCCAGCGCACGCACGAGGTTCTTGACCGTGGACGCCTTCTGGCCGATGGCCACGTACACGCAGGCCATGTTCTGGCCCTTCTGGTTGATGATGGCGTCAACGGCCACGGCCGACTTGCCGGTCTGGCGGTCGCCGATGATCAGCTCGCGCTGGCCACGGCCGATCGGCACCATGGAGTCGATGGCCTTCAGGCCGGTGGCCATCGGCTGGCTCACGGACTGGCGGGCGATCACGCCGGGGGCGACCTTTTCGATCACGTCGGTCATCTTCGCGTTGACCGGGCCCTTGCCGTCAATCGGCTGGCCCAGGGCGTTGACGACGCGGCCGACCAGCTCGGGGCCGACCGGCACTTCCAGGATGCGGCCCGTGCACTTGACGGTGTCGCCTTCGGAGATGTGCTCGTACTCACCCAGGATCACCGAGCCGACGGAGTCGCGCTCGAGGTTCAGCGCCAGGCCGAACGTGGGAGTGCCGTCCGCGGTGGGCGGGAATTCCAGCATTTCGCCGGCCATCACGTCCGACAGGCCATGGATGCGACAGATGCCGTCGGCCACCGACACGACGGTGCCCTGGTTGCGGATGTCGGCGCTGGCGTTCAGGCCCTCGATGCGGCTCTTGATCAGTTCAGAAATCTCTGCGGGATTGAGTTGCATGACTCTTTCCTTTCTTTAGTGTTGGCGACTCAGGGCGCTTGTCAGGCCGTGAGGGCGACTTTCATTTGTTCCAGGCGGGCCTTGACCGAGGTGTCCAGCACCTCGTCGCCGACCACCACGCGAATGCCGCCGATGAGGGACGGATCTTCCTTGACGCTCACATTGAGCTTGCGGCCGAAGCGTTTTTCCAGCACGGCCGAGACGCCGCCGAGGGCCTGCGCGTCGATCGGGAAGGCGCTGTGCACCACCGCGTCGGACGAGCCGCTCTGCGAGTTCTTCAGCTCGCGGAATTGCGAAGCGATTTCCGGCAGCGCGGACAGGCGTCCGTTTTCGATCACGGTGCGCAGGAAATTCTTCGCGTTCTCCGGCAGCTGCACTTTCGCCACGTCGGAAACCAGCTCGAACACCTGCTTGTCGGTGACCTTCGGGTTGCCCGCGAACTGCTGCAGTTGCTCGTTGCCGGCAACGGCGCCCAGGGCGTCGAGCCACTGGGCGGCGCCGTTCAGGTCGGCCTTCGCGGACTTGAACAGGGCCTCGGCGTACGGGCGGGCGATGGTGGCGAGTTCAGCCATGATTGCCCCTTACAGCTCGGTCTTCAGGCGGTTGAGCAACTCGGCGTGGACGCCGGCGTTGACTTCCTTGCGCAGGATCTGCTCGGCGCCCTTGACGGCCAGCGCGGCAACCTGCTCGCGCAGGACTTCGCGGGCCTTGACGGTCTGCTGCTCGGCTTCGGACTTGGCGGCGGCGATGATCTTGGCGCCCTCTTCCGTCGCGCGGCCCTTGGCCTCCTCGACGATCTGCTGTGCGCGGCGTTCCGCGTCGGCCAGCAGGGTGGCCTTCTCGTTGCGGGCCTTGCCCAGTTCTTCCTCGACGCGCCGGTCGGCGGCGGCGAGGTCGGACTTGGCCTTGTCGGCGGCAGCGAGGCCTTCCTTGATCTTCTCGGCGCGCTCATCGAGTGCGGCGGCGATCGGGGGCCACACGAACTTCATCGTGAACCCGACCAGGATCAGGAACACGATCATCTGAATGATCAGGGTACCGGTGATGCTCACTTTTTCATCCTTCACCCCGCGGCAAAGCCGCAAGGCATGTCGTTGTGCGGATGCTTACTTCGGCAGGTTGGCGATCTGGGCCAGGAACGGGTTGGCGGTGGCGAACCACAGCGCGATACCGGTGCCGATAATGAAGGCGGCGTCGATCAGGCCGGCCAGCAGGAACATCTTGGTCTGCAGTTCGCCCATCAGCTCGGGCTGGCGCGCGGCCGATTCGAGGTACTTGCTGCCCATGATGCCGATGCCGATACAGGCACCGATAGCGCCCAGACCGATGATCAGGCCGGCGGCCAGTGCGACAAAGCTGATAACTTGCATGAAAAGCTCCTAGAGGACTTGGTTGACGTAA
>DATHWV010000227.1:0-4608 GCA_035460205.1 Ramlibacter sp.
GCTGTTCCTCGCGGACCAGTTCACCAAGGTCCTGATCCTGGGCTACTACAAGCTCGGCGACACCACCTACGTCACCAGCTTCTTCAACATCGTGCGCGCGCACAACACCGGTGCGGCCTTCTCCTTCCTGGCCGCGCAGTCAGGCTGGCAGCGCTGGCTGTTCACCGGCATCGGCATCACCGCCGCGGTCGTGATCGTCTGGATGCTGCGCTCGCACGCCGGGCAGAAGCTGTTCTCCTTCGCGCTGGCGTGCATCCTCGGGGGCGCCATCGGCAACGTGGTGGACCGCCTGTTGCACGGCTACGTGGTGGACTTCGTCCAGGTCCACTGGGCCGGCTGGTACTTCCCCGCTTTCAACGTGGCCGACAGCGCGATCACCGTCGGCGCGGCCTGCCTGATCCTGGACGAAATCCTGCGCGTACGGCGGGCCAAATAACCCCGCCGCCGCGGCCTTCGCGGCACGTTGCTTGCAAGGCTTCACCCGCGGTTCATATTGCTGCGGCGCACCAAGCGTATAGTTGAAGCCTCAAGAATGAAGCATCTGTTGAATCTTCTGGCGGCCATAGCGCTGCTGGTGTGGGGAACCCATCTCGTTCGAACCAGCATCCTGCGGGTGTTTGGTGCCAACCTGCGCAACGTGCTGGCCCACAGCGTCGCCAACCGCTGGACCGCAGCCATCTCCGGCCTGGGCGTCACCGCGCTGGTGCAATCGAGCACGGCTACCGCACTGATCGTCTCGTCCTTCGTCGGCCAGGGCCTGGTCACCCTGCCGCTTGCGCTGTCCGTGATGCTGGGCGCCGACATAGGCACCGCGCTGATGGCCGTGGTGTTCTCCTTCGACCTGTCCTGGCTGTCACCGCTGTTCATCTTCGTCGGCGTGGTGCTGTTCGTCTCCAGCCAGTCCAACCCCATTGGCCGCTTCGGCCGCATCCTGATCGGCCTGGGCCTGATGCTGCTGGCCCTGCGGCTGATTTCCGAGTCCACGCACATCATGACCGCCTCACCGGTGGTCAAGGCGCTGATCGGCTCGATCACCAGCGAACTGCTGCTGGAGATCACCGTGGGTGCCTTGCTGGCCGTGGTCTCGTATTCGAGCCTGGCGATCGTGCTGCTGACGGCCACGCTCACGGCTTCGGGGCTGATCCCGATCGAACCCGCGCTGGGCCTGGTGCTGGGCGCCAACCTGGGCAGCGGCCTGCTGGCGGTGTTGACCACCGCGAGGTCCACGATCGAGGTGCGGCAGGTGCCGCTGGGCAACTTCGTGTTCAAGGCCATCGGCATCCTGGTCGCCGCGCCGCTGGTGGGTGCCTGGCTCAAGTATGTGCGGCCCTATGTGCAGGACGCGGCCACCCTGGTCGTCCTGTTCCACCTGAGCTTCAACATCCTGGTCGGCATCCTGTTCATCGGGTTCACGCAGGTGATCGCGCGCTGGGTGGAGAAGTGGCTGCCCAAGCCCGACAAGACCATGGTGGCCGGCCGGCCGCACCACCTCGACCCGTCCGCTCTTGCCACGCCTTCACTGGCCATCTCGTGCGCGGCACGCGAGGCACTGCACCAAGCCGACATCGTCGAGACCATGATGGTGGGCATGCTGCAGGTCATCAAGAGCAACGACCTCAAGCTGGCCGAGGAACTGCGCAAGCTCGACGATTCGGTGGATGAGCTCTACTCGGCCATCAAGTACTACCTGACCAAGATTTCACGCGAGGCGCTGGGCGAGGAAGAAAGCCGGCGCTGGACCGACATTATCAGCTTCACCATCAACATGGAGCAGATCGGCGACATCGTCGAGCGCGTGCTGATCGACATCGAGGACAAGAAGATCAAGAAGGGCCGCAGCTTCTCCGACGCCGGCATGGCCGAGATCTGCGAACTGCACGCCCGCCTGATCGACAACCTGCGGCTGGGAATGAGCGTGTTCCTCAACGGTTCCGTGCGGGATGCCCAAAAGCTGCTCGAAGAGAAGGCCCGGTTCCGGGACCTTGAGCGTGCCTATGCGTCCACCCACCTCACGCGCCTCTCGGGCAACACGATGCAGAGCATCGAAACCAGCTCGCTGCATATCGACCTGATCAGCGACCTCAAGCGGATGAATTCGCACATCTGTTCGATCGCGTACCCGATCCTCGATTCGGCCGGCGCGCTCGCGCCCAGCCGCCTGCGCCAGTCACAGCTGGCCGACGGCTCCTGAGCCTGCCTCAGTGTGACTCGCGCCTGGTGCGCTGTTGCACGCAGTAGTCCACCAGCGCATCGATCTCGGTCGACTTGTCGAACACGGCGTCGGCGCCCAGCTGGGCACAGCGGCCGCGCACGTCGTTGGTTGCATGGTTGCTCAGCACCACCATCTTCTGCTCGGCGCGCCGGTCCTGGAAGGCTTCCAGGATGTTCAGGCCATTTCCTTCCTTGAGGAAGAGGTCCACGATCGCGAGGTCCCAGTAGCTGTCGTTCTGGGCGAGCCACCGCTTGCCCTCGTGCTCCGTCTCGGCCACGCCGACCGGGTCCACGAGCGCGAGCTCCTGCAATGTCTCGATGAGGTTCTCACGGATCGTCGGACTGTCCTCGACGATGTAAGCACGGAATTTCATGTGATCTCCAGTTGAGACCAATCTAGCGTGCCCGGCGGGGCCTGGGTGCAAGCCATGAGGACTCGCACATGTAGGAGGGTTCGTTCAGGCCCGGCGCGGGTTTGCCATGGATGTGTCGGAGCGCGACTACAGTTTCGCGTCAGAAGCGCGATTGGGACACGATCAGGGCGGCCTCGGTCGTGAATTCATCACGCTGCAGCCGCTCGCGCAATTCAGCCAGCGGCATCAACCTGAACTGGGCCACTTCGCCATCCTGGTTGGACGGCACGACGCCATCGGGCACGACACAGCGGTACCAGTCGACATGCTCCACCACGTAGCCGGCCCGGCCGTCGCCGGTGGGCCGACGGGTGCTGATGCGACCGCCGAAGCGCAGCCCTTCAACCTGTTCCACGCGCAGGCCGGCTTCCTCCCAGGTCTCGCGCTCCAGCGCCTGCATCACGGTATCGGAGGCCGGGACCATGCCGCCCATCAAGGTGTCCCACAGGCCCGGGTCATTCGGCTTGGTCAGGGACCGCTGCTGCACCCAGTGGCGGCCGTCGGGCGCCACGCCGACCAGGTGCACCGCGAAAGTCGTGATGCCCAGCGGCCGGACCACGGCCCGTTCCACCGTCCCCAGCACATTGCCCTGTTCATCGGTCACTGCCAGCTGTTCGTCGCGCCAGGCGTGCGCCACGCCCGCGTCGCGCAGCGCCAATGCCAGGTGGTGAAGATTGGCGGTGAGGTCACCTGTGATGCGCCAGCCCGGCTCTCCGGCCCCATGCGTTGGCGTGACCAGGCCTTGCGGCAAGGCGATGCCGGGCAGCAGGTCCGGCTCCACCGAGCCGATGCGCGCCTGCCCGGCCCACAGCGGCACGCGAGGCCGCAGCTCCGGCTGGTTGGCACGCGCCTGCAGCGCGGCCAGCCAATCGGCGTCCAGGACCAGTTCGCTCACAGGGTGAGGATGGTGCTGCCGGTGGTCTTGCGCGCTTCGAGGTCGCGGTGGGCCTGTTGCACCTGCTCCAGCGGATAGCGCTGGTCGATGCGGATCTTGACCTTGCCGCTGCCCACGGCCTCGAACAGGTCGTCGGCCATCGACTGGCAAGCCTCGCGCGTGGCGATGTGCGTGAACAACGTCTGGCGGGTGACGTACAGCGAGCCCTTGGCGGCGAGCATGCCCACGGCGAACGGCGCGGGTGCACCCGATGCGGCGCCGAAGCAGGCCATCAGGCCGAAAGGCTGCAGGCATTCCAGCGACTTGTCCCAGGTGTCCTTGCCGACCGAGTCGTAAACGACCTTCACGCCGCGGCCACCCGTGATCTCCTTGACCCGCGCGGCGAAGTCTTCCTTCGCATAGTTGATGACGTGGGCTGCGCCGTGCTCCTTGGCCAGCGCGCATTTCGCGTCCGAGCCCGCGGTGCCGATCAGTTGCAGGCCCATGGCCTTGGCCCACTGGCTGGCGATCAGGCCCACACCACCGGCGGCGGCGTGGAACAGGATGTGGTCGCCTTCCTTCAACCCACCCTGCGGTTGCGTGCGCTTGAGCAGGTACTGCGCCGTCAGGCCCTTGAGCATCATGGCCGCGCCGGTGTCGAAGTCGATCGAGTCGGGCAGCTTGCACACCGTCTTGGCAGGCATCACGCGCTGCTCGCAGTAGCTGCCGGGCGGCTGGCTCGCGTAGGCCGCGCGGTCGCCCACCTTCAGGTGCGTGACGCCGGCGCCAACGGCCTCGATCACGCCGGAGGCTTCCATGCCCAGGGTGTGCGGCAGGTTCAACGGGTACACGCCGGTGCGGTGGTACACGTCGATGAAGTTCAGGCCCACCGCCTTGTGGCGGATGCGGATTTCACCCGGCCCCGGTTCGCCCACCGCAACGTCGGCGATCACAAGTTGTTCCGGCCCACCGGCCTGTTTGATCTGGATGGCTCTTGTCATGTTTATCTCCTGCTGGGAATCGGTGAAATCAGCTGCGCATCCTGCCATGAAACTGCAAGCCTTGTGCGTGCCATGCCATGCGCCACCCGATACATTTGTGGGTTCCCAT
>DATHWV010000228.1:0-2257 GCA_035460205.1 Ramlibacter sp.
ATGTACAGCAACCGGCTGGTGATGAAGCTGGTCTCCAGCGAGTGGCTGCTGCAGTCGCTGCAGATGACCACCATCGCGCGCAAGTCGATCAACGCCAACAAGCACGTACTGATCTGCGGCTACGGACGCAGCGGCCAGAACCTGGCGCGCGTGCTGGAGCGCGAAGGCATTCCCTACATCGCGCTCGACCTCGACCCGGACCGCGTGCGCCAGGCCGCCGCCGCCGGCGACTCCGTCGTCTTCGGCGATGCCGCGCGGCTGCAGGCGCTGATGGCCGCGGGCCTCGCACGGGCCAGCGCCGTGGTCGTCACCTACCTGGACGTGGCCGGTGCGATGCGCGTGCTCTCGCACACCCGCGGCCACGCACCGCAGGTGCCGGTGATCGTGCGCACGCAGGACGACCACGATCTTGAAAAGCTGCAAGCCGCCGGCGCTACCGAGGTGGTGCCGGAAGCGCTGGAAGGTTCATTGATGCTGGCCAGCCACGCGCTGGCACTGGTGGGCGTGCCGATGCGCCG
Source organism: Ramlibacter sp. (assembly GCA_035460205.1). Taxonomy (GTDB): domain Bacteria; phylum Pseudomonadota; class Gammaproteobacteria; order Burkholderiales; family Burkholderiaceae_C; genus Ramlibacter. The sequence goes on from DATHWV010000228.1 coordinate 519, forward strand.
CGTGATCCGCATAGTGCAGGACCAGCGCGACGCGCGCTACAACCTGCTGCGCGGCTACTTTCGCGGCGCCGACGACAACACGGCGGACGACCTGGAGCAGGAGCGGCTCGCCACCGTCACCTTGCCCAGCGGGTCGGGTTCGCTGGGCCGGCCCTTGAGCCAGGTCTCGCTGCACGAAGACGTGCGGGTCATGAGCCTGCGCCGCAGCAACGGCCGGCCGGCCGACCTGGCAGCCGACCCTGCGCTGGAAGACGGCGACACGCTGGTGCTCTCAGGCCGGCCCGAGCCGCTGGCGCTGGCCGAAGAGAAGTTGTTGAAAGGCTAGGTGAACTGGCCGACCAGCAGCGCTTCGCGCATGCGCACGGCCAGCACTGCCGCCAGGCCTTTGACCAGGTCCACCGCGAGCTTGGGGTGCCTGTTCGTCATGGCGTCGAACTTTTCCCAGTTCAGCCCCCAGGCCACGCCCGGCCGTGACGGGGTGACGGTGGCGCTGCGCGATGCGCCGGAAAAGAACGTGCCTTCGCCCACGACCATGCCCGGCCGGAGCGTGGCGATGTGGTTGCCAAGGATGCTGACCTCCAGTTCGCCCTCCGCCAGGATGAACACCTCGCGATCGCAGTCGCCCTCGTGCATCAGTGGGTCGCCGATCTTCAGGAAGCGCACCGACAGGTAAGGCGCCAGCGACTTCCACTCCTCCAGCGTCAGCTTGCACTGCAGCGCGTCCTTGGCCTCGAGTGAGCCAATGGCGGCCACGAGTTGCTCAACATTCATGGGGTCTCCTCACCGGCGTTCTGTCTGGGCGGCGGCCAGTGTAAGTCACAGGTAAGCGTTAAAGGCAGGGATCGGCCCCGGGGAAGCCCGGAGGCCGACCGGCGGTAGCCGGTCAGTTCAGTTCGCCGTATTGGGTGCCGCTCAGGGCGGCGGCGGCGCGGATGTCCGCGTCAGGCAGCTCGGTGTCCTCGAAGCCCGTCAGCAGCGTGTAGCTCTGGGGGCCGTGCTTGGCCGAGCCGTCAAAGGAACGCACGCCGGGCGCTTCATGATGCAGTGCCGACAAGCCCACCGCTGCGGCGGCCGCGGCGGCCGGCTTGGCGGTGCCTGCAGCCAATGCCTGCTTGAACGCGCTCACTTCGTCCGCCTGGATGGGATCGAAGTGCGTCCCACCGCGCCGCTGTACGGGCACTTGCGCGACGGGCGCGAGGGGCGCCGGCGCCGATTCCAGCACGGCCGGCTGCGACTCCAGCGGCATGGGGTGCGAATCGGTGGACCGGGTCCGGGCCTGCACCGGGTCGCCCACGGCCACATGCTCGTTGCTGCGCCAGTACACGGCGGTGACCAGGATGTCGTGGCGTGCCTTCGCGCCCTGGGCGATCATGGCTTCGATCTCGGCCAGCCGGCCGGTTTCGGACCCGCTGTCGCGTGACAGGTCGACCATCACGAGGAACTGGCGGCCACGGCCGTCGAGCGAGAGCACCTTGAACTTGTAGGCGGAGGTGAGGACACCGGCGCGCATCATCGCTTCGCGCACGACGGTATAGAGCACTTCGCGGCGAGCCATGCGCTCGCCCTTGCGGTTGGCCGGCTGGGCGTTGTTCGCACCCGGACCGCTGTCCTTGGTGGCCCGCCGGTTCACCGGCCGGGTGGCTTCCATGCGCGACAAGCCCGAACTCTCGGGTGCCTTGGCCGGCATCGGCGTGGGGAACAACCAGCTAAAGAGGGACATGACGGGCTTTCAGGGGCGG
>DATHWV010000229.1:0-3351 GCA_035460205.1 Ramlibacter sp.
CGCCGCCAGGTCCTTGGGCTTTTCCAGCACGGGGCCCGAGGTCTGCCGCAGGTTCACGCCGAGTTCGTGGGCAATGATGTGCGACAGCGTGGTCTTGCCCAGTCCCGGGGGGCCGAACAGCAGGACATGGTCCATCGCCTCGCCGCGCTTCCTTGCGGCGCCGATGAAGATTTCCAGCTGCTCGCGCGTCTTGGCCTGGCCCACGTACTCTTGCAGCAGCTTGGGGCGCAGCGCGCGCTCGATCGCCTCCTCGTTCGGCGAGGTCGGCGCCGCCGACACCACGCGCTGAGGCGGCGGCATGTCGAAGTCGTCGGTCTTGATGGTCATTCAGCCCCCACGTTTGCCGCCAAGGCGGCTGCTCTGCCCCCCGAGGGGGCGCGAGCTTGCTTGAAGCGGTTCGGCGCTGCGCTCATTTGTTAAGTGCCTTCAACGCCAGCCGGATGCCTTCGGCCACCCCAACGTCACGCGGCAGGGCCTTGAGCGAGGCGGCGGCTTCCTTGTCGCTGTAACCCAGCGCCACCAGCGCCTGCAGGATGTCGGCTTGCGCGTCACCACCCACGCCGGTGGGACTCGCACCCAGGTCGGCGCCGAACTTGCCCTTGAGTTCCAGCAGCAGGCGCTCCGCCGTCTTCTTGCCGATGCCCGGCACCTTGACCAGCCGGCCGGCGTCCTGGGCCGTCACGGCCTGCGCGATGTCGGACACGCTCATGCCGGAGAGGACCGACAGCGCCGTCCGCGGCCCGACACCCGAAATCTTGATCAACAGGCGAAAGGCTTCCCGCTCGCCCGCCGAGCCGAAGCCGTACAGCAGTTGCGCGTCCTCGCGCACCACCAGGTGGGTGAGCAAGGTGACTTTCTCTCCCAGGCCGGGCAGGTTGTAGAAGGTGCTCATGGGCACGTCCACCTCATAGCCGACGCCATTGCAATCCACCAGCACCTGGGGAGGGTTCTTGTCGCCTAGCGTTCCCGTCAATTTGCCTATCATGGGGGTCCCCGGCCTTAGGGCCGTTCTGGTTTCACCGGAATTATCAGCTTGATTCTCAAACATACCTTTTCCCCGCCCAGCAATACGCGCCTGGCGCACCTGTGCGGCCCGATGGACGAGCACCTGCGCACCGTCGAGCTCGCATTGCAGGTGAAGATCGCGCACCGCCACGAGCAATTCAAGATCGAAGGCCACAAGGCGAAGGCCGAGCGGGCGCTGGAAGTGCTGCAGGCGCTCTATGAGATCGCTGCCCGGCCCATCTCGGCGGACAAGGTCCAGCTCATGGTGACCGACGAGGCGCCGCTGTCGCAGGACGAGAGCGGTGCGCAGGTGCTGCACACACGCCGCGCCGACCTGAAGGCGCGCACGCCCAACCAGAGCACCTACCTGGAAAACATCGCCCACCACGACATCACGTTCGGCATCGGGCCGGCCGGCACGGGCAAGACCTACCTGGCTGTCGCCTGCGCGGTCGATGCGCTGGAACGCAGCGCGGTGCAACGCATCGTCCTCACCCGGCCGGCGGTCGAAGCGGGCGAGAAGCTCGGGTTCCTGCCCGGCGACCTGTCGCAGAAGGTCGACCCGTACCTGCGACCGCTCTACGACGCACTGTATGAACTCATGGGCTTCGACAAGGTCGTCAAGGCATTCGAGCGGCAGGCGCTGGAGATCGCCCCGCTGGCCTTCATGCGCGGCCGCACCCTGAACAACGCCTTCGTGATCCTCGACGAGGCGCAGAACACGACGCCGGAGCAGATGAAGATGTTCCTCACGCGCATCGGCTTTGGTGCCAAGGCCGTGGTCACGGGCGACATCAGCCAGATCGACCTGCCCAAGGGCCAGCTGTCGGGCCTGGTCGAAGCCGAGCGCATCCTCAAGCGCGTCAAGGGCATCGCCCACACCCGCTTCACCAGCAAGGACGTGGTGCGGCACCCGTTGGTCGCGCGCATCGTCGACGCCTACGACGCGGCGCGTCCCAAGGCCTGAAATGCACCTGACGCTGGATCTCGCGCTGCAGTTCGGCCGCTTCCCCACCGTGGCGGCCCATCGCGCAGTGCTGAAAAGGGCGCGCGTGCACGGCTGGATGGAAACCGCGCTGCGGCACCCCGGGGAAATGGCGGTGCGCATCGTCGGCGAGGACGAGGCCCGCGCACTCAATCTCCAGTACCGCGGCCGTGACTACGCGACCAACGTCCTGACCTTCGAGTACGCGCACGATGCCTGGGTGGAAGCCGACCTGGTGCTGTGCGGTCCGGTGGTGGAGCGCGAGGCGCGCGAGCAAGGCAAGACGCTGGAAGCCCACTACGCGCACCTGCTGGTCCACGGTACGCTGCATGCGCAGGGTTACGACCACGAGACCAACGAGCGCGACGCGCTGGAGATGGAGGCGCTGGAGATCCTGCTGCTGGGATCGCTGGGCTTCGCCAACCCCTACTGAGCTATCGAACGGTGAGCGGGATCGTCACCGGCCCGTCGTTCACCAGGTGCACTTGCATGTCGGCGCCGAACTCGCCGGTCTGCACCACCGGATGCGCCGCCCGCGCCTGCGCGACGAAATAGTCGTACAGCCGCTTGCCTTCCTGCGGGCCGGCCGCGCTGGTGAAGCTGGGCCGGTTGCCGCCCGTGGTGTCCGCCGCCAGCGTGAACTGGCTGACCACCAGCAGGCCGCCCGCGATGTCCTGCACGCTGCGGTTCATCTTGCCGGCCTCGTCGCTGAAAATGCGCAGCTTGAGGATTTTCGCCAACAGCTTGTCGGCCTGCGACTCGCTGTCGGCCTGCTCGGCGCAGACCAGCACCAGCAAGCCGGCGCCAATTTCGCCTATGGCCACGCCACCGACTTCGACACGTGCCTGGCCCACGCGCTGGATCAGCGAAATCAAATCAGGTCCTTTTCATCGTCGAAGTGCGCCTCGACATCGCTGGGCAACAACTGGATGGTGGCGCGCAGGCCGGGGACCGCGCTCATCAGCGCCTGCTCCACGGAGACGCGCAGTGCCGCGGCCCGGCCCAGGCTCCAGCTCGCCGGCATGTGCATGTGCAAGTCCACGAAGCGGCGCTGGCCCGAACGGCGGCTGGAGATGTGGTCGAAGCGGATGGTGTGGTGCACGAAGCCCGCAAGCGTTTTCTCCACCTCCGCCATCACTTCGGGCTCCAGTGCTTCATCCATCAGGCCCTGGGACGACTTCCACATCAGCGACGCGCCTTCGCGCAGGATGTTCAGCGCGACGCCGATGGCCACGGCCGGGTCCAGCCAGTCCCAGCCGGTCGCGGCGACCAGGCCGATGCCGACCACCACGCCGGCCGAGGTCCAGACGTCGGTGATCAGGTGGCGCGCATCGCCTTCCAGCGCAACGGAGCGGTGGACG
>DATHWV010000230.1:0-7802 GCA_035460205.1 Ramlibacter sp.
GACCTCCTGGTTCGAACTGCTGCAGCAGGAACAGGAACTGGCGCCGGGCCTGCGGGCAATCGGTGTCGTGCTGGCCGAATGGAAGGCGCTGGTTGACCGCCTGCCACCGCACGATGCACTGGAAGAGATCTACAAGCGCGCGGGACTGGTTGCGAAATTCGCCGCCGCGGCACCGGTCCCCCTGCGTGCGTCCGTCGTGGCGAACCTCAAGGCCCTGCCGGGCGCGGCACTGGATGTCGATGGCGGCCGGTACGCGACGCCTTATGGCTTTGTGCGCGCGCTCAAGGCCGGCCACATCGAGGCCCCGCCGCTCGCGGTGGTGGGCGCGGTGCGGCTGCTCACGGTGCACGGCGCCAAGGGCCTCGAAGCGCCGGTGGTGCTGATGCTGGACACCGACAGCGCGCCGCCGCGCGCGGAGACCATGGCTGTGGTGGTCGAGTGGCCGGGCGCAGCGCCTGCGCCCTGGCGTTTCGCGTTCATCGCGAGCGAGACCAGGCCGCCGCCCTGCAGCTTCGAAGCGCTGCAGGTCGAGCGCACTGAACGACAGCGCGAGGAGCTCAACGCGCTCTACGTCGCCATGACGCGGGCGAAGGGCCGCCTGGTCATCTCGTCGGTCGAGCCGCACCTGGCCGGCGACGCCAGCTGGTGGCAGCGCCTTCTGCCCCATTGCACGCCGCTGCCATCGCCGCCGGAAACAGCGCCGGCAGGAGCGGGTGCACCCGCGGAAGCCGCCACGGTGTTCACGTTGCCGCACTTGACCGCGCTGCCCGCACCGCTGTCCAAGGCGGCCGATCCTGATTCGGACGAGTCGCGGTTTGGCCAGGCAATGCATCGCTTGCTGGAAGGATGGGCGGCCGGGACGGGGGAATTCCCGCCGGCGGTGATCCGCCGGGTGGCGCGCGAGTTCATGTTGTCGCCGGCACAGGCGCAGGACGCGGCCGCGATGGCGCAGGCCATCCTCTCAGGCGAAGGTGCGTGGGCCTGGGACCGCGCCGCGATCGACTGGCAGGGCAACGAAGTGCCGTTGCACCACGAGGGCACCGTGTTGCGGCTGGACCGGCTGGTGCGCCGCGCCGGCACGGGCGACTGGTGGGTGCTGGATTACAAGACCGCCTCACGGCCTGAGCGGGATGCAAGCCTGCTGGAACAGCTGCGCGGCTACCGCAGCGCGGTGCAAGCCGCCAATCCCGGCGCCACGGTCCACGCCGCCTTCCTGACCGGGACGGGCAAACTGGTGCAAGTCCCATGAGCCGGCGCGTTGCCGTGATCGGGGCCGGCCCCGCCGGGCTGATGGCCGCGGAAGTGCTGTCGCAGGCCGGCACCCAGGTGGATGTGTACGACACCATGCCCTCGGCGGGCCGCAAGTTCCTGCTGGCGGGCCGGGGCGGGCTCAACCTCACGCACTCGGAACCGTTCGAGCCATTTTTGTCCCGCTATGCCGAGCGTTCGGGCGTGGTCGAACCCTGGCTGCGTGAGTTCGGTCCAGCGGAACTGCGCGAATGGGCAGCGGGCCTGGGCATCGAGACCTTCGTCGGGACGTCAGGCCGCGTGTTCCCCAAGGAGATGAAGGCAGCACCGCTGCTTCGCGCGTGGCTGCACCGCCTGCGCGCCGCCGGAGTGCGATTCCACATGCGGCACCGCTTCACGGGCTGGACCGACGCTGCTGCGTTGCGTTTCGAATCGCCGCAAGGCGAGCAATTGGCGCAGGCCGACGCGGTGATCCTTGCGCTGGGCGGTGGCAGCTGGGCCCGGCTGGGCTCCGACGGGGCGTGGGTGTCGTTGCTGGAGGACCGGGGCGTGGCGGTCGCGCCATTGGCGCCTTCGAACTGCGGGTTCGACGTTCGCAATGGCTGGAGCGACTACTTCTCGTCGCGCCACGCCGGGCACCCGTTCAAGTCGGTCGCCATCCGCTTCGGCGGCTTCCACCGCCAGGGCGAGTTCGTGGCAACGGACACCGGGGTCGAAGGCAGCCTGGTCTATGCCGTTTCGGCCATGCTGCGCGACGAGGTTCGCGCCAACGGTGCGGCAACTTTCCAGCTCGACCTGCTGCCTGCCAGGACCGAAGCGCAGGTGCTGGCCGAAGTCGCCCACCCGCGCGGCTCCCGCTCACTGTCCAGCCACCTCAAGGGACGGCTGGGACTGGACGGCATCAAGCTTGCAGTCTTGCATGAGTTGCTTCCCAAACCGGTGATGCAGGATGCGCCAGGGCTTGCAGCGGCGATCAAGAACCTGCCCGTTACGGTGGTTGCGGCGCGGCCGCTGGATGAAGCCATCAGCACGGCAGGCGGCGTGCGCTTCGACGCGGTCGACTCGAACCTGATGTTGCGCGCGTCGCCCGGCGTGTTCTGCGCGGGAGAAATGCTGGACTGGGAAGCGCCGACCGGCGGCTACCTGCTCACCGCGTGCTTTGCGAGCGGGCGCGCTGCAGGCGCAGGCGCCTTGCGATACCTCGCTCAGAACTTGGAGCGGTAATAGACCATCGGCTTGCCGCCGTTGCGTTTGACGGTGATGCGCGCGCCGCTTTCCAGCTGCAGCCCGACGAAGCCGCGCTCCATCGCAAAGCCGCTCTTGGGCACCGAACTGCCGATTTTCATCTCGACGCGTGCGCCGTAGCTGTCGCGCTGCTGCACCAGGGTCAGCGTGTCCGCAGGCATGAGGCGCCGCCACGCGGTCACATCGAACCGGTAGTTGTTGTCCAGCTGGTGGCGCCAGTGGAGGCCCAGGTCCACCGAAGGCTGCTGCAGTCCCAGTCGCGGCGGCGTGGCGCCGGCGAGCGACGAGGCGTCATTGCTGGTCATGCCCAGCGACAGGCCGAGCGCTGAGCGGCGCGGCGGCAGCAGCGTCATGTCCAGGCGTGCGGAGCGCGTTGAGCCGTCAGTGTTGTCGAACCGCGGCAGCGCGATGGCTGAGACTTCCAGTTGCGGACGCTTCCAGTTTGCACTGCCGGTGGTGCCGGCCTGCGCGAGCGTGACCGGCTCGGGTTCGGGTTCCTCGGCAAGGGCCGGGGCCGATGCACCCACCAACAGGACGCCACAGGCAAAGGCAAGACACGCGCTGGTTGCGCTTGATCCACCTGACCCGACTGCAAAGACGCTGTTCATGCTTCACCTCCGACGGTGAGTGCAATTTAGGTCGCAGGGTAAGTGTAGATTGTCGGACGTAGCCTGACGTTACAGTCAGCCGCTATGCGTTCGGAAAGCGGGTGGGAACGCACGCATCTGTAAGGAAATCTCACGACGCTTACGGTCTCAGCAATTGCCGCGACCCAATAGAAGAGGGGAGGTTGACGAGCCTTACCCCCGGCACTGGCTCCACAGTTAGGGCTGCTTGGTTCCCCACCTGACCCGGTTGGCCGCTTCACCATGCGGGGAGGCCCGTCAACCCCTATTGTAGGCGGCGCGCGATGTCCCTGAGGTCCGTGCGGGACGGATTTTTCCAGCCCGTAGAATTCCCGCATGTCGTATCTCGTGCTTGCCCGCAAATACCGGTCCCGGACTTTCTCGGAAATGGTGGGCCAGGCGCACGTGGTGCAGGCACTTTCCAACGCGCTCACCCAGCAGCGGTTGCACCACGCCTACCTTTTCACCGGGACGCGCGGCGTCGGCAAGACCACCGTTTCACGCATCCTGGCCAAGGCGCTCAACTGCCAGGGACCTGACGGCAATGGCGGCATCACCGCCACGCCCTGCGGCGTGTGCCAGGCCTGCGTGGACATCGACAGCGGGCGCTTCCCCGACTACACCGAGCTGGACGCCGCCTCCAACCGCGGCGTGGACGACATGCAGGCGCTGCTGGAGCAGGCGGTCTACAAGCCGGTGCAGGGGCGCTTCAAGGTCTTCATGATCGACGAAGTGCACATGCTCACCGGCCACGCGTTCAACACCATGCTCAAGACGCTGGAAGAACCGCCCGAATACATGAAATTCGTCCTGGCGACGACCGATCCGCAGAAGGTGCCGGTCACCGTGCTGTCGCGCTGCCTGCAGTTCAACCTGCGGCCCATGGCGCCGGAGACGGTGCAGGAGCACCTCGCGCATGTGCTGCAAGCCGAAGGGATCGAGGCTAGCGCCCCGGCGCTGCGCTTGCTGGCGCGCGCAGCCCGCGGCTCGATGCGTGACGCGTTGTCGCTCACCGACCAGGCGATCGCCTTTGGCAGCGGCAAGGTGGAAGAGGGCGCCGTGCGGCAGATGCTGGGCAGCGTGGACAGCGGACATGTCTTCCGCCTGATCGACGCGCTGGCGCAAGGTGACGGCAAGACGGTGGTCGAAGTCGCCGACGCGCTGCGCAGCCATGGCCTGTCCGCCGCTTCCACGCTGGAAGAGATGAGCGCGGTGCTGCAGCGCATGGCGGTGATCCAGGCGGTTCCGGCGGCGGCCGACACCGGTGACAGCGAAACCGCGGAAATCGCGCGCCTCGCCGCCCTGATGCCGGCCGACGAGACCCAGCTGCTCTACAGCATGTGCCTGCATGGCCGTGCCGAACTGGGCCTGGCGCCCGACGAGTACGCGGCGTTGACGATGGTGCTGTTGCGCCTGCTGGCCTTCAAGGCGCCCGGCGGCCAGCCGGAAAAAAAAACTCTGAATAGCGCGCCGGCTGTGCCGGCACCCGTGCCAGCGCGCCCGCAGGCGGTGGCGGCCGCGCCTTTGCAGGCGCCTTCGCCCGCTCGCACCGCAGTGCCGGCCGTCGGCGCGCCGCCCGGGCGCGTGCTGCAGGTGGTCGAACCCACTCCCGCCCGGCCGCCGCAGCGCAACGCAGGCCCGGCCGATGGCCGACCGGCCAGCGACGTGATGGGTGTGCCGGTACGGGTCCAGGCGGAGTCCCTGCGCGAGAACGCGGTCGCCGCCACCACGGCCACGCTGGTGCCTACCGAGGAGGGCGACTTCTGGCACTCGGTGGTCACGGGCCTGGTCGAGCGCGAAGCCGTGACGGCGCTGGTGCGCGAGCTGGCGCTGCAGTCGCAACTGGTGGGACGGGACGAAGGCCACTGGATGCTTCGGGTGGAGCGCGAGTCGCTGAACCAGCCGGCCAGCCGCGAGCGCCTGCGCACGGCGCTGCAGGCTGCGGGACACGCCGTGAACATCAGCGTCGAGGTGGGCGCCGTGACCGACAGCCCGGCGCGCCGAAATGCCGCCGCTGCCGCCGAAAGACAGAAGGCCGCTGAGGACATCATCCTGGGCGACCCCTTCGTGCAGGACATGATGCGTGACTTTGGCGCGAAAATCGTGCCGGGAAGCATCAAGCCAATGAAGTGAACTTGGGGACAGATCTTCAGCTTTGTCCCAAACTGACCAATGAAGTGAACTTGGGGACAGATCTTCAGCTCTGTCCCAAACTGACTAGAAATCCAGGAGAAAAAGACATGTTCAACAAAGGGCAACTGGCCGGCCTCATGAAGCAGGCGCAGGCGATGCAGGACAACATCAAGAAGGCGCAGGACGAGCTCGCGTTCATCGAAGTGTCCGGCGAATCCGGTTCCGGCCTCGTGAAGGTCACGATGACCTGCAAGCACGAGGTCAAGCGCATCACCATCGACCCGAGCCTGCTCGCCGACGACAAGGACATGCTCGAAGACCTGGTGGCCGCCGCCTTCAACGCGGCCGTTCGCAAGGCCGAGGAAACCTCGCAGGAGAAGCTGGGCAAGCTCACCGCGGGACTGCCACCGGGAATGAAGCTTCCCTTCTGACAGGGATGGCCGACACCAACACGCTCAACGCCCTCGTCGAGGCGCTGCGCCGCTTGCCCGGTGTGGGCGTGAAGTCGGCATCGCGCATGGCTTTCCATTTGCTGCAGCACGACCGCCCCGGCGCGCACGTGCTGGCGCAGGCGCTCGAACAGGCGGCCACGCAGATCCGGCATTGCAGCCTGTGCCACACCTTCACCGAGAACGAGGTGTGCGCGACCTGCCAGGACCCGCGGCGCGACCGCAGCAAGCTGTGCGTGGTGGAAACGCCTGCGGACCAGGCCGCGCTGGAGCGCACGGCGGCGTTCAAGGGCCTGTACTTCGTGCTGATGGGCAAGTTGAGCCCGCTGGACGGCATCGGGCCCAAGGACATCGGGCTGGCCAAGCTGTTCGAGCGCGCCACCGACGGCGTGGTGCAGGAAGTCATCCTGGCGACCAACTTCACCGCCGAAGGCGAGGCGACGGCCCATGTCATCGGCGACGCGCTCAAGGCGCGGGGCCTGAACGTCACGCGCCTGGCCCGTGGTGTGCCGGCCGGCAGCGAACTCGAATATGTGGATCTGGGGACCATCGCGCACGCGCTGGTGGACAGGAGGTAAACAAATGCAACTGGCACGGTTCACCGTGGCGTACTGGTGTGTCCTGATCGCGGCGCTGCTACCGCTCGCGTGTGCGTGGATGGCGAAGTCCAGGGGCTTCGGCAAGCCCCGCCGCGAAGGTGGATTCGACAACCACAACCCGCGTGACTGGCTGGCGCGGCAGGGCGACTGGCAGGCGCGCGCCAACGCCGCGCAGGCCAACAGCTTCGAGGCGCTGCCTTTCTTCATTGGCGCAGTGGTCATCGCCCACCAGCTGGGCGCGCCGCAGGCCCGGCTGGACATCCTGGCCGTGCTGTTCATCACGTTGCGGATCATCTACATCGCGATGTACGTGGCGGGACTGGCCACGGCGCGATCGGTGTTCTGGTCGCTCGCGCTCGCGGTGAACGTCGGTATTCTTTTCGCCGGCTGGCGCTGACTTTTCTCCACTAAACAACTTACGTGGAAACCCGCACGGGATGTTCCCGATGCGGTGCAGCATGGTGTTGACTAACCTCGGTGCAAGCCCCGAACGAGGTCGTCTCCAAATGAAGAACATCCCCCTGACACGCCGCACATTCAGCTCGGCCGCCATCCTGGCCGCCGCCGCTGTCGCGGCGCCTGCGCTGCGCGCGCAAGCCAAGCTCGAGAAGAGCAAGATTTCCATCGCCGTCGGCGGCAAGGCCGCCTTCTACTACCTGCCCCTGACTATTTCGGAGCAGCTGGGTTATTTCAGGGCCGAAGGCCTCGAAGTCGAGATTTCCGATTTCGCCGGTGGCGCGCGCGCGCTGCAGGCACTGGTGGGCGGGTCCGCCGACGTGGTGGCCGGTGCCTACGAGCACACCATCAACATGCAGAGCAAGAACCAGTTCATCCAGTCGTTCGTGCTGCAGGGGCGTGCGCCGCAGATCGCGGTGGGCGTTTCCACCAAGGCGATGCCCAACTACAAGTCGCTGGCCGACCTCAAGGGCAAGAAGATCGGCGTCTCGGCCCCGGGCTCGTCCACCAACATGGTCGCCAACCTTGTGCTCTCGCGCGCCGGCATCAAGGCCAGTGACGTGAGCTACGTCGGCGTGGGCACGGCTGCCGGTGCGCTGGCCGCGCTGCGCTCGGGCCAGATCGACGCGATGAGCAACACCGACCCGGTGATGACGATGCTGGAGCAGAAGGGCGACGTGAAGATCATCAGCGACACGCGCACGCTCAAGGGCACGCAGGAAGTGTTCGGCGGCCCGATGCCGGCCGCCTGCTTCTACACGCACAGCGAATTCGTGCAGAAGAACCCCAACACCTGCCAGGCGCTGGCCAACGCCATCGTGCACGGCCTCAAGTGGCTGCAGACGGCCGGCCCGAGCGACATCATCAAGACGGTGCCGGAAGGCTACCTGCTGGGCGACCGCGCGCTTTACCTCGCGTCGTTCAACAAGGTGCGCGAGGCCATTTCGCTGGACGGCATGATGAGCGAGGAAGGGACACGCACCGCGCTGCGCGCGCTCACGAGTTTCGATCCGGCCATCAAGGCCGACAAGATCGAGCTGGGCAAG
>DATHWV010000231.1:0-4416 GCA_035460205.1 Ramlibacter sp.
GCGCCATTGGGCCCGACGACGCACAGCAATTCGCCGGCCGCAACGCGCAACGAGACATCCCAGATCGCGCCGGCTTCCCCGTACGCCACGGCCAGTTGGTCGACTTCAAGCATGGGCCAAACCTAGATACGCTTCTACAACGGCGGGCCGCTGCATCACTTCCTTCGGCACTCCCTCGGCCAGCAGCACACCCTGGTCGAACACGACGATGCGGTCGGTCAGCGCCATCACCGCGTCCATCACATGTTCGACGAAGACGATGGTGGTGCCCTGGTCGCGGATGCGCTTGATCAGCTGCACGGCCGACTGGATCTCGGTGGGCGTGAGCCCGCACAGCACTTCGTCGAGCAGCACCAGCTTGGGCCGCGACGCCAGCGCGCGCGCCAGTTCCAGGAACTTGCGCTGGTGCAGGTTCAACTCGCCGGGCAGGCTGTCGGCCTTGCCCTCCAGGTGCGCGAAGGTGAGCCATTGCAGCGCTTCACGGCGGCCGGCCTCCATGGTCGGCAGGCCTGTGCCTGCATACATCGCCGCGATGGCCACGTTGTCCAGAACGCTCATCTGCGCGAACGGGCGTGGGATCTGGTAGGTGCGGGCGATACCGGCCTGCGCAATGCGGTGGGCCGGCAGGCCGGCGATGTTCACTCCGTCCAGCCAGACCTCGCCACCACTCGGCAGGAAATGCCCGCTCACCACGTTGATGAAGGTGGACTTGCCGGAACCGTTGGGCCCCAGCAGGCCGAGGATTTCGCCCTGGCGCACTTCCAGGGTGACGTTGTCCAGGGCCTTGAGGCCACGGAAGGATTTGGAGAGGTTCTTGACTTCGAGGAGCGGGACATGCGCGCCCCCCCCCCCGCCCCCCCCCGGAGGGGGAGGGAGTTGAGGCTCCTCCCCCCTTCGGGGGGAGGCTGGGAGGGGGGCACTTGCCGCCCCATCAGCAACACGTCGCCGCCGCAACTTCCCCATCACCCCCTCCGGCATGAACAGGATCCCCACCACCAGGATCAGCCCGATCACGCCCTTGCCCAGCACGGCGAACTCGCTTCCCGTGAATGCGAACAGCAGACAGGTGATCGCAATCGCCCCCACCGCCGGCCCAGCCCAATGGCGCGACCCGCCCAGGATGCTCATGAGCACCACCGTCAGCGGCACGGTGATGTTGAAAATCTCCGGCGTGGTGATGTACGAGATGAACAACGCGTGGATGCCGCCGGCCCAGCCCGCCAGCGCACTCGACAGCGCCAGGGCCCCCAGCTTCCAGCGGAAGGTCGGCACGCCCATCACTTCCGCCGCATCTTCATCGTCATGGAGGGCGAACAACCCGGCGCCGAAGCGCGAATGCCGCACGGCCCATGACACCAGCAGCGTCGCCACAGCGGCCACCAGCATCATCAGGTAGAGGCTGGAGGTGGCGCTGGGACCCAGGTTGGGAACCGGCACCGCGTTCAGGTACACGCCCTGCCCGCCATCCAGCGGTGAATTGCCGATGACAGTGGCCAGCACGAAGGTGACGGCCAGCGTTAGCAGCGCAAACAATTCGCCGCGCACGCCGTGCACGCGGAACGCCACCGCGCCCACCGCCACGCCGATGACGGCGGAGACCAGCGCGGCCATCGGCAATGTCCACAGGAAGGGCCAGTTGAACCTGGCGGCCAACGTCGCCGACGTGTACACGCCGGCACCGAAAAACGCGCCATGCCCGAATGAGAAGTAGCCTGCGAAGCCGGACAACAGGTTCCACGACGTGGCCAGCACGATCCAGAACAGTGCCAGGTACAGGAACGATTCGTAGAAGGCAGGCGGCTTCAGGAACGGCAGTACGCACAGCAGCGCGCCGACGCCGACCACGGCAAGGGGAGCACGCCGCAGCTTCATCGCACGCGTCCCGGCCGCAGCAGCAGGATAAGGATGAGGAGCGTGAACGACACCAGAGGCGCCCATGAAGGCGAAGTCACCGCCATGGTCACGGCTTCACTGACGCCGATGATCACGCCGGCCACCAGCGGACCCAGCGCGCTGCCCAAGCCACCCAGCATCACCGCGGCGAACACCACGCCGACCCAGGTGTACATCTGTGAAGGGCTGATGCTGCTCGAGAGCGCGATGCAGACTCCAGCGATACCCGCCAGCGCCGCACACGCGCCGGCCAGCAGGAAGGAGTTGCGCCGCTGGTTGATGCCGAAGGCAGCCGCCACTGGCGCATCTTCGGCAGACGCCCGCAGCGCTTTGCCCAGGTCGGTATGCCGCAGCACCCACCACGCCGCGAGTGCCACGGCCACGGCGACCACCAGTGTCATCAATTCGGGGATGGGCACATACAGCGGCCCGAGCTTGAACTTCATGTTGCCGTAGGCCGATTCCAGCTTGCGCGGATCGGCCGTCCAGATCGATTGCATGATCGACTCGGCGATCCCCATGCAGCCGAAGGTGAGCAGGAGCGAGCTGAACGGCGTGAGCTTGAAGCGTTCGGTCAACCAGTGCAGCCCCGCGCCCAGCCCGAACATCAGCGGAACGATCAGGACCAGCGTGAGCAGCGGGTCCCAATGCGCCACCACGGCGAGCTGGTAGCAGAGATAGGCCGACAGGAACGCAAAAGCAAAGTGCGCGAGGTTGATGGTGCGCAGCAGGCCCCAGCTGAGGCCCAGCCCCAAGCCCAGGAGGCCGTACAGCGCACCCACAAAAACCCCGGACAGCACCGACTGCCCGAGCAACGTCCAGCTCGGAAAACTCATCTCCGCTGGTGCCTCAGTTCGTCGCCATGCGGAAACCAGGCGTCATCATTTCGCGCGGCCACACGACGACCCACTTGCCGTTCTGGATCTGCTTGATGCGCATGAGGTCGTCGCCATAGTTCGACGGGCCGTCGAATCGCAGCGCTCCCTGGATGGTGTTCACCTTGTTCTTCTTCAGGTAGTCGGCGATCTTCTTGTCGTCCAGGCTCTTGGTCGCCGTGACGCCAGCCTCCAGGATCTGCCATGCGGTATAGGAGGCCGCGGCCTGCACCTCGACCGAGGTATCGGGGAAGTTCGCCTTGGCCGCGCGAGCACGGTAGGTGGTGATGAATTTCTCGGCGTTCGGCCGGGTGTTGAAGGGCGGCTGGTCTTCGAAGATCGTCACCGACAGCGCGTTCTTCGCTTCCGGCGAGGCCACCAGCGGCCCCGGTGCCGGGTACATGTAGAAGTGCTGCGGCGGCACATAGTCGATCTTCTTCATGGCGTCGAGCAGCAGGTTGCCGTCGAGGCCGATGGCGCCCACGTAGACGAAGTCGGGCTTGGCATCCTTCACGCGGCTGGCGATCGGCCCGAAGTCGCGGTTGCCGAATTCCCACTCGAGGAACAGCACTTCGGTCAGCCCCTTTTTCTTGATGGTCTCGCGCGCGCCCATCGCCATGAAGTGGATCGAGGGGAACTTACTGGTGACCACCGCCACCGTCTTGGGCGGCTTCGGGCCATTGGCCAGCGCCTCGAACAGGGTGTTGTTAACCGTCACGCCGGGCTCGGAACCCAGCGACCAGGCCGGGAACTGCATGTCGTACTTGGCGAGCGAGGGCACGCCCAGCGTGTGGTGCACCAGCACCTTGTTGTAGCGCTGGGCCACACCCATGGCGGAGAGGATGGCGCCGGTGGCATAGGGACCCATCAGCAGGTCCACCTTGTCGGCGGTGATCAGCTGCTCGTAGAGCGTGCGCGCCAGGTCCGGCTTGGACTGGTCGTCCTTCACGAGCCATTCGACCTTGCGCCCCAGGAGACCGCCGCGCTCGTTGAGCTGGTCCACGTAGATCTCGCCCACCAGCTTGTGCACCTGCGCCGTGGCGGAGAGCGGCCCGGTGAGCGCGAGCGTGCTGCCGATCCTGATCGGTGGCTGCTGCGCCCAGGACGCTAGCGGCAATGCCGCCGACGCCGCGGCGGCGGCTAGGACGGTACGGCGTTGGAAGGTCGGTTTCGTCGTCATGGCTGTCTCCTTCTTGGGTCTTGTTGAGGCACTTCAGCGCGGCACGAAGCGCTTGATCCAGGTGTCGAAGTTCGCGAGCACTCCCCGCAGGAACTCCGTCGTCTCGGGAACCATGGGCCCATCGCCGTCGAACAGCGTGGCGATGCGGCTCAAATACACCTCGGGGTGCGGCATCACGGCGACGCCTGAACCCGTCAGCGTCTGCTTGAGCGCGAACGAGCCCGCCAGGCCGCCCAGCGGGCCGGCACTCTGGGCGATCACGAGCGCCGGCTTGCCGGGCCAGAGGTTCTTGCCATTGGGCTTGGACGCGACGTCGATCGCATTCTTCACGCCGCCGGGAATCGAGCGGTTGTATTCGGGGGTGACGAAGATGAGGCCGTCGCTGGCCGCAACGTCAGCGCGGAACCGCTGCCACGGTGCCGGTGCTTGCGCCTCCAGGTCGCCGTTGTAGAGCGGCAGGTCGCCGTG
>DATHWV010000232.1:0-8632 GCA_035460205.1 Ramlibacter sp.
CATGGCGGTCATCCGATTGCCAGCGCCATCACGCCGGCCGCAATCAGTGCTGCCCCCACGAGACGCATCCCGCGATCACTCTCACCCAGCAACTGCCCGCCGATCAGCGCGGCAAACAGCATGGACACTTCACGTGCGGGCGCGACGTGCGACAGCGGCGCGGTCTGCATCGCATACAGCACGAGGACATAGGAAACCGGGCTGATGATGCCGACGAAGACCGCGTACTTCCATTGGCGCTGCCACAGCACTGCGGCGGCCGGCCTGTCGCGCAGCACCGTGGGCACCAGCACCACCAGGCGCAGCAGGTTGCCCATGTAGTCGACCAGGATGGGCGACATCAGCATGATCTTTACCGCATACCCGTCGACCACGGTATAGCTGGCGATGAAGACCCCGGTGATCAGCCCGTAGAGCATGCCCTTGTTGATGCGCTTGCGCTGCGCCGGGTCGTGCGCCGCGCGCCATAGGCCGGGGCCACCTGCGATGAGGAACACGCCCCCCACCACACCCGCGATGCCCAAAGCACCCAGCGCGGAGATCTGCTCACCGAGCAGCACGATCGCCGCCAGCGACGAGAGCAAGGGCCCCGAACCGCGCGCCAGCGGATAGACGACGGTGAGGTCGGCCTTGCGATAGCCGCGCAGCAGGACGATGAAGTAGAGCGTGTGCAACAACGCGCTGGCGGCCACCAGCAGCCATTCGGTGCGGCCCCAACCGGGAATCTGGTCGCGGCCCAGCCAGATGCCCAGTGGCGCCCAGAACACCATCATGACGAGGCCGGTGAAGGCAGCGAAGCGGACGTCGCCGCCGGCCTTCTTGGCTGCGATGTTCCAGCTGGCGTGGATCAGCCCGGCGAGAACGACGAGGGCCAGCGCGCTGGGCGGCACAAGCGGCCTACCCGGCCGCCCGGGTCTTCAGACCCGCCCGCATATCGCGGCGGTGGCCATCAGGTCTTCAAGCAGCGCCAGCGACACCTTGCCGGAAACGGCGTAGGGGTCGAGCTCGGGCCGCTCGGAATATTTCAGCAGGATGGAGTGGTTGATCTTGGACAGGTTGACCTGGCCCATGCTCCAGCCACCGAAACGCCGCTCGAAGATTTCTTCGTAGTGCAGCAGTGCGACGTCCTTGTGGCGGGCGTCCTTCTGGATATGGCCGAACAGTTCGCTCACCTGCATGCGGCCACCCTCGATGGCCTGCAGGAAGATCCCGCCGCCGTAGCAGAGGATGCCCGTGATGCCCATCTCGGGGTTGTGCTGGCGCGCCTGGTTGAGGATGGATTCGATGGCCTCGGGGCTGGTGTCCACCGAACGGCTTGCGTAGAGAAGGCGAACCAGCATTTCAGTTTCTCCCGGGAATGAGGGCCAGGAATTCGCGGCGCAGGGCGGAGTCCTTGAGGAACACGCCGCGCATGACCGAGTTGATCATCTTCGCGTCCATGTCCTTCACGCCGCGCCAGGCCATGCAGTAGTGGCTGGCTTCCATCACGATGGCCAGCCCGTCGGGCTGGGTCTTTTCCATGATCAGGTCGGCCAGTTGCACCACCGCTTCTTCCTGGATCTGCGGGCGGCCCATCACCCATTCGGCGAGCCGCGCGTACTTGGACAGGCCGATCACGTTGGTGTGCTCGTTGGGCATGATGCCGATCCAGACCTTGCCGATGACCGGGCAGAAATGGTGGCTGCAGGCGCTGCGCACGGTGATCGGGCCGACGATCATCAGCTCGTTCAGGTGCTCTGCGTTGGGAAACTCCGTGATGGCCGGCTGCTTGGCGTAGCGGCCCTTGAACACCTCGTTGAGGTACATCTTGGCGACGCGGCGTGCCGTGTCGCTCGTGTTGTGGTCGCTTTGCGTGTCGATGACCATGCTGTCGAGCACGCCCTGCATCTTGGCTTCGACCTCGTCCAGCAACGCTTCCAGCTCGCCCGGTTCGATGAACGCGGCGATGTTGTCGTTGGAGTGGTAGCGCTTGCGGGCGGCCTGGATGCGCTCGCGGATCTTCACCGACACGGGCGTACCGGCGTCGGCGTCATCGGCTTTCATGGGGTCCTGTGCTTTCAAGAGCATGCGAAATGGTAACACTTACAACCTCAGTAGCGCTTCCAGGTCCTGCAATGTATTGGCCTCGTGCAGGGGCTTGTCCGCGCGGATCCGCAGCATGCGGGGGAACCGCACCGCGATGCCGCTCTTGTGGCGCGGGCTGCGGTTGATGCCCTCGAAGCCCAGCTCGAAGACCATGGAGGGCCTGACGCTGCGCACCGGCCCGAACTTTTCCAGGGTGCTCTTGCGGATGACGGCGTCGACCTGGCGGAATTCCTCGTCGGTCAGGCCCGAGTACGCCTTGGCGAAGGCCACCAGCTGCAGCGCGCCGGGTTGCGCCGGCTCGCGCCGGGCAATGGCCTCGACCACGGCCTGCGCCTCCCCGGCCGAAGCGGGTGCCCGGTTCCAGACCGCAAACGTGTAGTCGGTATAGACCGAGGCGCGGCGCCCGTGCCCGGCCTGCGCGTAGATCAGCACGCAGTCGATGGTCATGGGCTCGACCTTCCACTTCCACCACAAGCCCTCGGCCTTGGTGCGCCCCGTGCCATACGCGGCATCCCTGCGCTTGAGCATGAAGCCCTCCACACCAAGTTCCCGCGAGCGCTCGCGCCGCTTCGCGAAGTCCAGCCAGGAAGGGGCGGTCTCCACAGGTGAGAGGTTGAAGCGGGTGGGCGCGAGCAGTGCTTCGAGCCTGGTGCGACGCTCGTGTTGCGCCAGTGCGCGAACATCCTGGTGCGACACCTCCAGCAGGTCGTAGGCCATGAAGGTCACCGGCGCATCGGCGAGCACCTTCTTCGTCAAGGTCTTGCGGCCGATCCGCTGCTGCAGCAGCGCGAATGGCGCAGGCCGCCCGTCCTTCCACACCATGATCTCGCCGTCGAGCACCGTGCCATCCGGCAGGTCCCGCGCCAGCGCTTCGATTTCAGGAAAGCGCTCGGTCACCAGTTCCTCGCCCCGTGACCAGATCCACACCCTGCCGGCACGCTTGACGACCTGGCCGCGGATGCCATCGTACTTCCACTCCACCAGCCAGTCGTCGATAGGCCCCAGGCGGGATGAGAAGACTTCGGGCGGCGTATCCAGCTGGTGTGCAAGAAAGAAGGGATACGGCTGGCCCTCCTCCATGGGCGTTGCGGCGCCTTCCTCGTGCTGCGCGACCAGCGCCTGGAAACGCTCGGGTGAGGGTGTGGCCTTGCCGTCGGTATAGCCCATCATCCGCTGCGCCACGCGTTTGGCATCCACGCCGGCGTGGGCAGCCAGCGCACGTTGGACCAGCAGCTTGCTCACGCCGACGCGAAAGCCCCCACCCACCAGCTTGGTCAGCAGGAAGCGGCCCTGCGCGTCGAGTTCGCGCCAATAGGACTTCATGCGCGCGGCGATTTCGGCTTCGTCGAGTCCGCGCAGGGGCAGCAGCCGCTGCTCCACCCACTCGGCCAGCCCCACGTCGGTCGGCCCGGCATCCTGCGGCAGAATCAGCGCAATGGTCTCCGCCAGGTCGCCCACGGCCTGGTAGCACTCATCGAACAGCCACGGCGCGATTCCCGACACTTCGCAGGCCAGGTCCACCAGGCGTGCCGTCGCCACGACCTGGCGCGGCTTGCCGCCGGCGAGGAAGTACACCGCCCAGGCCGCGTCGTGCGCGGGGGCCTGCGCAAAGTAGCGCTGCAGCGCCTCGACCTTGGCGTTGGTGGAGGTCGTGGCGTCAAGCTCGGCAAACAGGGCGGCGAAACGCTTCATGTCGCGCCGCCTCCCGGCACTTCGGCCTGCACGTCCGCCTGCGCATCCGCCTCGACCACGTCACCGCCGTATTCGGTATCGAAAGCCTCGGCCTGAAGTCCCTGCTCCGCCAGGTAGCGAACCATCACCGGCACGCTGCCGTGCGTGACGATCACCCGCTGCGCGCCCGTCGCGCCGATGGCGCCCATGAGGCCGGGCCAGTCGGCGTGGTCCGACAGCACGAAGCCACGGTCGTAGCCGCCGCGCCGCCGTGCGCCGCGCAACTGCATCCAGCCGCTGGCAAACGCCACCTGCGCGTCGCCGAAGCGGCGCGCCCACGTGCTGGCGGCCGCGCTGGGCGGGCATATCACCAGCGCTCGCTTGAAGTCGGCGCGGTCCTTGACGTCAGCCACCAACGTCGTGTCGGGCAATGCGACGCCCGCGGCGCGATACGCGCGATTCAAGGGCTCCACGGCGCCATGCACGATGACGGGCGCGATGGAAGGATCGATGCCGGCCAGGATGCGCTGGGCCTTGCCGAAGCTGTAGCAGGCCAGGATGCTGGCGCGTCCCGCCAGGGCGTTGCGAGACCACCAGCCGTTGATGTCCGCGAAGATGTCGTCGTCGCTGCGCCAGCGGTAGATCGGCAAACCGAAAGTGGACTCGGTGATGAACACATCGCACCGCACAGGCTCGAACGGCGCGCAGGTGGGATCCGGCGCCACCTTGTAGTCGCCACTGGCGACCCAGACCTGGCCCGCATGCTCGAGCCGCACTTGCGCCGAACCGAGCACGTGTCCCGCCGGGTGCAGCGACACCGTGACACCGTTCTGGACGATGCGTTCGCCGTAGGCGAGCGTCTGCAGCGTGATGTCGCCCAGCCGCGCCTGGAGCACGCCCTGCGAATCGCGCGCAGCCAGGTAGTGGCCATGGCCTACGCGGGCATGGTCCGCGTGCGCATGCGTGATGACGGCTCGCGCGACGGGCCGCCAGGGATCGATGTAGAAGTCGCCCGGCGGACAGTACAAGCCTTGCGGCCTGTGAACGACGAGGTCCGGGCTGGCCACGATCGCAACCCTCTACAGGTAGGTCTTGCCCTGCACCGCCAGGGCCAGCCGCATCAGCCCGTGCGCGATGCGTTCGAGGGCACGCTGCCACAGCGAACGGCTCTGGTACTCGGCGGCCTGCATCGAGCGCCCTTGCCGGATCGCCTCGAGCAGGCGCTCGCGCAATTGCGTCGTGAAGGCCTCGTCAGTGATGGCGACGTTGGCTTCGCGTGCCAGCAGCAGGCTGAGCGGGTCGAGGTTGGACGAGCCCACCGTGGCCCGGGAGCGGTCGAACACCGCCACCTTCGCGTGCAGGAAACTCGGTGCGTACTCGTGGATCTCGATGCCGGCGGCGAGCAGTTCGCCGTAGATCGGCCGCGCCGCGTAGTACTGCATGAAGTACTCGTAGCGGCCCTGCAGCAGCAGCTGCACCTTCACGCCGCGGCGCGCCGCCGAGAGCAGCGCCTTGCGCATCTTGCCGCCGGGCACGAAGTAGGCGTTGGCGATGATGATTTCGCTGCGCGCGCGCCCGATTGCGCGCCGGTAGGACCGCTCGATGCGAGTGCGGTTTCGAACGTTGTCGCGCAGCACGAGGGAGGCACGCGACCGGGGCGCAGGCGCGTCGCCGCCGGCGTTCGCCGTCGATGCGAAATCGCCGTTGCGCGATGACACCAGCGCGCCGCCCAGGTGGCCGCCGCCTGTTTGGCGCTGGGGCTTGACCCGCCGCCAGACCTGGTCCATCGCCGCCAGGATGTCCGCCACCAGCGGCCCGGTGACGCCCACGGCAAAGTCCAGGCGCGGCGATTCCAGCAGGCCGTGGTTGGGATCGTGGAAGTCGTCCAGGATGTTGATCCCGCCGCAAAAGCCCAGCTCGCCGTCGACCACGCACAGCTTGCGATGCAGGCGCCGCCAATTGCCCAGCCGCAGCAGGCCGAAGCGCCTGAGCGGCGAGTAGACGCGCCAGTCCACGCCGGCCTGGAGGAAGCGCTCCTGCCACGAGGGCGGCAGCGGCTCGGTGCCGAAGCCGTCCACCACCACCTTCACGCTGACCCCGCGCCGCGCCGCGCGCTCCAGCGCGTAGGCCACCTCGGCGCTCGCGCCGGTGAAATCGAAGATGTAGGTCTCCAGCCGCACCTCGCGCCGCGCCGCGTCGAAGGCTTCGATCATCGCGGGGAACAGGTCCACGCTGCCCTGCAGCAGGCGCAGCGAATGGCCGCGGCGCATGGGAGGGACGGTGTGCGACATGGGCGCAGGGTCCGCTAGAGCCGGAACTCGGCGATCAGCGGCAGGTGGTCGGACATCTGGCCCCAGATGCGGCCGCGGGGAATCGCCACGCCCACCGGCTTGAGGCCGCGCGCATAGACATAGTCCAGTTGCGTCAGCGGCAGGCGCGACGGATACGTGAACTGGCGCTCGCCCTGGTGGTCCTTCAGGCCGAACCGGTTCATCAGCGGCCGCAGCTTGCCGCCCCAGTCGTTCAGGTCGCCCGCGACGACCAGCGGGGCGCGCCGCGGCACGGCACGCTCGATGTACGCGCCGAGCCGCTCAACCTGGCGCTGGCGGCTGGAAGGAATCAGCCCCAGGTGCAGCACGATCACGTGGACCGGGCGGGGGCCCAGCTGCACATGCACATGCAGCAGGCCGCGCTGCTCGAAGCGATGGTCCGACATGTCCTCGTGCGCGTGCGACACGATAGGCCAGCGCGACAGCAAGGCATTGCCGTGCTCGCCGTGGCGGGTGGTCGCGTTGGTCTGGTAGATCGATTCGTAGCCTTCGGGCGCGAGGAACTCGGCCTGGGGCAACTCGGGCCAGCGGGTGAAGTAGCGCTCCTCCTTGCGGTGGAGCTTGCGAACTTCCTGCAGGCAGACGATGTCGGCGTCGAGCTGCTCGACCGCGTGGCCGATGTTGTGGATCTCGAGCCGCCGGGCCAGCCCGAACCCTTGCACACCTTTGTGGATGTTGTAGGTGGCGACGCGCAAGACCGAGGAAGTCATGCCGTAAATTG
Source organism: Ramlibacter sp. (assembly GCA_035460205.1). Classification (GTDB taxonomy): domain Bacteria; phylum Pseudomonadota; class Gammaproteobacteria; order Burkholderiales; family Burkholderiaceae_C; genus Ramlibacter. The sequence continues at coordinate 6,808 of DATHWV010000232.1, forward strand.
TGGCAGCAAGAGGATCGCTTCGGCGTTGGACGGTGAGAAGCAGGCGTCAGCGGCCTCGCGCCATGGCAACCAACGGTATCCGGTGTGCTCGCGTGGATTCAGCGTAACCGGCGTGCCGTCGGGCACGCACAAGCCAAACACATGCTCGGTGTTGCGGGTCACGCCCGGCGCGTAGCGGTGCTGCCAGCGCGGGTAAATGTCGTAGATGTTCTGCAGGCCCCAGTCCGAGAGCCCCTGGTGCAGCGCCGTCCCTTGGGCGCAATCGATGCCGGTCTCCTCGAAGACCTCGCGCACTGCGGTCTGCTGCAGGGCTTCACCAAGCTCGTCCTTGCTTCCGGTCACCGACTGCCAGTAGTCAGGCGCATCGGCGCGGTTGATCAGGAGCACTTCGCGCCCCGGTGTGTGGATCACCACCAGGACGGATTCGGGAATCTTGAAGGGGCGGGACATTCCCGCAAGTATCAGGCCTTCTCGACGTTGCGCAAACGGATGTGCAGTTCGCGCAATTGCTTCTCGTCAACCGGGCCGGGCGCCTGCGTCAGCAGGTCCTGGGCACGCTGGGTCTTGGGGAAGGCGATCACGTCGCGCAGGCTCTCGGCGCCGGTCATCAGCATGACGAAGCGGTCCAGGCCGATGGCGATGCCGCCGTGCGGGGGCGCACCGTACTGCAGGGCGTCCAGCAGGAAGCCGAACTTGAGCTGTGCTTCCTCGGCGTCGATCTTGAGCGCGCGGAACACCTTGCTCTGCACGTCCTCGCGGTGGATACGGACCGAGCCGCCGCCGAGTTCGATGCCGTTGAGCACCGCGTCGTAAGCCTTGGCGATCGCCTTGCCCGGGTTGGTCTCCAGCAGGTCCTCGTGGCCGTCCTTGGGCGAGGTGAACGGGTGGTGCACGGCATTCCAGCGCTGGCCCTCCTCGTCGTACTCGAACATCGGGAAGTCGATCACCCACAGCGGCCTCCACTCGCCTTCGATGAGGCCGTGGGACTTGCCGAATTCACTGTGGCCGACCTTCACGCGCAGCGCGCCGATGGCGTCGTTGACGACCTTTTCCTTGTCGGCGCCGAAGAAGATGAGGTCGCCGTCATGCGCACCGGTGCGCTTGACAATTTCCGCGATGGCTTCGTCGTGCAGGTTCTTGACGATGGGCGACTGCAGGCCTTCGCGGCCCTTGGCCATTTCATTGACCTTGATCCAGGCCAGGCCCTTGGCGCCGTAGATCTTCACGAATTCGGTGTAGCCGTCGATCTCGCTGCGGCTCATCGTGGCGCCGCCGGGCACGCGCAGGGCGACGACGCGGCCATCTTCCGCGGTGGCGGGACCGGAGAACACCTTGAAGTCCACCGTCTTCATCACGTCGGTCACTTCGGTGAATTCCATCTTCACGCGCAGGTCGGGCTTGTCCGAGCCGTACAGGCGCATCGCGTCAGCGTGCTTCATCACCGGGAAGGCGCCGATGTCGATGCCCTTCACGTTCAGGAAGGTGCTGCGGATCATGCCCTCGAACATCGTGCGGATTTCCTCTTCAGTGAGGAAGGAGGTTTCCACGTCGATCTGGGTGAACTCGGGCTGGCGGTCGGCGCGCAGGTCTTCGTCGCGGAAGCACTTGGTGATCTGGTAGTAGCGGTCGTAACCGGCCACCATCAGCAGCTGCTTGAACAGCTGGGGCGACTGCGGCAGCGCGAAGAACATGCCGTCGTGCACGCGGCTGGGCACCAGGTAATCGCGCGCGCCTTCGGGCGTGCTCTTGGTGAGCATGGGGGTCTCGATGTCGATGAAGCCGTTGGCGTCAAGGAACTTGCGCACCTCCATCGTCACCTTGTAGC
>DATHWV010000233.1:0-11184 GCA_035460205.1 Ramlibacter sp.
CAGCATCTCCAGCACCGGTCCCGACACCTTGGTGAAGGTTCCGCTGCCATCCTGCTCCCAGTACCAGTCGGAGGCCAGCTCGGTCAGGCTGCGGTAGGCCGCCTCGCTGGCCCGAAGCTCGGCGGTGCGCTGCTGCACGGCCCCCTCGAGTTCACCGGCGTGCCTTTCCAGGCGCCCGTAAAGAAGGCGCAGTTCCAGCAGGTTGTGCACGCGCGTCGTGAGCTCCAGCAGCTCGAACGGCTTGCTCACGAAGTCCCTCGCGCCCGCGCGCAAGGCGCTGAGCTTGTGGCCCGGTTGTGCGGTGATGACCAGGACGGGTAGCCACGCGTCGCGGTCGTTGGCCTTCAGGCCTTCGATGACCTGGAAACCGTCCATGCCCGGCATCTGCAGGTCCAGCAGGATCAGGTCATAGGCGTTCGCGCGGTGCAGCGCAAAGACCTGCTGCGGCTGGGTGGTGGAGCTGACACTTGTATAGCCCGCCTCGCGCAGCATCTGGTCCAGCAGGTCGATGTTCGCCGGCTGGTCGTCAACGATGAGGATCTTCGCCGCCAGGATTTCCGGGTCACTGATTTTCATTGCAACGCCGCGAGTCCCGCGTGCCCCGGGGTGTGCTCCCTGGCGTGCACCAGCGCCGCGTCAAGCGCCTCCATGAACCGCGCCACCTTGATGGGCTTGGTGATGTAGTCGAAGAAGCCCGCTTCCAGGCCCTTCTCGATGTCGCGCGGGATCGCGTTGGCGCTCAGCGCGATGATCGGGATGTGCGCCGTCGACGGGTCGGCCCGCAGGATTTTCATGGCTTCGATGCCGCTGAGACCCGGCAGGTTGATGTCCATCAGGATTACCTCCGGCAGGCAGGCGCGTGCGTACTCGATCCCCAGGTTTCCTTCCGACGCGCTGAGCAGCCGCAGGTCGCGCCGCCGGGCCACCAACTGCTCCACCAGTTCCAGGTTCGCCGGGTTGTCCTCGACGTAGAGCAAGGTGCGCAGGGCCGAGCCGTCCGGGGCCTGGCGAATCGGGGCGGAGTGATCCAGGTCCAGTTGCAGGAGTTGCGGCGCGGTGGCCAGTTCGAATTCGACCCAGAAGCAGCTGCCTACGCCCACCGCACTGGTCGCGCCGATGCGCCCACCCATGAGCTCCACCAGCCGCTTGGTCATGACCAGGCCGATGCCGGTGCCCTGCTCGACGCCCGCTTCCTGGCCGAGCCGGTTGAAGGGCTGGAACAACTGGCCGAGCTGCTCGGGCGACAGGCCGACGCCGGTGTCGTGCACGCAGATGCGGATCGAGTCGGCCTGGCCCGGCCGGCATTCGACCGAGACCGAGCCCTGGGGCCGGTTGTACTTGACGGCGTTGAACAGCAGGTTGATCAGCACCTGCTTGACCCGCGTGCGGTCGGCATGGATGAAGCACGGGACGTCGAAGCGGGGGAAGGTCATGCCCAGCCCGCGCTGCCGCGCCTGCGGCTCGACCATCGCGCGACACTCCACCATGACCTCGGCCAGCGAGACCGGCTCTTTCGACATCGACAGCTTGCCCGATTCGATCAGCGCGAGGTCCAGGATTTCGTTTATCAGTTCCAGCAGGTACCAGCCGGCCTTGAGGATCTGCTCGATGCTGCGCTTCTGGGCCGGCGTGGGCGTGGGCGCGCCGGAGTCCAGCAACTGCGCGAAGCCCAGGATCGCGTTGAGCGGCGTGCGCAGCTCGTGGCTCATGCTGGAGAGAAAGTCCGACTTGGCGCGGTTGGCGTTTTCCGCCAGCGCCATCGCTTCCTTCAGCTCCGACTCGACGCGCTTGCGCACCGAGTTGTCAGCACCGATCAGCAGGTAGCCGATCAGGGCCTCGTGGTCATCGCGCAGCGCCGTGATCGATACGATGGCCGGGAAGCGACTGCCGTCCTTGCAAATGTAGGTCAGCTCGTAGATGTCCTCGATGTCGCGCGACGCCTTGAACGCCAGGGCCTCGAAGCCCGGCGCGATGGTGGTGCCGAGTTCGTGCGAGAGGGCCTCGGCACGGGCCATGACTTCCTGCGGGTCGTGAATGTCGCTGGGGCTGATCCGGTTGACGACCTCGGCGGCGGTGTAGCCCAGCATCCGTTCCGCGCCGACGTTGAACAGCTGGATGATGCCTGTCTCGTCGGTTGCGATGATCGAGAAACTCGCGCTGGTCAGGATCGCGTTTTGCAGCGCCCCGGTCTTGAGCAGCGCGATGTCGTGGAGGGTGGTCTTGTTGCTGGCTTCAAACATGAGCCGACACTAGGGTCCACGTGCGCGCCGGTCTGTGCGGCAGGGAACATAGCGCCGGAAATCAGCGCGCGACGGATTTCAGCGGGCGGTACGGGTCGCCGCGGGGAATGTCGGAGAGCAGCCGGTCGAATTCGACTTTCACCACGCCATAGCACTCGCACACGGCTTTTTCCAGGCCCGGGCGGTCCAGCACGTCGATGTGGCCGCGGCTGTAGCGGATCAGCCCGGCGCGCTGCAGGTTGCCGGCGGCCTCGGTCACGCCCTCGCGCCGCACCCCCAGCATGTTGGCGATGAGTTCCTGTGTCATCGTGAGTGAATTGCCCGAGAGGCGGTCGAGGCTCAGGAGCAGTGCGCGGCACAGCTGCTGCTCCACCGAGTGGTGCCGGTTGCACACGGCCGTCTGCGTCATCTGCGTGATCAGCGCCTGCGTGTAGCGCAGCAACAGGCGCAGCACCGGGCCGGCGCGGCTGAATTCCTGCTGCAGGAGGTGCGCCTTCAGGCGGTAGCCATGTCCGGCGCTGCGAACCACCGCGCGGCTGGGCGTGGTGTCGCCGCCCATGAACAGCGAGATGCCCAGGATGCCCTCGTTGCCCACGACCGCAATCTCCGCCGACGCGCCGTCTTCCAGGACATACAGCAGCGAGACGATCGAGGTGGTCGGGAAGTAGACGTGGGTCAGCTGGCCGCCCGATTCGCAAAGTACTTCACCCAGCGGCATCGGCACCAGTTCGAGGAACGGGGCCACGCGCTCGTATTCAGCTGCGGGGAACGCGGCGAGAAGGTGGTTCTGGGTCGTGCTGTGCGGGAGGGTCATGCCTCAGCCATTATCAGGCCGGCACGGCATCCACGTTGGGTCGTGTCCAGTGACGATGCTTGCCGATCGCCGTGGCGAAGTCCTGCGCCATCTGCGGCCGGCCGGCCGGGTCGTTCTTGCCGACCACCACACCCGGGACGGCCGGGCCGCCTTCGGCGCCGAATCCCAGCGAGGCAAGCAATTGCACGCCTTCACCGATCACGCAGATGGCCTTGCAATGCTTGTAGGCTTCGAGCACGAAGTGCACCGCCTCGCCGTTCTGCACCAGCGCCTGGGCGCTGGCCGCACCGGCCGGCACCAGCACGGCATCGAACATCACCGAAGGCATGTTGGTGAACGTGTGGTCCACGGGCAGCTGCTGCCCGGAGGACGTGGAGACGAAGCCCAGGCGCGCCGCGATGACCTTGGTGGTCGCGCCCGCGGCGTGCAGCACATTCTGGATGGCCTTGAGCGCGCCCACCTCCACCCCGTCTGAAACCAGCACCGCCACCTTGCGCGTGGCGATGGCATGACCGTTGCCATTGCCGTTGGGCGCGATCTCCATGCTCAATGCAGGCGAGGCCTCGATCGGCAGCTTGCCGCGCACATCGCGAAAGCCGGCGCGGCCGGCCGCGGCCTTGGCGTCCGGCAGCGCGATGCCCAGCGGCTCGGCCACCTTGCGCGCGAGTTTCGGGTCCACATGGGCAAGGTTGTCCACCACGCGCTGGCGAACGGCCGGCACTTCCACCTTCGACAGTTCGAACTGGAAGGCCGCGACGATGTGGTCCTTCTCGGCCGCGCTCTGGCTGTTCCAGAACAGCGTGGCATGGCTGAAGTGGTCATCGAAACTCGGGCTGCGCCGGCGGATCTTGGGCGAATCCAGTTCCTCGTCGAAGCTCTGGAAGCCCTGCTGCCCGCCGTCCACGCGGAACTCCGAACCAGTGGCCAGCGAGTTCGGCTCGTAAGCCACCTGCCCCTTGCCCACCAGCATGCGATGCATGCCGTCGCGCTGGAAATTGTGGAACGGGCATACGCCCTTGTTGATCGGCAGTTCGTGGAAGTTGGGGCCACCCAGGCGCGACAGCTGCGTGTCGGTGTACGAGAACAGGCGCCCTTGCAACAGCGGGTCGTTGCTGAAGTCGATGCCGGGCACGACATGGCCCGGATGGAAAGCCACCTGCTCGGTCTCGGCGAAGAAGTTGTCGGGGTTGCGATTGAGCACCATCCGGCCGACGATCTGCACCGGCACCATTTCCTCTGGAATCAGCTTGGTCGCATCCAGCAGGTCGAAGCCCAGGCTCTTCGCCTTGGTCTCGGTCACCAGTTGCACGCCCAGTTCCCATTCCGGGAAGTTGCCCTGCGCGATGGCTTCCCACAAGTCGCGACGATGGAAGTCCGCGTCCTTGCCGGCAATCTTCTGCGCCTCGTCCCAGACCAGCGCGTGCTTGCCGAGTTTGGGCTTCCAGTGGAACTTGACGAAGTGCGAAACACCCTTGGCATTGATGAAGCGAAAGGTGTGGACGCCGAAGCCCTCCATCATGCGAAAGCTGCGCGGGATGGCGCGGTCCGACATGGCCCACATCAGCATGTGCGTGGTCTCGGGCATCAGCGACGCGAAATCCCAGAACGTGTCGTGCGCACTCGCGGCCTGCGGCATCTCGTTGTGCGGCTCGGGCTTGACGGCGTGGATCAGGTCCGGGAACTTCATTGCGTCCTGCACGAAGAACACCGGCATGTTGTTGCCCACCAGGTCGTAGTTGCCTTCGCGGGTATAGAACTTCACGGCAAACCCGCGCACGTCGCGCACCGTGTCGGCCGAACCGCGCGAACCTGCGACGGTGGAAAAGCGCACGAACACGGGTGTGCGGGTGCCGGTCTCCTGCAGGAAGTCGGCGCGCGTGTATTCCACCAGCGACTTGGTCAACTCGAAGTAGCCGTGTGCGCCGGCGCCGCGCGCGTGCACCACCCGCTCGGGGATGCGTTCATGGTCGAAGTGGGTGATCTTCTCGCGCAGGATGAAGTCTTCCAGCAGCGAGGGCCCGCGGATTCCTGCGCGCAGCGAGTTGTGGTTGTCGGGAATCACCACGCCCTGGTTGGTGGTGAGCAGGCTCTCCGGCCCCTGGCTGAACGACTCCAGCTGCTTTTGCTTGGCGGCCGCGCCTTCGCCGGCCTTGGACTTGCGCTGGGCATCCTGCTTGGACATGTTCACTCCTGTGGCGTTCTGTTGTTGTTCGAGGCACAGGCGCGCGCGCCACAGGCGCAACGCCGGCGCGTGCGAGGCTTCAGCTCGCGTCCAGTTCGAAAGCGGCGTTGAGAACCCGCGCCACTGCGGCCAGCGCAAAAGCGCCTGCTGCACCAGCGGCGCACCACGCGAGCCAATCAGGCATTGCGGTGAACAGATCCATGGCCTTCTCCCAAGCGTTGACGGGCTTGTCACATCGACCCTTGCAGCATGGCAAGCTCATGCGCGAAACCCCGTAGTTGGCAGGCGGGCGCGTTTGTCGGCGGCAGCGCCATGTTGCGGTAGGACGCCGCCGACATCCACCTGCATCGTCCCGACAGGCTCCTACAGCCGCGCCCCGGGGCGTCCTACCGCTGAGGCCGCGAAGGCGCCGCAGCATGGGGAATCCACGTGAAGAGAGGTTCCGCCATGCAGAACAGGATACGCAGCCGAAAGCGGCAACCCGCCCCGCGGATGCCGCACGAACGCGACGAGTCGTCGGACAGCCAGGCGGCAGGCGAGGAATCCGCCCGGAGGGTCGGGCAGGCCGCGCACGAAGACATCGAGCGCGGCGTCGTTGACACCGACAAGGGCCCGGTGCTGGACCAGGTCTACGAGAAAGTCCGCGAGGGCGCGGACCCGATCCGGAAATTCAGCCCTTGAGGGCGACGCGCATCGCGTCGATCACGCCCTTGTAATCGGGCTTGCCGAAGATCGCGCTGCCCGCGACGAAGGTGTCTGCGCCCGCGGCCGCCACACGCGCGATGTTGTCGGTCTTGATGCCGCCATCGACTTCGAGGCGGATGTCCTTGCCGCAGGCATCAATGCGCTTGCGGGCGTCTTCAATCTTGCGCAGCGCCGAATCGATGAAGCCCTGGCCTCCGAAGCCCGGATTGACGCTCATGATGAGGATGAGGTCGATCTCCTCGATCATCCAGTCCAGCACGTCGAGTGGCGCGGCGGGGTTGAACACCAGGCCCGGCTTGCAGCCTGCGGCCTTGATCGCCTGCACGCTGCGGTGCACGTGCGCCGACGCGTCCGGGTGGAAGCTGATGTAGTCGGCGCCGGCTTTTGCAAACGCTTCGGCCAGGGCATCCACCGGCTGCACCATCAGGTGCACGTCGATGGGCACTGCCTTGCCGGCCGCGGTCACCGAATGCGGCTTGAGCGCCGAGCAGATCATCGGCCCGAATGTGAGGTTGGGCACGTAATGGTTGTCCATCACGTCGAAGTGAATCCAGTCCGCCCCCGCGGCGATGACGCTCTTCACTTCGTCGCCGAGGCGGGCGAAATCGGCCGACAGGATGGACGGGGCGATGCGGTGGGTGGTGCTCATGCCCCGATTCTCGCAAATCGCAAAAGGCGGGCATGGCAAGGGGCCGAAGGTGGCCCGAAGCAAGGTACGATCCCCGCATGGCCAAGTACCAGTTTCGCGTGGAAGTCGAGCCCCAGTACCTGCCCGAGCAATCGGCGCCGGGCCAGGACCTCTACAGCTTTGCGTACACCATCACCATCACCAACGTGGGCGAAGTGCCGGCGCAGCTGATCTCGCGCCACTGGGTCATCGCCAACGCGGCCGGCGAGATCGAAGAGGTGAAAGGGCTGGGCGTGGTGGGCCACCAGCCGCTGCTCAAGCCCAAGGAAGCTTTCCAGTACACCAGTGGCTGCCGCCTGCGTACGCCCAACGGGACCATGCATGGCACCTACTTCTGCGTGGCCGAAGATGGGGAGCGCTTCGACGTGGAGATTCCCCTCTTCATCCTGGACGACGGCAACACCCGCGTCCTGCACTGACGTTCAGTCACAAAAACCCGCTGCGGTCCTACAGGCGTACTGCTGAGGCAGGGCTAAAGTCTGCGCGGGAGAACCTATGAACGAAATCATGGCCATCTGGGCCGAGTGGCTCAAGCCTTCGGCCGGCCTGCCCACGGTGCAGTGGTCCATCCTGCTGGCCGTGGCTGCGGCAGCGGGCCACCTGCTCCAACGCCACACCGGCCTGCCCAAGGTTGTCGGCTATTCCATGACCGGCGCGCTGGCCGGCCTGGCCGGCTTTTCCGGCGGCGGCTGGCCGATGCAGGGCATCGGCCTGTTCCTGCTGGAACTGGGTGTTTCCGTCGTGCTGTTCGAGTCCGGCGCGCGCATTGCGCTGCGCTGGTTCCGCCACAACCCGATGGTGCTGCTGCAAAGCCTGCTGGAGTCCCTGCTCACAGCCGTCGGTGTCTATTACGCGCTGCGCTGGATGGGTGTGCAGTCCACCGTGGCCGAAGCCATCGGCCTGATCGCGATGGTCGCGTCGCCCGCCGTGCTCAGCCGCGTGATGATGGACACGCGCGCCTCCGGCCCGGTGACCGAGCGCGCCATGGTGCTGTCCACACTGAGCGCGCTCTACGCGCTGACGCTGGTCAGCGCGCGGGCCGGCGTGATGCACCGGCCGCAAACCGACCTGGGCGAGGCGTTCTACCCGGTGGCGGTGGTGCTGGGTGTCTCGTTCATCGTTGGCGCGGTGCTGGCGCTGGCGCTGCGGATGGCGCTGCGGGTGATGAGCCCGACCAGCGAGAACACGTCCATGATGCTGATCGCGCTGATCGCGGCGGCCACCGCGCTGGCGGCCCACTTTGGCGGCTCCGCGCCGCTGGCCGCGCTGTTGGGCGGGATGATCGTCAAGCAGCTCAACCCGCGGCCCTGGGCCTGGCCGCGCCAGCTCGGCACCGCGGCGTCGCTGCTCACCATGCTCACCTTTGTGCTCGTCTCGGTGATCGCCGCGCAGGCGCCGTGGAACCCCGCCGTGGTCGGCCTGGTGGCGGCGCTCGTGCTGGCCCGCATGGCGGCCAAGGTGCTGGGTGTCGGCGTCGCGAACTGGGGCACCGGCACCAGCTGGCGGCAGGCCTTCTGGACCGGCTGCGCGATGGCGCCCATGTCGTCGGTGGCGTTGCTGCTGGTGCAGCAGTTCATGACTTCGTCGTTGACGCTCGGCCCGCGCATTGCCAGCATCGCGCTGCCCGCCATCCTGCTGATGGAGGTGCTGGGCGCGATCCTCGCCACGGTGGCCATCTACCGCTCGGGCGAAAGCTCCAACCCGTTGTCGTCCGAAGGCGCGGCGGGCATGCAACCGGGAGAAGTCCGTGGATAGGGCCCCGTTCCACTCGGCGGGCGTTGCGCCTGCGCCCGTTCCACCGCTCGAAACGTTCCAGAAATCCGACGCGCTGTCGCTGGGCGTCGAGCTGGAACTGCAACTCGTCAACACGCACGACTACGACTTGGCGCCCTACTCCGACGAAATGCTGCGGCTGATGTCGAAGTTCAAGCTGCCCGGCGCGGTGGTGCCGGAGATGACCTCGAGCATGATCGAGATCTCCACCGGCGTGTGCCAGTCTTCCGACCAGGTGCTCTCGGAGCTGTCCGAGATCCGCGACGCGCTGGTGAAGTGCGCCGACAAGCTGAACATCGCCATCGTCGGCGGCGGCACCCACCCTTTCCAGCAGTGGCATGAGCGCCGCATCTACGACAAGCCGCGCTTTCGCGAACTGTCGGAGCTGTACGGCTACCTGTCCAAGCAGTTCACCATCTTCGGCCAGCATGTCCACGTGGGCTGCCCCGACGCCGACTCGGCGTTGCTGATGCTGCACCGCATGTCCCGCTACATCCCGCACTTCATTGCGCTGTCGGCGTCGTCACCTTTCGTGCAGGGGCAGGACACGCAATTCGACTCGGCACGGCTGAACTCCGTGTTTGCCTTTCCCATGTCGGGCCGCGCACCTTTCACCCTGAGCTGGGATGACTTTGGCAAGTTCTTCGCCAAGACCACCCGCACCGGGGTGGTGAAGAGCATGAAGGATTTCTACTGGGACATCCGGCCCAAGCCCGAATACGGAACGATCGAGATCCGGGTGTTCGACACGCCGCTCACCGTGCAGCGCGCCGCCGCGCTGGCCGGCTTCGTGCAATCGCTGGCGTCGTGGTTCCTGCACGAGCAGCCTTTCATGCCGCAGGAAGACGATTACATGGTCTATACCTACAACCGCTTCCAGGCCTGCCGCTTCGGGCTGGAGGCGGTGTACGTGGACCCGGTCACCGGCCAGCACATGCCCCTGCGCGACCACATCACGATGACATTGCGCCAGATCGGTGACCATGCGCGCCGGCTGGGCGCCGGCTACGGGGTTCAGCTGCTCGGCGAGGACGCCTAGCTGGGCACCAACGACGCGCGCTGGCTGCGCGAGAAGCAGGTGCGTGAGCGCCTGCTGGCCGAGGTCGTGCGGCAAGGCGCCGAAAGGTTCCGCGGAACGCCCTGAGTTTCGAGGCGACAATTCATCCCATGGGTGAATTCGACCTGATCGACCGCTATTTCAAACGTCCCGTCCGGCGCAACGTGCTGGGCATTGGCGACGACTGCGCACTGCTCGCGCCCGCGCCGGGCATGCAACTGGCCGTGTCCTCCGACATGCTGGTGGAAGGCCGGCATTTCCTGTCCACCGTCGACCCGGCGCGCCTGGGCCACAAGGCACTGGCCGTGAACCTGAGTGACCTCGCCGCCTGCGGCGCGAAGCCGCTGGCTTTCACACTGGCGCTGTCGATGCAGACGGCGGATGAATCTTGGCTGGAGCCTTTTTCACGCGGACTGCTGGCCCTGGCCGACGAGCATGAATGCGAGCTGGTCGGCGGCGACACCACGCGCGGCCCCTTGAACATCTGCATCACCGTGTTTGGCGAGGTGCCGCAAGGCCAGGCCCTGTTGCGCTCCGGCGCGAAAGCCGGCGACGACATCTATGTGAGCGGGACTGTGGGCGAAGCGCGGCTGGCGCTGGAGGCGTTTCGCGGCACGCTGTCGTTGCCTGCGGAAGTTTTCGAAGCGGCGCGCGTGCGCATGGAGCAGCCGACGCCGCGCGTGGCGCTGGGGCAAGCTTTGCGCGGCATTGCGACCTCGGCCATTGATGTCAGCGACGGGCTGCTGGGCGACCTCTCTCACATCCTGCGGCGCTCGGGTGTCGGGGCCCGCATCGACACGGATGCCGCACGCCGTGTGATGACGGCTTCGATGCACAAGGCCATCGATGACGAACTGCGGCTGGAGTATGTGCTGGCCGGCGGCGACGATTACGAACTGGTCTTCACCGCGCCCGTGTCAGTGCGCGATGCGGTGCAAGCTGCTGCGCGGCAGGCTGCCACGCCGGTCACGCGCATCGGCGGCATCGAAGCGGAGGCCGGGTTGCGCCTGGCCGATGCGAAAGGGCAATTGATCCAGCGGCGCTACGCGTCGTTCGATCACTTCGCCTGAAAGAACCCCAGCTTCCCTGCCCGCGGCAACGCTTTCAACTGGAACTCGGCCCGCAGCGCATCGCCCTTGCTCGCGTACTCGCGCGCGGCGAGCACACGTATCGGCGGCCGCGCGCGCGTGAACTTCGCACCCAGCCCGAACAGGTGCTGGAAGAAGCGTTGCTCCACGTCGATGGCGATGCCCGCGTAGTACACGCCGCCGTCGCACTCCAGCAGGTACAGCCAGTAGGGCGTGGGCGCTTGGCTCAAGTGAAGCTCAGGCCTTGATCTCGCGCCCGGTGATCGTGTACTTGAAGTTGTCCGGGTCCAGCGAGTCGAAACGGCCCTTGGCGTCTTCGGCCGTGGGGTACATGAAGAAGCCCAGCTTGCCGGCCTTCGCGCCCGGCAGCGCGACGTCATGCGCCTGGTTGAACGCCAGCCAGTTGCCTTCCCAGCCGCCGAACAACGCCTTGTTGACGGGCGCCACCACCGGGTTTACGGTGGTCTTGATCCACTCCGCTGTTTCCAGGCGCATTACCTTGCCCACGTCGGCCGGGTCCATGGCCACCCAGCCGTAGCCCTTCAGGTAGACCTCGGCGCGGCAGTGCTGCGCGCTCTTCAAATTGGCGGGGTTGCCGCTGAGTTCCCGGTAGCCGAATGCGCTCGGCACCATGCGG
>DATHWV010000234.1:0-2194 GCA_035460205.1 Ramlibacter sp.
GTGCAAAAGCTGCTGGATGATCCGCTGCGTCCCACCGACACGGCCGTCCATCACGTTGCGGCCGACATCACCACCGTCGAAGGCCGGGCCAAGGTGTTCGAGAAGCGCGCCGAATTCGACATCGTCATCACCAATGCGGGCGGCCCCCCGCCCGGCGATTTCCGCAGTTGGGACCGCGAAGCATGGATCAAGGCGGTGGACGCCAACATGCTCACGCCAATTGAACTCATCAAGGCGACCGCGGACGGCATGGCCGCGCGCGGCTTTGGCCGCATCGTGAACATCACCTCCAGCGCGGTGAAGGCGCCCATCGACATCCTGGGCCTGTCCAACGGCGCGCGCAGCGGCTTGACCGGGTTCGTCGCGGGCGTGGCTCGCACGTCCAAGCTCGCTTCGGCCAACGTGACCATCAACAACCTGTTGCCGGGCGCTTTCGACACCGACCGGCTCAAGGGCACGATGGCCGGCGCGGCGCAGAAGACCGGCCAGCCGATCGAAGCCGTGATGGACGCGCGCCGCGGCACCATCCCGGCCCGCCGCTTCGGCACGCCGGAAGAGTTCGGCGCCGCCTGTGCCTTCCTGTGCAGCCAGCATGCCAGCTATATCACCGGCCAGAACATCCTGACCGACGGCGGCGCTTACCCCGGCACGTACTGAAGAGCCACCCGGGTGGCTGCCATCGACATCCTGGCCCTGGGTGAGCCCATGGTCGAGTTCAACCAGACCGGGGAAGGTGGCGGGCGCCAGTACCTGCAGGGGTTTGGCGGGGACACGTCCAACTTCGCGATCGCGGCAGCGCGGCAAGGTGCTTCGGTCGGCTATATCTCTGCGCTGGGGGACGACTCGCATGGCCGCATGCTGCGCGAGCTGTGGGAACGCGAAGGCGTGGACCAGTCGCATGTGCGCACTGACGCAGCGGCGTACACAGCGGTCTATTTCGTCACGCATGGGCCGGGCGGCCACCAGTTCAGTTTCATGCGCAGTGGCTCCGCGGCCAGCCGTATGACGCCGGCCTCGCTGCCACGCGAGGCGATCGCCGCGGCGAAGGTATTGCACTTGTCGGGCATCAGCCTCGCGATCTCTGCGTCGGCGAGCGACACCTGCCTCGAAGCCATCGATGTCGCGCGCAAGGCCGGTGTGCAGGTGTCATTCGATACCAACCTGCGGCTCAAGCTCTGGCCGCTGGAGCGTGCGCGGCAAGTCATGACCGACGTCATGCGGCGCTGCGATATCTGCCTGCCCAGCCTCGACGACATCACGGCGATCACCGGCTTGTCCGATCCCGACGCACTGGTGGACCATTGCCTGGCGCTTGGGGCGAAGGTCGTGGCGCTCAAACTGGGCGAGCAAGGTGCACTGGTCGCGAACGGAACGCAGCGCCTGCGCATTCCGGCGCATCCCTGCAGGCCGGTAGACGCCACCGGTGCAGGCGACACGTTCGGCGGCGCGTTTGTCGCGCGGCTGGTGGCGGGTGACGCTCTGGAAGCGGCAGCACGCTACGCAGCAACGGCGGCGGCACTCTCCACGCAAGGGTACGGGGCGGTAGAGCCGATTCCTCGCGCCGGCGACGTTCAAAAAGCCATGAAGGCGCAAGGACAGTCATGACAGCAAAGACATTCGATGCGGCACTGTTTCGCGGCCGCCAGGTGGTGGTCGTCGGTGGCACGTCCGGCATAGGCGCGGGCATTGCCGCTGCGTTCCTGCAGCACGGCGCAGGGGTCATCGTGACGGGCGCCACGGAGGCCGATGTTGCAACGGCCGCTGGGGACACCCAACTGCAAGGCGCGCAGTGCCAGCAGCTGGACGTCCGCGATGACACGGCCGTGCGCCAATGTATCGACGCCTTGCCCGCCGTCCACGTGCTGGTGAACTGCGCCGGCATCCTGCGGCGCGGTGACGAACTCGACCCCGCCGTCTTCGCTCAGGTGGTCGACATCAACCTCAACGGCACGATGCGCACTTGCGCCGCAGCGCGAGACAAGTTGCGTGCCAGCGGCGGCAGCATCGTGAACACCGCGTCGATGCTGAGTTTCTTCGGCGGCGGCCTGGTCCCCGGCTATTCGGCCAGCAAGGGCGGCGTGGCGCAGTTGACCAAGTCGCTGGCGATTGCGTATGCGGCCGACGGCATCCGCGTCAACGCGATCGCGCCGGGCTGGATCGCGACGCGCCTGACCGGTGCCTTGCAGGAAGACCC
>DATHWV010000235.1:0-12378 GCA_035460205.1 Ramlibacter sp.
TTGAACAAACGCATGGCCGAACTCGGCATGTGCTCCCGCCGCGAGGCCGACGACTGGATTTCGCGCGGCTGGGTGCGCGTGAACGGCGCCGTGGCGCCGATGGGACTGCAGGTGGCGCAGGACGCGCGCATCGAAGTCGACCCCAAGGCCCGCGGCCAGCAAGAGCAGCAGGTCACGATCCTCCTGAACAAGCCCATGGGCTATGTGAGCGGCCAGGCCGAGGACGGCCATGAGCCGGCGGTCGTGCTGGTGCAGGAGCGCAACCACTGGAAGGGTGATGGATCGAAAGTTCGCTTCGCATCGCAGCAGCTGCGCGGCCTCGCGCCGGCAGGGCGGCTGGACATCGATTCGATCGGCCTGCTGGTGTTGACGCAGGATGGCCGTGTCGCGCGCCAGTTGATCGGCGAGGACAGCGGCATGGAAAAGGAATACCTGGTGCGCGTGACCTACGCCACGCCGCAGGGCGACGTGGCCACCGACGTGCAGCGCGCCTTCCCGCCGGCGCAGCTGGCGCGCCTGCGCCACGGCCTGTCGCTGGACGGGCAGGCGCTCAAGCGCGCGCAGGTGGATTGGCAGAACCCGGAGCAGCTGCGCTTCGTGCTTACCGAAGGCAAGAAGCGGCAGATCCGCCGGATGTGCGAACAGGTGGGCCTGAAGGTGGTGGGCCTGAAGCGCATCCGCATCGGCCAGGTGGTGCTGGGGCAGCTTCCCGTTGGACAATGGCGCTATCTTTCGGCGAACGAGCGGTTTTGAAAGCGGACTTGACCGGACGCAAAGGGCGCAAAAGAACGCAAAGGACGCAAAAGGAATACCAAATGAAAATCCTTTTGAATTTTTTTGGCTGTTCTTTTGCGTCCTTTGCGTAACCTTTGCGTCCTCTGCGTCCGGTATTGAATTAAGGCTGAATCATGAAGAACACTTTGATGACGGTGCTGGTGGGGTGTTTCGCGGTGGGTGCGTCCGCACAGACGGCCACCGTCAACGCGATCTGCAGCACCGACCAACCCTGGTGCGAACTGGCGGCGAAGGAATTCACGCGCGCCACCGGGATCCGCGTGAACCAGTCGCACAAGCCCACCGGCGAGGCGCAGGCGCAACTGCGCGCCGAGGCGGCCAACCCCAAGACCGACATCTGGTGGGGCGGCACGGGCGACCCGTACTACCAGGCGGCCGAAGTGGGCCTGCTCGACGCTTACCGGCCCGACTACCTGGCCGACCTGCACGGCTGGTCCGTGCGCCAGTACGCCATGAGCCAGAACTTCGTGGGCGGCTTCTACACCAGCGCAATCGGCTTCGGCTGGAACGAGGACGTGCTCAGGAAGAAGAAGCTGCCGGCGCCCAAGTGCTGGAAAGACCTGCTCGACCCCCGTTACAAGGGCGAGATCGAAACCTCGCACCCCGGCTCCAGCGGCACCGGCTACACCATCGTCGCCGGGCTGGTGCAGCTGATGGGCGAGGACCAGGCCTTCGACTACCTCAAGAAGCTGCATCGCAACGTCACCCAGTACACGCGCAGCGGCCAGGCCCAGGCCCGCAACGTGGCCAAGGGCGAGGTCGCCATCGGCGTGAGCTTCATCTTCGGCTTTGACAACGAGCGCGTGACCAACAAGTTCCCGGTCCAGTCGGCCGCGCCCTGCGAGGGCACCGGCTACGAAGTGGGCGGGATCGCGCTGGTCAAGGGCTCGCGCAACCGCGAGGCCGCCAAGCGCTATTACGACTGGCTGATGAGCCCCGAGGGCCAGCAGATCGGCGCGCGGGCCAACAGCCTGCAGGTGCCGGCCAACAAGACTTTCAAGCCGGACCCGCGCATCCCGCCGCTGGACAACGTGCGGCTGGTCAAGTACGACTTCGAGAAATACGGCAAGGCGGCCGAGCGGCGGCGCCTGCTGGAGCGCTGGACCCGCGAGGTGGAGTCCCAGCCGCGCTGACCGTGGCCGGCATGCCCCCACCTAATTTCGGGCTAAATATCCGGGCGTAAGCTGTGGGCATTCCACCCAAGGAAGCACCATGCACACCCACCATTTTCACCGCCTGGCATTGGCACTGGCCCTGTTCATCGGCGTCACCGGCACCGCCGTGGCGGCCGCGGTGGCCTGGGTGTTCGGCATGACGGCCTGGATGGCCAGCGGGGCCTTGCTCCTGTCTGCCCTGCTGGTGGCCGGTGTGATCCGGCTGCACGAAGCCTGGCGCGAGGCCCGCTGGAATGCGGGCCAGCGCCTCAGATAAGGAATCACCATGCGCGTCCTGCTGGTTGAAGACGACGAGATGATTGGCCAGAGCCTGAAGCAGGCCCTGGGCGCCAACGGCTGGTCGGTCGACTGGGTCAAGGACGGGCTGCTGGCGCAAAGCGCGCTGGATGACGGTGGCTACGCCTGCGTCCTGCTGGACCTGGGCCTGCCCAAGCGCGACGGCATCGAGGTCCTGCGCAAGGCGCGCGGCTCGGGCAACCATACCCCCGTGCTGGTGCTCACGGCCCGTGACGGCGTGGACGACCGCATCACCGGGCTGGACATCGGCGCCGACGACTACCTGGTCAAGCCCTACGAATTCCGTGAACTGCTGGCGCGCATGCGCGCCGTGATCCGCCGCCGCGACGGCGCGGCCCACTCGGTCATCGGCGGCAGCGGCGTGCAACTGGACCTCACCACCCGCGAAGTGCTGGTGCAAGGCGAGCGTTCGCAACTGTCGGCGCGCGAGTTCGCGTTGCTCCACGCGCTGCTCGAGCGGCCCGGCGCCATCCTGTCGCGAGACCAGCTCGAAAGCCGGATCTACGGCTGGGGCGAAGAAGTCAGCAGCAACGCAGTGGACGTGTTGATCCACGGCATGCGCCGCAAGCTGGGCGCGGACACCATCCGCAACGTGCGCGGCCTGGGGTGGCGCATCGCGGCGTCCGGAGCGGGCGTGTCGGCCGGCGCCGGCGAGAAGGTCGCGCCATGATGAAGATGCACAGCGGCAGTACCACCGCGCAGTTGCCGCGCTTCACGCCCGACTGCGAACAGGCCCGCCAATCGCGCTTCAACGTGTTTCCCGAGGGCCGCATGTGCTCGCTGCGCCGGGTCCTCCTGATGTGGCTGGTGCCGCTCTTCATCATCGTGGGCGCCGCTTCGTGTGCGTTCTCGTACTGGAGCTACACGCACATGGTGGCGGAGTTCATGGACAACCAGATGGAGCAGCTGGGCAAGTCCATCGCCATGCAGCAGGGCAAGCTGATGCCGCCGCCTACCAACGCCGACCGCATCCACAAATGGGGCGACTACGTGGTGCAGGTGTACTCGGCCGACGGGCAGTTGCAGCATTCGTCCTGGCCGCAACTGGGCACGCAGCCGCTGCGGGCCAAGGACGGTGGTGGCTTCCACAACGCGCGCATCGGTGACGCCACCTGGCGCGTGTACTGTACGGAACAGGTCTCCGGCGGCGACCGTGTGGTGCAGGTCTACCAGAGCGACACGTTCCGCGCGCACCTCGCCGCCGAGCGCGCGGGCCTCGCGCTCGCGCCGGTGCTCATCCTCCTTCCCCTGGCGATCCTGATCCTGTGGGGCGTGTCGGGCGCGATGTCGCGTGCGGTGCAAGCCATCGGCGAACAGGCCGCGCGGCAGGACGAAAACACCATCTCCGAACTGTCGCTGGACCATGTTCCGCTGGAGCTGCGGCCCATGCTGATGTCCTTCAACGGGCTGCTGGCACGCCTGCGCGACGCATTCGCCACGCAGCGGCGCTTCGTGCAGGATGCAGCGCATGAACTGCGCACGCCGATCACCGCAGTGGCGTTGCAACTGGAAAACGTGCGCGCCGACCTGCCGGCCGGCGCATGCCAGCAAAGTTTCGCGCAGCTCGAAGCCGGCGTGAGCCGGTCGCAGCGCCTGATCGACCAGTTGCTCAAGCTGTCGCGCCAGGAAGCGCCGGTGGCCGAAGCCACCGACTCGGTGGACCTGCATGCGCATGTGCACGAGAGCATCAACGCGATGATCGCGCTGGCCGACCAGCGCGGCATCGACCTGGGCCTGGTGCCATTGCCCGCGGGGCAACCCGCGCCTGCCATGCACTGCGCGCCGGGTGACCTGCGCAGCGTGCTGGACAACCTGCTGGAGAACGCGTTGCGCTACACGCCTGAAGGCGGCGTGGTCGACGTGCGGGTGGTGAACGCGGGCGGCCGCGGCGCCATCGAAGTGGTGGACACCGGCCCGGGCATCCCGCCCGAATTGATGTCGCGCGTGTTCGACCGCTTCTTCCGCGTGCCGGGCAGCAATGTGAGCGGCAGCGGCCTGGGCCTGGCGATCGCGCAGGCGGCCGCGCAACGTTGCGGCCTGCGCATCTCCCTGCGCAATCGCGAGGACCGCAGCGGCCTCGTGGCGCGCGTCGAGTTCGCCTGACACTTTCCTTGCGCTAACGCGCAGCTAAGCGAACGCTAAGGGCCAGCTAAAGGCCCGGACCTACAGTGAGATCACGGTTGGTGCTCGAGATTTTCAACGAGCTGCAACCGCTGCATCAAGGTTGTTTTTCCTCTCACTGAAAGGTCCCATCATGAATTCCAAAGCCATCCTCGCCATCGCTGCTTTTGCCGCCATCGCATCCACCGGCGCGCGGGCCGACGACATCACCGTCGACAACACGCAGTTCCAGTCGTCGCGCACGCGCGCCGAAGTGCAAGCCGAACTCTCGCAATACAAGAAGGCCGGCGTGAACCCCTGGTCCACCAGCTACAACCCGCTGAAGTCTTTCCAGTCGGCGAAGACGCGCGCGCAAGTGCAGGCCGAATACGTGGCCGATCGCGACGAGGTCGCCGCGATGGTCGCTGAAGACAGCGGCTCCGCATACCTGTCGCACGTCGCCTCGGTGCGCGTCGTCGGCACCACGCTGGCAGCACGCTAATTTCCAGCTAAGCAAACGCTAAGCACCAGCTAAATAGCAGCGCCTAAAGTTGATTCACGGTTGATGCTTGAACGAACAAATGCAAGCGGCTGCCGCGAACAAAAAATTTCTTCCTCAACACTGAAAGGTCCCTCATCATGAACTCCAAAGCCATCCTCGCCATCGCAGCTTTCGCCGCCATCGCTTCCACCGGCGCCCGCGCCGACGACATCACCGTCGACAACACGCAATTCCAGTCTTCGCGCACCCGCGCCGAAGTCGTGGCCGAAGCGTCCAAGGTCGCCGCCACCCGCAGCACCGAGCCGGCCGGCTCGCGCGTTGCCGCCCCGGTGAAGTCCAGCGTCGACACCAAGGTGCTGCGTGCGCAGGCCGCTGAAGCCGTCCGCCTGGGCAAGATCTCGGCCGGCGAAGCCGGCCCCGTCTAAGCACCAGCGAAGATCTCCGGGAAAGAGAAAAGCGCCCCTCGGGGCGCTTTTTTTATGGGGCGCGGTGCTCAGACCGGGAAGGTGAGCGTCACGGTTTGGGGCGCCACCGGCAGGACCGCGGCGCGCAAGGCGGGCAACTCGATGGCGTCGGCGCCCAGGCTCAGGATGCCGTCCATCGCAGGCTCGAAATCCGCCCGCACCGGCGTCAGGGCCAGCGGCAGCGTCAGGGTATGCGTCTCGCCGCTGGCCGGGTCCGCGGCACCGCAGGACTCCAGGGCAAACGCCGAGAACGGCAACAGGTCAATGTTCATGGGGAGCTAATGTATCAATCAGTCACGCCGCCCGGGGCGAGTTGCTCATCCGCGGACCCCTCACAGAACGCCTGGCGTCCACTTTTTCACGGAGATCCAATCCGCGTATGCTTCTCCCTCCCGCAAAAACGGTCTTGAAAAGGCCGGGCGGCGCCCCCAATCCAGAAATCCATGAGCCAGAAACAAACCCTTTCCTTCCAGGCCGAAGTGGCGCAGCTGCTGCACCTGGTCACCCATTCTCTGTATTCCAACCAGGAAATCTTCCTGCGCGAGCTGGTCTCCAACGCCTCGGATGCCTGCGACAAGCTGCGCTTCGAAGCCCTGAACAACGCGGACCTCTACGAAGACACCCCCAACCTCGAGGTTCGCATCGGCTTCGACAAGGCGGCACGCACCCTGACCATCACGGACAACGGCATCGGCCTGTCACAGCAGGAAGCCATCGACAACCTGGGCACGATCGCCAAGAGCGGGACCAAGGAATTCATGAACCGCCTGTCGGGCGACCAGAAAGCCGATGCCCAGTTGATCGGCCAGTTCGGCGTGGGCTTTTATTCCGGCTTCATCGTGGCCGACCGGATCGTCGTCGAATCGCGCCGCGCCGGCTTGAAGGCCGAAGAGGGCGTGCGCTGGACCAGCACCGGCGCCGGCGATTTCGAGGTGGAAGCCATCACCCGTCCTGAACGCGGCACCAGCGTCACCTTGCACCTGCGCGAAGACGCCGCCGACTACCTGTCCACCTGGAAGCTGAAGTCCATCATCGGCAAGTACTCGGACCACATCTCCCTGCCCATCCTCATGCGCAAGGAAGAATGGAAGGAAGGCGAGGACAACAAGGGCGGCGAGATGGTCCTCACCGACGAGTGGGAAACCGTCAACCAGGCCAGCGCTCTGTGGAGCCGGGCCAAGAAGGACATCACGCCCGAGCAGTACCAGGAGTTCTACAAGCAGATCAGCCACGACCATCAAGCGCCGCTGGCCTGGGCGCACAACCGGGTCGAAGGCTCCACCGAATACGTGCAGCTGCTGTACGTCCCGGCGCATGCGCCTTTCGACCTGTTCAACCGCGACAAGGCCGCCGGCATCAAGCTGTATGTCAAGCGCGTGTTCATCATGGACGAGGCCGAGGCCCTGCTGCCTTCCTACCTGCGCTTCGTCAAGGGCGTGATCGATTCGTCCGACCTGCCGCTGAACGTCAGCCGCGAACTGCTGCAGGAAAGCCGCGACGTGAAGGCGATCCGCGAAGGCTCGACCAAGCGCGTGCTGGGCATGCTGGAAGACATCGCGAAGGCCGAGAAGGACGAAGCCGCGACGGAAGAAGACAAGGGCAAGTACGCGAAGTTCTACGCCGAATTCGGCGCGGTGCTCAAGGAAGGCCTGGGCGAGGACATGGCCAACCGCGACCGGCTCGCAAGGCTGCTGCGCTTTGCCTCCACCACGACCGACACCCCCAGTGTGTCCCTGGCGGACTACAAGGCGCGCATGAAGGAGGGCCAGGAGGCCATCTACTACATCACGGCCGACACGCTGGCCGCCGCGAAGAACAGCCCGCAGCTCGAAGTGTTCCGCAAAAAGGGCATCGAAGTGCTGCTGATGGCCGACCGGGTCGACGAGTGGGCCCTGAACTTCCTCGACGCTTTCGACGACACGCCGCTGCAGTCCGTGGCCAAGGGCGCGGTGGACCTGGGCAAATTGCAGGACGAGGGCGAGAAGAAGGCCGCCGAGGAGGCCGCCGAAGCCTTCAAGCCGGTGCTCGAACGCCTGAAGGAAGCGCTGAAGGACAAGGCGCAGGACGTGCGGGTGACGTCCCGGCTGGTCGATTCGCCGGCGTGCCTGGTGGTGAGCGACAGCGGCATGAGCATGCAGCTGGCCCGCATGCTCAAGCAGGCCGGGCAGAAGGCGCCGGACGTCAAGCCGGTGCTCGAAGTCAACGCAGCTCATCCGCTGGTGATGAAGCTGGAGGGCTCCGAACACTTCGACGACCTGGCCCACATCCTGTTCGACCAGGCTTTGCTGGCCGAAGGGGGATTGCCCGAAGATCCGGCCGCGTATGTTAAAAGAGTAAACGCGTTGCTGCTGTAGAGCAGGTGCGCGGCATGCAAGGTGCCGCGCGGTTGAGTTGCAATGTGTTTACCGTGGAGTAGTCGTGTGGGCAAGGTCCTACACGATTACCAGCACTTTCCGATACGCCGGTAGCACTCGTTTTCCTACGATGGTTGTTCCCCTGCGGAATGGTCCGCCTTCCCCATCCAAGAGAACAACACATGAGCACTTCCCAACCCCAAACGGCTCCGCTGCCATCCTTCGATGACTTCGTCGCCAGCGACTTCCTGGCACTGTCTTCACACATGAACGCATGCCAGCAGGCGGGCGGGAAACTCCTGCGGGTCCGCTTCCTGCTCGATGTCCTGCATGGGCTGGCCGCCCCCCGCATCGTGACCAGCGCAGCCGTGGTCTCGACCTGCCTCTTCGCTGTCTTCATGCTTGCATGACGGAGTGAGCGCAGCCGCCGTCCGCAAACTTAAAGCGCTTTCAGCCTATGCCCGGCACTACCTGACGCAGCAGGCGCAGCATGCCGAGCCGCCCATCCGGGCGGAGTTGTTCGGGTTGCAGCGTTTCGAACAGCACGGCCGCAGCCTTGCGCAGGCGCAGGAGGTGGCCGGCGACGGCAAGGGCCCGCGCGGCCCTTCTTTCTTTCCGCGCGTCGAAGACAACATCCGCGCGCTGCGCCGAGCCTACGACTACGTCGCACTGCAATCCCAAAGCGGGCACTACGTCACGCCCGCGGCCGAATGGCTGCTCGACAACTTCCACCTGGTCGAAGCGCAGCTCCAGCAGATCCGCGAAGGTGTGCCGCGGCGCTACTACGCCGAGCTGCCCAAGCTCAGCGTTCCCCACCTGTTCGGCCTGCCGCGTGTTTACGGCATTGCGTGGGCCTACGTAGCGCATACCGACAGTGTCCTCAACCCGGAAATCCTCACCGCCTTCCTCAACGCCTACCAGGACGTGAGCGAGCTGCGCCTGTCGGAGTTGTGGGCGCTGCCGACCACGCTGCGCGTGGTGCTGCTGGAAAACCTGCGGCGCGTCGCCGACAGCATTGCGTTCAGCAAGGTCGCGCGCGAAACGGCTCATGCCGCCTGGGACGAGGCCGATACGCTGACCCCCGCCGACCTGGATGCGCTGCTCGAGCTGATGCGGGCGCGCGGGCTGGAGCGCTCCTTCCTGACCCAGCTGTGGCAACGGCTGCCGGCCGAGAAGATCGACGGATCCCCGCCACTGGTGGCATGGGTGGAAGCGCATTGCACGGACGGCCACTCGTTGATGACGGAAAGCCAGGTCTCGCAGGTGGAGTCCAACCTCACGGTGAGCAATGTCATCACCACGATGCGCCTGATCGGGCAGGTGAAGTGGCTGGACCTGATCCAGCCGCTGAGCCGCCCGTTGAAGCTGCTCGGCGAGTTGCCCAGCTTCACCCGCGAGAGCGAACTGACGCGCAAGCAGATCACCTATTCCATGGAGCGCATGGCGCGCCGCAGCGGGCGGACCGAGCACGAAGTGGCCGAGGCGGTGGTTCGTGCTGCATGGAAGGCGCCCGGCACCGACGCTGCGCAGCAGACCGCGGGCTGGCACCTGTTCGGCCCGGGACAAAGTGCGCTGGCGGCCGAGCTGGGCATTCCCGTGCGGACCGGTGCGCGCGCCCGCCGCAGCTGGCGGCTGGGCGCCTACATGGGCGCCATCGCCGCCGGCACCGCCGCGCTGTTGCTGGGCAGCGCCTATCACTCGACCTGGTGGTCATGGCCGACATGGGTGGCTCTCGCCTTGCTGCTGTTGCCGGCGTCGGAAGGGGCGGCTTCGTTCCTGCACCGGCTGCTGTCCGAATCGCTCAAGATCGATGTGCTGCCGCGGCTGGACTTTCCCGGCGGCATCCCGCCCGAGCACCGCGTGCTGGTGGTGATTCCGGCCATCCTCAGCTCACCCGCCTCCATTCACGGGCTCACTGAACGATTGAGGCTGCACTGGCTGGCCAATTCGGAATCCCAGGCGCAGTTCGCGCTGCTCAGCGACTGGCCCGACGCTCGCGAGGCCAGCTGCCCGGCCGACAACGCGCTGCTGGCCGAAGCGAACGAGCGCATCGCTGAGCTCAACCAAAGCTATCCCGCGGCCGATGGCGCGCCACCTCGCTTCCTCCTGTTGCACCGCCCGCGCACCTGGTGCGAAACGCAGCAGTGCTGGCTGGGCTGGGAGCGCAAGCGCGGCAAGCTGGAGATGCTGGTTCGCCTGCTGGCTACCGGCGATGCCACCGGCTTCCTGCCGATGGCGCCCGGACTCGCCCTGGCACCGGGCATCAAGTACATCGTGACGCTTGACAGCGACACCGGCCTGCCGCCGGGCGCCCTGCGCGAGCTGGTGTCGGTTGCGGCGCACCCGCTGATCGCACCGAGCGTCGACAAGGCGGCGCGGCGCGTGACCGGCGGCTACGGCATCCTGCAGCCGCGCGTGGTGGCGCCGATCCCGCGCAGCGAGGACCGCACGCGATACCACCAGCTGTTTGCCGGGCGCTGTGGCATCGATCCGTACGGCAGCCTCAGCTCGGACGTGTACCAGGACATGTTCGGCCGCGGCAGCTTCACCGGCAAGGGCCTGCTGAACGTGCAGGCGGTGCACGAAGTGCTGGCGGCGCGCTTGCCTGACGGTGCAGTGCTCAGCCACGACTTGCTGGAAGGCACGATCGCCCGCTGCGGCTACGTGAGCGACATTGCACTGGTGGAAGACCACCCTTCCCACACGGCGGTGGCCGATTCGCGCGTGCACCGCTGGACCCGTGGCGACTGGCAATTGCTGCCGCTGATGCTGCACGCCGGGGGCAATGGCATCGACGCATTGGGCCTGTGGAAGATGAGCGACAACTTGCGCCGCTCGCTGGTGATCCCCGCTTCTTTCCTGTTGATCGCGTGGGTGCTGTTCACCGGCGCGCTGTCGCTCGTGACGGCCCTCGCGGTGGTCGGCGCGGCGCTGCTGGCCGGCCCGCTGATGGGCGCCGTCGCCGGCCTCGTGCCCACAAGGCGGGGCATTGCGCTGAAGCATTTCTACACCACCGGCATCGCGGAGCTGGGCAAGGTGCTGGCGGCAGCGGCCTGGCAGTTCACGCAGCTGGCGGCCATGGCGCGCATGTTTGCCGACGCCGCGGTGCGCGCGGCATGGCGCATGGCGGCGAGCCGCCGCAAGCTGCTCGAATGGACCACGGCCGAACAGGCGCAGGCCCAGGCCAGCGGCAAGCTGCCGGCATTCCTGCGGCAATACGCAGGCGTTTCCGTCGCTTGCCTTGTGCTGGCCCTCGCAGCGCGCTGGAGTGTCCATCCTGTCGCCGGCCCCTTGATCTTCCTGCTGTGGGCGCTCGCGCCGGTTGCTGCGTGGTGGGCCAGCCGCGCGCCTTCCGTCACGCTGCCCTTGAACGAGGCGGAGCAGGACTACCTGCAGCACCTGGCGCGCGACACCTGGCGCTTCTTCGAGCGCTGCGTGGACGAGCAGGACAACCACCTGCCGCCCGACAACCTGCAGATGGTGCCCGAGGCCACGATCGCCCATCGCACCTCGCCGACCAACATCGGCCTGTACCTGCTGGCGGTGTGCTGCGCGCGCGAGTTCGGCTGGATCGGCGCCTGGGAAGTGGTGACACGGCTCAAGGCAACACTGGACAGCATGGACAAGCTGGCGCGATTCCACGGCCATCTGTACAACTGGTACGACACGCAAAGCCTCGCGGTGCTGCAGCCGGGTTATGTGTCCACGGTGGACAGCGGCAATCTCGCGTGCCTGCTGCTGACGGTGGGCCGCGCGTGCCGCGCCCTCGCGGCCGACCAGGTCGATGAAACCTTGCGAATCGAACTGCTCGCGCTTGCGGAGCGCGCCCAGGCGCAGTGCGATGCGATGGACTTCCGGCCGCTGTACAACTCGCGCCGTCACCTGTTCCACATCGGGCTGCGAGTCGAGGAAGCAGAACTCGATGCGGGCTACTACGACCTGCTCGCGTCCGAAGCGCGGCTGACCAGCTTCCTGGCCATCGGCACCGGGCAGGTGCCGCGCCGCCACTGGCAGGCACTGGGCCGGCCCTTCCTCACCGTGGGGGGCAAGCCGGGCCTGAAGTCCTGGTCGGGTTCGATGTTCGAGTACCTCATGCCTTCGCTGCTGATGCCCGAGCCGCCGCAGGGCCTGCTCAATGTGGCGGCGGAATCGGCCGTGCGCGAGCAACAGGCCTTCGGGCGGGCGCAGGGCCTGCCATGGGGCGTGTCCGAGTCCGCGTACTTTGCGCAGGACCACACGCTGGCCTACCAGTACGGCCCCTTCGGCGTGCCGCGCCTCGCACTGCGGCGCACGCCACCGGCCGAGCGCGTGGTGGCGCCGTATGCGACCCTGATGGCCGCGATGTTCGCGCCGCTCGAAGCCGTGGAAAACCTGCGGACGCTGGAGCGAATGGGCGGGCGCGGCGAGTACGGCATGTACGAGTCGCTGGACTTCAGCGTCTCGCGCCAGCCGCGCACGCAGACGCACAGCGTGGTGGAAACCTACATGGCGCACCACCACGGCATGTCGATCGCCTCGCTGTGCAACCTGCTGTGCGCGCAAGGGCCGCGCCGCTGGTTCGCCTCCGCGCCGCTGGTGCAGGCCCATGAAGCGCTGTTGCAGGAGGCCGCGCCCCGCCAGG
The DNA here is from genome assembly GCA_035460205.1 of Ramlibacter sp. Taxonomy (GTDB): domain Bacteria; phylum Pseudomonadota; class Gammaproteobacteria; order Burkholderiales; family Burkholderiaceae_C; genus Ramlibacter. Next base: position 12,309 of record DATHWV010000235.1, read on the forward strand.
TGGTGCGCACGCCCGACCCGCGCCCGCCACCCGAACCCGCGCACGGCGACCCGGCGCCGGCCTTCCAGTC
>DATHWV010000236.1:0-38451 GCA_035460205.1 Ramlibacter sp.
CCAAGCTCGAACTCAACCAGGAGGCCCTGGCGGCCGACCTGGACAACGCCTGGGAAGTGCTGGCCGAACCGATCCAGACCGTGATGCGCCGCTATGGCGTGCAGGGCGCGTACGAGCAGCTCAAGGAAGTCACGCGTGGCAAGCGCGTGCGCCCCGAGGACATGCACGCGCTGATTCGCTCCCTGCAAATCCCGGACGCGGAAAAGCAGCGCCTGCTCGCGCTCACGCCCGCGACGTACATCGGCAAGGCTGCCGAACTCGCCAAGCGGGCCTGAACGCTTTGGCCCTCAAGTCCACCATCTTCAAGGCGAACCTCCAGATCGCCGACATCGACCACGCCTATTACGCGGACCATCCGCTGACACTGGCGCGGCACCCGAGCGAGACCGACGAGCGGATGATGATCCGCCTGGTCGCGCTGGCGATCAACGCGCACCTGGTGCAGACCGAGTGCAACGGCGACGCGACGCTGGGTTTCGGCGCCGGCCTGTCCAACCCGGATGACCCGGACGTGTACCTGCGCGATTTCACCGGCCAGACCCGGCTGTGGATCGAGGTCGGGCAGCCCGAGGACAAGCCGCTGGCCAAGGCCTGCGGCCGGTCGGACAAGGTGTCCGTTTACTGCTTCGCCCACGCGGCGGAAATCTGGTGGCGCGGCATCGAAAACAAGGTGGCGCGCCTGCAGAACCTCAGCGTCTACCGCATCCCGGTGGCGGCCTCGCAGGCGCTGGCGGCGCTCGCCCAGCGCAGCATGCAATTGCAAGCCACCATCCAGGAAGGTACGCTGATGCTGGGTGACGGCAGCAAGAGCATCGACATCGAGCCCTTGCGCTGGAAGTAAGACAAAACCGGAAAGCTTCAGGAGCCAAGCATGCCCACCGGCGAAGACCGCAAGATCTGTCCCGTCATCATGGCCGGGGGCGGCGGCACGCGCCTGTGGCCGCTGTCGCGCTCGGGCCACCCGAAGCAATTCCTCGCGCCGTCGGGCGGCAAGCACACGCTGTTCCAGGAATCGCTGGTGCGCCTCAAGGGCCTGGCCACAGGCGACTGGCAACTCGCGCCGCCGGTGGTGATCACCAACGAGGACTACCGCTTCCTGGTGCTCGACCAGCTGGCCGACATGCAATGGGAGGCCGGCGCCGTGGTGCTCGAGCCGGTCGGCCGCAACACAGCGCCGGCGCTCACGCTGGCGGCGTTGCATGCCGTGCAGGCCGAGGCCGATCCGGTGCTGGTCGTGTGCCCCGCCGACCACGGAATCGGCGATGTGCCCGCCATGACACGCACCCTGCAGGCCGCAGTGGCGCAGGCCGCGACCGGCTCGGTGGTGGTGCTGGGCGTGCCCGCGTCGCGCCCTGAAACCGGCTACGGCTACATCCGCAGTGCCGCCGACCAGGGTGAGCGCAAGGTGCTGGAATTCGTCGAGAAGCCCGACCTCGCGACCGCGCAGCGCTACGTCGCCTCGGGCGAGTACCACTGGAACAGCGGCATCTTCGTGCTCAAGGCGTCGACCTGGCTGGCTGCGTTGCAGCGCTTCCGCCCCGACATCGCGGACGCCACCCGCGCCGCGTGGGATGCACGCGCGATGGACGCCGGCTTTGCGCGGCCCGGCAAGGCCCTGTTCGCGCAGGTCCCGTCCGAGTCGATCGACTACGCGGTGATGGAGCACTGCCCCGGCAGCGAGTTCGACATCCGCATGGTTCCACTCGATGCGGCCTGGAGCGACCTGGGCGCCTGGGATGCCGTGTGGCAGTCCCGCCCGCACGACGCGGCCGGCAACACGGCCGAGGGCGACGCGGTGCTGCACAGCAGCCACAACACCATGGTGCATGCCACCAGCCGGCTGGTGGCGGTGATCGGCATGGACGATGCCGTGGTGGTCGAGACGCCCGATGCAGTGCTGGTGATGAATCGCGAATCCAGCCAGGACGTCAAGGCCGTGGTGGCGGGCCTCACCGCCCGTGAGCGCGCCGAACCGCTGCTGCCACGCAAGGTGCACCGCCCCTGGGGCTGGTACGACAGCATCGACTCCGGCCCCCGCTTCCAGGTCAAGCGCATCATGGTCAAGCCCGGCGCTTCGTTGAGCCTGCAGATGCACCACCACCGCGCCGAGCACTGGATCGTCGTGTGCGGCACCGCCAGGGTCACGCGCGGCGAGGACACCTTCCTGCTCGCTGAAAACGAGAGCACCTACATCCCGATGGGGCAAAAGCACCGCCTGTCGAACCCCGGCAAGGTGCCGCTGGAAATCATCGAGGTCCAGTCCGGCAGCTACCTCGGCGAAGACGACATCGTCCGCTTCGACGACACGTACGGACGCAAGTAGCGTCTAGCCGCCCGGCATCGGGCGCTCGCAGTTCCAGCACTGCTCGAAGCCGCCTTCCACCGTTTCGCCACACTCGCAGACCCAGCGCCGCTGCGGCCGGTGCGTCAGCTCGCGCAGGAAAGCGCGGGCCTGCGCTTCCTGCTCGTCGTGCATGAGCCAGACTTCGGGCAGGCACTGGTCCGGCGGCAACTCGCCGGCGGCGGCGCCCAGGTAATAGCGCTGCATCGAAGCGGCAATGCCGGCCTGGCGCAAGGCATCGACCCAAAGCGCGGCGATCGCGATGTTGGGTGCCTGGGTCAGCCGGAGCATCTCGCCTGCCTCAGCCTTGCGACGGCGTGTCGGCCACCTCGCCGGCTGGCGCCTCGACGGCGCGCTCCGAATACTTGTTGAAACGCCAGGCATCGCCTTCCAGCGTGATGCGGCGCCAGGTCTGGCGCTTTTGGGCGGGGCTCATCTCGGTCCAGCGCTGGACCTCCTCGAAGGTGCGCCCGCAGCCCTTGCAGTCGGCATCGCCCTGGCTGGTCGAGCAGATCGCGATGCACGGGGTGTCCGGCATGGTGTCGTACCAGGCCTTCCAGGCCTCGTAGGCCGCCGGCGGGAAGCCTTTTTCGTCGGCTTCGTCCTCGTGGTAATAGATCAGCAGGGCATACACCTCAGCCAGGGCCCGCAACTCGGGCGCCAGGGTCACCCCGTCCGGGGACGGCTTCTTCTCGCGCCAGAAGTTGATGGCGGCTTCGATGTCGGTGATGTGGATGGCGGCCATGGGACAAGGGGCGAGGGGGAACGCATGATAGCGCCGCCCCTGCGGTTCCCACGTACACACAAAACCCCGGGCTTGTGCTCTAATCGTGCCACGAAGGGGAGTAGCTCCCGCTTGTTGCCGCACAGGGAGGTATCCGGAAACGGGTATCGCGAGCTTCAAGTATCGACAAGTCGTCATTACGAAGAATTTCTTCCGGCTTGTTGGGCACATATCGCATGACTCCATGCCGAGCAAGACCTTCGATTCGTAACCTGGGGCAGGTACGGTCGAGGCGTTCGCGCGTGCATCTGCACGTGCACTTGTGATTCACGGCATCACAGCTCCATTGACCGCATCGGCTCCCGGTTGTTGATCGACTTGCAACCGGAGTTTTGTCATGGAGTTTTTATCCGCCCCCTGGTGGTCGGCGCTGCTGGCCATCATCCTCATCGACCTCGTCCTCGCTGGCGATAACGCCATCGTGATTGCATTGGCCGCGCGCAGCCTCCCCCAGCAGCTGCAGAAAAAGGCCATCGTCTGGGGAACCGTGGGCGCCATCGTCGTGCGCTCCGCAATGACCGTCGGCGTGGTCTGGCTGCTCAAGATCCCCGGCCTGATGCTGGTCGGCGGCCTGGGCCTCGTCTGGATCGCCTACAAGCTGCTGGCCGACCAGGACAGCGGCGGGCACGACGGCCCGGTAGCCAGCACCTTCTGGGGCGCAATGAAGACCATCGTCATCGCCGACGCACTGATGGGTGTGGACAACGTCCTGGGTGTCGCCGGCGCGGCGCACGGCTCGTTCGACCTGGTCGTCATCGGCCTGCTGGTCAGCGTGCCCATCGTCGTCTTCGGCAGCACCATGGTGCTCAAGCTGGTCGAGCGCTTCCCCATCGTGATCCAGGCCGGCGCTGCCGTGCTGGCGTTCACGGCGGCACGGATGATCGTCGAGGAACCCCTGCTGGATGGCGTGTTCGACGAACAGGCGCCGCTGCGCTGGCTGACTTACGGCGTGGCCGTGGCGGGCGTGCTGGCGGCAGGCTGGTGGGTCACCCAACGCCGCGTGAACGCGCGCGGTGACGACGAAGGCGGCCATGGCGGCAAGCACGCCGGCCATGTGGCCTGAAGGCATGAATCAATCCTAAATCCGATCCCAACACAAGGAGTTCATCATGGAAAAAATCATCGTTTACATGGACGACGCAGATTTTGCGCAGCAACAACTCGCCCCGATGAAGGTGGGTGCGGCCTCCGGCCGGTCGGGCACCACGCACTGGGTGCTGGTGGCCTGCCCGCCGCGCATGACACGGCGCATCAGCAAGTGGGTCAGCCACAGCGCGCGCGAGAGCTGGCGCGCCAAGTGGTCGGAGAAGCTGTTCGCCAGCGTCGTGCCTGCGCTGCGCACCGAGGGCGATGAGGTCACGACCGTGATCGCCAAGGGCCAGCTGGTGCAGCTGACGGCCAAACTGTGCGCCGAGCATGGCGCGTCGCACGTGCTCGACGCGCGGCGACCGAAGTTCGGCCAGGACATGCAACCTGTCACGCCGGACCAGCCGGCCGCCAAGGGCGGTTGGGAGTTGCCCGGCGCTGTGGCAGGCATGGGCGCGATGCTGGTGCTGGCCGCGGAGTAAGCGGGCCTGCGGCAAGGGGCGGGGCCAGGGGCAGGTGTATGCTTGCCTGCCATGATCAAGCTCCTTGCCAAATGGCTCCTCAGCGCCGCGGCGCTGCTGTTCGTTGCGTACCTTTACAGCGGGGTGGAGGTCAAGACCTTCACCGCCGCGTTGATCGCCGCGTTCGTGCTCGGCCTGCTCAACACGATCGTGCGGCCCATCCTGGTGCTGCTGACGCTGCCGGTCACGGTGGTGACGCTGGGCCTGTTCCTGTTCGTGATCAACGCCCTCATGTTCTGGGCGGCGGCATCGCTGCTGGATGGCTTCCACGTCACCGGCTTCGTGGCCGCGCTGATCGGCTCGCTGATCTACTCGGTGATCGGCGTCGTGATCGAGTCAGCGCTCGAGAGCCTGTTCTCGAAGAAGTGATTCCACCTGCCGCGCGCGGGTGTCGATGATCGAAGCCTCGATGTGGTCCCCGCCGGCACCGGCACGGCGCGCCAGTTCCTGCGCGGCCCTGAACCGGTCCATCGCCGCCTTGTAGTCCAGGTGCGCCACCTGGGCCTCGGCATCGGCGCGAATCGATCGCAGGGTCTGGCCTTGCGTCGAATAGGCGCTGCTCAGCAACTGCCAGGCCTGCCCGTCGCGCGGGTGTAGCGCCACCCAGGTCTGCAGCCGCTGGGCGGCCTGCCCTGCCTGGCCGCCTTGCGTCAATGCCTGCGACGAATAGATGAGTTCGGGCCGGCCGGTCGCCCCCTGCGGGATGAGGTTGGCGGCGCGTTGCGGGTCGCCGCCGAGCAACGCAATCTCGGCGGACAGCAGCATGGCCTGACGTGCCGCCGCCGGGTCGCCCGCCACCAACGCCGCCAGGCGGGCCACCTGCCGCTGGGCGCCGGCAAGGTCCCGCAGCTTGGCGTTGGACAGGGCCGCGGCGTAGAACACTCCGGCCTGCCGCGCGCGGTCGGCCGATGCGAGTTGCGAGCCATCGGCTTCACCAGCGTAGGCGCGCAGGTTGTCGACGCCCGGATTGGACAGCACGCGCGAGCGGCCCGCCATCAGTGCGTGGACCAGGTCTGGCGAGCGCGCCGCGCCGCGCTCGGTGAGTTGCTGGCGCGCCTGCGCTTCGGCAATCCGCTCGGTGGTCATCGGGTGGGTGCGCAGGTAGGGATAGTTGCCGTTGTCGTTCAGCCGCGCCGCCTGCTGGAGTTTCTCGAACATGGTGACGAAGCCCTGCGGGTCGAACCCGGCCTGTGTCATCACGCCGAAACCGATGCGGTCGGCCTCACGCTCCATGTCGCGCGAGAAGTTCAGCTGGTTCTGCATCGCCAGCGCCTGGCCGCCGGTGATGAGCGCGCTGGCCGCATCCGGGCTCTTGCCGGCCGCGAGCGCGCCCAGGATCATCGCGCCCACCAGCCACGGGAGCTGTTTTTTCTCCTGCGTCATCAGGCGCGAGTGATGGCGCTGGGTCACGTGGGTGAGTTCGTGCGCGAGCACGGCGGCCAGCTCGTCACGCGAGGCGGTGACGTTGAGCAGGCCCAGTTGCACGCCCATCCAGCCGCCCGGTAGTGCGAACGCGTTGATGATCCTGTCCTTGCCCAGCAGCACGCGCCAGGCGAATCGTCCATCGAGTTCGGCCGTGATTTCGCCGCGCGCGCGCGCGGCGGTCATCAGTCGCGTCCAGATGTCCAGCACGTACTCGTCGAGCACCGGGTCGTCGATGTAATCGGGATCGCGGTACAGCTCGCGCGCGATGCGTTCACCCAGCTTGCGCTCGGTCGCGCTGTTCATCTCGCTGCCGTCGCCCAGGGTGGGCAGCTGCGCGCCCGCGGGCAGCAGCATCAGCAGCGCGCAGCACCCCGCCAGCCAGCGCGCCAGGCGCGGCCGGTACTTCGGTGAGGGCAAGGGCTTTGCGTTCAAAAGGGATCCAGCGGCAGGAAGGCCACCACGTCGGCCGATACCGGGTCGACGAACGCGGTCCAGAATTCGTTGCGGCCCACCATCGGCAGGTAGGCCATCGTATCGGGATTGCGGCCCTTGGCCCGGATGGCCGCGTCGATGTCACCCGCACGCGCGCTGAACCGGGCTTTCAGCTGGGCCACCGGCCGCGCTGCCTGGAGCACGCGCGGCTTCGCGTCCGCGTAAGGTTGCCAGAAGTCGGGCCGGGCGCCGATCTGTACGCCGCCGAGCGCCGCGATCGTCGCCTCGGCGCTTTCGGCGCTGCTCATGAATGGGCGCGCGGCCAGCAAGGTCGGCCCCGTCCATGGCATGGCGCCGAGAGTCGCCGGCTCGCGGCCCAGCAGTTCCACCGGCACATCCACGCCATGCACGACGCGGAAACGGTCGATCTCGAACACCAGGTGCACCGGCCGCGCGATGGCGACGCTGGACAGGCCATACGCCAGCGCCCCCAGTTGCAGCAGCACGACCACCGCGAGGTCGCGGCGCAACTCGCGCATGGGCTTGCGCCGGTCGAACACGGCGACCGTGATCAAGGGGCCGATGATCACATCCACCGCCACCACCAGCAGGAACAGGTTGCGCCCACCGGAAATCTCGCGGTACGGGTAGGGATACCAGAGACCGAACACCAGCAGCGCCGCGAGCGCCGCCACCAGGGCGCTGGCGCCGAAGTGGATACCCCCGGCGCGCAGCCTTTCTTTCCACGAAATCATGTGCGTATGATGCTAGAAGAACATGTACGAGGCGTAAATGGATTATTCCGCATGCGTTACAGGGTCGCCATGGGCGGGCTGACGCACTTCGACGCACAAGGCCAGGCGCACATGGTGGATGTGGGCGGCAAGGCGGCGACCCGGCGGGTCGCCGTGGCGGGTGGGCGCATCGAAATGCTGCCGGCCACGCTGGCGCTCATCGAGTCGGGCACCGCGAAGAAAGGCGATGTGCTGGGCATTGCGCGCATCGCCGGCATCCAGGCCGCCAAGAAAACCAGCGACCTCATTCCCCTGTGCCATCCGCTCGCATTGACACGCGTGGCAGTCGAGTTCGAAATCGTGTCCGCCAGCGGCGCGGCATCGCCCGCCGTCGTTTGCACGGCCACGGTGGAAACGGTTGGTCCGACCGGCGTCGAGATGGAAGCCCTCACTGCGGTGCAGGTTGCGCTGCTCACCATCTATGACATGTGCAAGGCCGTGGACCGCGGCATGACCATCAACGACGTGCGCCTGCTGGAAAAGCAGGGCGGCAAGTCGGGGCACTACGTGGCCGGCTGAGCGGACGGCCGGCCGCCGCTGCGCTCCTTCGACCACTTCTCGTAACTCTCCGGAAACGCTGCGCGCCAGCGCGCGAGGTCCAGCAACACCTCGTCCTGCCGGCCCAGCAGCGTGGCGGCTTCCACCAGCTTTTCGGCCACGCGCGGCTCGGGTGAATAGTGGATGAGCGTGCGCGCCGTGTCATAGGTCCATTGCGCGTTTTCGCGGGTCAGCGAAACGATCGTCAGCTCGGCGAACAGCGCCTGGTTGCGGAACAGCCACGACTGGCGGATCAGCGGCAACGGGTCGTCACGGTACGCCGGCATCCGCGCTTCGGGTTGCAGATAGATCTGGCTGACGCGCCGGTAATCCCAGGCGGCGTACAGGCAGGCGGCGGTCACGCAGGCGGCCACCAGCAGTGCCGGGAGCCGGTCCACGCGCGCAGCGCCGGCGGCACCCACCGCTCTCGGCGCGCCCCACAACAAACCCAGGCACAAGCCCAGCGCGAGCTGGAACGGCCCGTACCACAGCGGGTATTCGAGCATGCTGTGCAGCCCCATCACCACCAGCACGGCCCAGGCCATCTGCCGCGCCGGATCCGCCTCGCCCAGGGGTCGCGCGCGAACCACCGCCCACAGCAGGCCGCCGCAGGCCAGCACCGCCGCAGGCACGCCCAGTTCCACTGCGACGTGCAGCGGCAGGCTGTGCGCGTTGTCGAGGATGTCGCAAAAGCGCGGCCCCTCATACAGCGTTGCGAAGTGCGCGTAATCCAGCTCGCCCCAGCCCCAGCCCAGCCATGGTTTTTGCGCCACCAGGTGCAGCACGTTGGACCACAGCACCGTGCGGCTGCTGCAGGCATCCACCGCGGCCACGCGCTCCCACAGGCGGTTGCCCACTTCACCGTTGACCTGCTCCAGCAGCCAGGGCAGCGCCAGCGCGGCCAGCCCGTAGGCCAGCAACCCGGCCAGCCACAACAGCACCCGTTCGCGCCGCGGTCCCGGCCAGATGCAGGCCAATGCGCCCAGCACCAGCATCTGGACCAAGCCAGTCCGTGAGGTGGTGGCCGCATCGCCCACGGCCAGCCAGGCGATCAAAGCCACAGCCGGCCAGCGCGCCAGCCGCACCGGGTGCAGCCAGAACAGCGACGCCATGCCCATCACGGTCAGTGCGGCGAACTGGTTGCGCTGGCGCAGGTTGGCGAAGGCTTCGTTGCTGCTCGAAGCGTTCACGAGAGGCGCGAGGCGGTCGGCCATGCCGAAGTACTGCGCGAGCGCAAATGCAGTGCTGATGGCGGCGGCCACCAACCAGCCCAGCGCCACCGCGTCGACAAACTCGCGCTGGCGCGCGCCGCCAGCCGCGCTGCCCGCGGCCATCAACACCAACAGGAGGGCCGCCGCCAGTGCGACCGTCTCGGGAATCACGCCCGCGCCCACGACCGACCAGGCCACCAGGGCCGCAGCGCCGCAGGGCAGGACCGGTGCCAGGCGCGCGGGCGGCTGGAGCGCGAACAGCAGCGCGACGCACAGTGCGCTCACCAGCCAGGGATCCACCGATGCGGATGGGCCCGAGGCGAACGGGTTGATCCACGGCAGCACCAGGCAGGCCAGGGACAACGCCCACGCCAGTGCCGCGCGGCGAGCGGCCGGGCCGACCGGCTCGGCAGCCTGCATGGTGTTCACGCCGCCTCGTGCGAGAAGCCGGCAGGCGCGCCCGGCGCCTCGCCCGCCAACATGGATTCGACATCGCGCGGGTTGCGCTGCCAAAGCGCCCAGGCCTGGTCCACACTGGCGGTGAATTCACGCGTGAAACGTTCTTCACTGAAGCGCTCGGCCCATTCGCGGCAGGCGTGCGGGTCGAACACGCGGCCCGCGCCCTCGAAAGCCTCGACCGCCTGCGCCAGGCTCGCCGCGGTCTGCGCCGGGAAGTGCAGCCCGGTGGGCCTCGCCGCCTTGTGCAGTCCACGCACGGTCTCCAGCGAGCCGCCGGCGCCGTAGGCGATCACCGGTGTGCCGCAGGCCTGCGCCTCGAGCGGCGAGATGCCGAAGTCCTCATGCGCAGCGAACAGGAACGCGCGCGCCGATTGCAGGTGCTTCTGCACGACATCGTCCGGCTGCCAGCCCAGCAACGTCACGTTGGGCGGGCAGTTAGCCTTCAGCGCGGGCAACTCCGGCCCGTCGCCGATCACCACCAGCTTGCGCGTGGGCATGCTGCGGAACGCCTCCACCATCAGGTCGATCCGCTTGTACGAGACGAGCCGCGAGACCGTGACGTAGAAGTCTTCCTTGCGCTCCTGCAACAGGTACTGCGTCGTGCGCACCGGCGGGTAAACCACGCGGGCCGGGCGGCGGTAGGTGCGCCAGATGCGCTCCTGCACATGGGCCGAGATCGCCATGAACAGGTCGACGTTGTTGGCGGTCTGGCGGTCCCAGATGCGAAGGCGGTGGAACATCCAGCGCGCCAGCATGCCCTTCACACCCTTGTCGAGTTTGTAGTCGCGCAGGTATTGGTGGTGCAGGTCCCAGGCATAGCGCATCGGTGAGTACACATAGCTCACGTGCAACTGCGCGGCGCGCGTGACCACGCCCTTGGCGAACGCGTGCGAACTCGAGATGACCAGGTCGGCCGCGCCAACGTCGTGCGATTCCACTGCCAGCGCGGTGATGGGCAGGTAGTTCCAGAAACGCTCGCGCACCCAGGGCGCCCGCTGCAGGAAAGTCGTGTGGATGGGCCGCTCCCCCAGGCGCGCACGATTGCGCTGCGACATGTATTCGATGGTGGCGTAAAGCGTCGCCTCGGGATAGGCCTGCAGCATCAGCCGCAGGCAGTCCTCGGAGCCGCCCCACTCGGTCAGCCACTCGTGGACGCAGGCAATCTTCGGCGCGGTCGCCGTGTCACTCACGCTCGACCCGCCGCATGTCCGCATCCACCATCATGGCCATCAGCGCCTCCAGCCCGGTGGTCGCGGTCCAGCCCAGCTTCTCGCGCGCCTTGGCGGGGTTGCCCAGCAGGATCTCGACTTCGGCGGGACGGAACAGCGCCGGGTCGATGACCACGTGGTCTTCATAGTTCAGGCCGACATGCTCGAACGCGATCCGGCACATGTCGCGCACGGTGACCGTGCGGCCGGTGGCCACGACGAAGTCGTCGCCGGCGGGCTGCTGCAGCATCAGCCACATCGCCTGCACGAAGTCACCGGCAAAGCCCCAGTCGCGCTTGGCGTCGATGTTGCCCAGCTTGAGCTGCTTTTGCTTGCCCTGCTTGATGCGCGCGGCGGCGTCGGTGACCTTGCGGGTGACAAACTCGATGCCGCGCAAGGGGGACTCGTGGTTGAACAGGATGCCGCTGGACGCATGCAGGCCGAAGCTCTCGCGGTGGTTGATCGTCATCCAGTGCGCGTAGAGCTTGGCGCAGCCGTAGGGGCTGCGAGGGTAGAACGGCGTGGTCTCGCTTTGTACCGGCTCGCGGATCTGCCCGAACATTTCGCTGGTGCTGGCCTGGTAGAAGCGCGCCTGCGGGTTGGCGATGCGCATCGCCTCCAGCAGGTTCACCGCGCCCAGGCCGGTGACGGCGCCGGTGAGCAGCGGCTGCGACCACGATGTGCCCACGAAACTCTGCGCCGCGAGGTTGTAGATCTCGCCGGCCTTCGACTGCTCGACGATGCGGATCATCGACGACAGGTCCATGATGTCGCCGTCCCACAGCTTGACGTCGTCCAGCGCGCCCACGTGCCGCAAGCGCCAGAGCGTGTCGGTCGACCGGCGTGCCAGCACGCCATGCACTTCGTAGCCTTTGTCCAGCAACAGGCGCGACAGGTAGGCGCCGTCCTGGCCGGTGATGCCGGTGATGAGGGCAATCTTGTTCACGGTTCGTCCTTCCGGTCCCAGTAGTCCAGTGTGTCGATCAACGTCTGCTCGAAAGAGACTTGCGGCGTCCAGCCGGTGTCGGCCTGCAGCTTGGCGGAGCTGCCGCGCATGCGCCGCTGTTCCACCGTACGCAGCCGCTGCGGGTCCACCTGGATTTCCATGTTGACGCCGCTCGCGTCCAGCAAGGTCTGGATCACTTCGCGCAGCGAGCGCTCCACCCCCGAGCATACGTTGTAGGCCTCACCATTTCGCCCCGATTGCAGCAGCGCTGCGTAGGCCCGGACGATGTCGCGCACGTCGGTGAAGTCGCGGGTGGTGTCGATGTCGCCCACGTGCAGGCTGGCCGGGCCGCGACCCTTGCGGCAGGCGACGATCTGCCGCGCGAAGTCGGACACCGCAAACTGCGCGCTCTGGCGCGGCCCGATGTGGTTGAACGGCCGCGCGACGACGATCTTGAAGCCGGCCGAACGGCTCCACTGGTAGCACAGCGCCTCCGCCGCGACCTTGCTGACGGCGTAGGGATTGAGCGGCTTCGCCGGGCACGCCTCGGTGATGGGCAAGGCGGTTTCGGGGACCGCGCCATAGACGTCGGCGGAGCCGACATACAACATCGTCCCCTTGAAGCCGGTCTGGCGCAGCGCCTCCAGCAGGTTCAGCGTGCCGAAAAAATTGACTTCATAGGTGTGCTTCGGGTCCTCGATGGAGGCCGGGACCGAGCTTTGCGCGGCCAGGTGGATCACCGCTTCGGGCGCCGTCGCCCGCACCGCCGCCTGGACCCGCTGCGCGTCGCGCAGGTCGATCCACCCGCCGTCCGCGAGGTCCACCGCGGGCAGCAGCTGCGCGCAATGTGAGCCGACGAATCCGCTCAGCCCGGTGACCAGGACCGTCATCGCACCACTTTCGCAGGCAAGCCTTTTTTCATGGCCCCTATTCTGCCCCGAGAGCCGTTCTGGACCCGGGCTGGCGGGCAGGTCAAAATAGCCGGGCCTCCCACTGCCCACCATCCGCGTGAAAACCTGCTTCGCGACCATCGTGTCGCCCAACTACCTTGCCTACGCCCGCGTGCTGGGCGATTCGCTTGCGCAGCACGCTGCCCACGGGGATTTCAGGGTGCTGGTAGTGAACCGCGCCGATGCGCCGGTGCGCGAGGCTGTGGCGACGGCGGGCCTGGAGGTGACGTACGCCACTGAACTGGGCATTCCGGACTTCGAACACCTGGCCTACAAGTACGACCTGGTCGAACTCAACACGGCGCTCAAGCCCACCTTCCTGAAGTCGCTGTTCGACCAGGGCTACGACCAGGTGGTCTACCTGGACCCGGACATTTGCCTCTACCAGCCCCTTGCGCCCGTGGACGAGGCCCTGGCGCAGGCGGAAATCGTGTTGATCCCGCATGCGCTCGCACCGGCCATGGACGGCTTGCGGCCCTCCGACATCGACTTCCTGCGCACCGGCGCCTACAACCTAGGGTTCATCGCGCTGCGGCGCGGCCCCCAGGCGCTGGCGCTGCTGGATTGGTGGGAGCGGCGCTGCCTCGCGCAGGGCTTCAACGACCCGGGGTTCGGGACTTTCGTGGACCAGAAGTGGATGGACCTGGCCCCCAGCTACTTCGACTCGGTGCACATCCTGAAACATCCCGGCTGCAACGTCGCCTACTGGAACCTGCACGAGCGCTCGATCGCCGGTGCGGCGGGCGGCTACAGCGTCAACGGCGCACCGCTGGTCTTCTTTCACTTCAGCGGCGTCGACAGCCAGGCACCCCAGGTGCTTTCTCGGCACCAGAACCGGCACACCCTGGTCGCAGGCACGCCACTGGCCGGCCTCGTCGCCGACTATTGCGCCCGCCTTCTGGCGGCTGGGCATGGCCGTTGGTCGGCCATCTCCTATTCGTTCGGGACGCTGGATGACGGCTCCATGGTCACCGGCCTCATGCGCCGCGCCGCGGCCGTGCGTTCGATCGAGACTTCGCAGCCGTTTCGCGCGCAGTCGGGGCTGCAGGCGGCCCTGCGGGGTGCCGGTATACGGCCCGGCCGCAAGGTTGGGGGCAAGCCGGTGACGACACTGAACTTCGATCCTGACGACCGGCGCGTGCGTACTGTGAACTTCCTGATCCGGCTGGCGGCCCGTATCATCGGGGCGGAGCGAGTCGGGGACCTGATCCGCTATGCAACCTTCCTGGGTTGGGGCAGCAACTACGCCGCAGTTCTGCTTGACCGTCCCCCCGAATTGCGGCACATCGACGAACGAAAGGCCAAGACCCCGTGAGTGCATACAAGGCGATTGACGAATGCCGCATTGGGGGTGGCAGCCACCTCGTCACCGTGCTCAGTCTCGGCATGCAGGCACTGACAGGCGTGTTTCCGAAGACGAAAGACGAAGCCATCGGCGAAGGCCCGCTGGAGCTCGTCTGGTCCCCCAAGAGCGGCCTGCTGCAACTGCGCCACTCCTTCCAGCCCGAAGAGATGTACGGCGAGAACTACGGGTACCGCTCGGGCTTGAACCAGTCGATGGTCGACCACCTGACGCACAAGGTGCGCGGGCTGGAGCGCCTGGTTCCCTTGAAGGCCGGCGACGCCATCCTGGACATCGGCAGCAACGACTGCACGCTGCTGAAGGCGTACTCGGCCACCGGCCTGCAGCGCATCGGAATCGACCCGACCGGCAACAAGTTCAGCGAGTACTACCCGGCCGACATCAAGCTGGTCCCCGATTTCTTCAGCGGCGCGGCCTACCGCAGTGCGATGAAGACGCCGGCGAAGATCGTGACGTCGATCGCGATGTTCTACGACCTGGACCATCCGATCGATTTCGCACGTGAAGTCGCATCGGTGCTGGCCGACGACGGCATCTGGCACTTCGAGCAGAGCTACATGCCGTCGATGCTGCGCCTGAATTCCTACGACACGATCTGCCACGAGCACCTGGAGTACTACTCCCTGCAGGCCGTCGAGAAAATCCTGGCGGCCGCCGACATGAAGGTGGTGGACGTGGGCATGAACAACGTCAACGGCGGCAGCTTCGCCGTCACGGCGGTGAAGGCCTCCAACAAGTCCGTGCGCGCCAATCGCCCGGTCATCGACTGGATGCTGGCACAGGAAGAGCGCATGGGGCTGGGCACGCCCAAGCCTTTCCGGGAATTCGAGGAGCGCGTGTTCCGGCACCGGGATGACCTGACGCGCCTGATCCGCTCGCTGGTGGCCGACGGCAAGAAGGTGCTGGGCTATGGCGCGTCGACCAAGGGCAACGTGGTTCTGCAGTTCTGCGGCTTCGGGCCGGCCGACATCGCGGCGATCGCCGAGGTCAACCCCGACAAGTACGGCCGCGTCACGCCCGGCTCGCACATTCCCATCATCTCGGAAGCCGACGCCCGCGCGATGAAGCCCGATTACTTCCTCGTGCTGCCCTGGCACTTCAAGGACGGCATCCTGCGGCGCGAGAAGGACTACCTCGCTTCGGGCGGCAAGTTCATCTTCCCGTTTCCGGAAATCGAGATCGTCTAGCGGCCCACCGGGTCACGGGCCCGGCGCAGCGCGCGTTCGCGAGGTCGTACAGCATCATGCGGGCGCCCGCGTGGCCCCTTGCCACGCAGTACAGGGCCATCGCGGCATTGAGGGCGCGCGCCGGCAACGCGGCGACGAATTTCGCGAACGGGTGGTGCGGCCGCTTGCCGCCCGCCAGCAGCGCCTCGTACTCCGCCGGGCCATAGGCGCCGATCGCGCGATAGTGCAGCAACACCTTGAGGCTCGTTGCCGGGTGCCGCGGGCTGACGGCCTGCCTAGCTGGTTCGCTGAAGTGAGCGAATGACCAGACCAGGCGCGGCCACTTTTCGATCCAGATTTCGAACCCGCGTGCGCTCCACATGGCGTTGCCGTACCGGATGAGAATCAACGGCCGCGCGATCACCACCGCACGGCCGAGTGACGGCGCCTGGAAGATCACGCCCACGTGGATGAAGAGGGAACCGTGGAAACTCACGCGCTCGCGTGCGAGCCAGCTGGCGCGTCGCACGATCACCGCACCAATGAAACTGAGGTAGCCCGCGGCTTGCGTGAACAGGCTTTCGGCATCCGCTGCGCTGAAGTCGCGGTCCGCCGGCATATCGAGCTGGGCCGGCTTCAGCACCACGGCCAGGTCCTTCGTGCGAACCTCGGCATTCACGATCACCAGCTCGGGCTCGCTCTCCAGGCGTGCGAGCACGGTGGCAATCGCGTCGGGCACGAGGATGTCGTCGTCGCTCATCAGCCAGCAATACTGGCCGCTGGCATAGCCCACTGCCTTGTCGTAATCCTGGTCCACACCGCCATTGCTGCTTTCGCGCCGGTAGACGGTGCGCGGATGGCGCGACACGAACTCCGCCATCACCTGGGCCGTCGCATCGGTAGACGCGCCGTCCACCACCACCAATTCGCAGTCTTCGGTCAGCTGCGGGGCGATCGACGCCAGGGTCTGGGCAATGAAGCCCGCCCGGTTGTAGGTGGCGATGCAGACGGACAGCCTCATCGGCTCAGACGAAGCGGCCGACGGTGCTCTTGAGGATCCGGAACAGTGTCGGGTGGTTCTCGCGGATCGACTTCGCCGTCGCCGCCTTCCAGTACTGGTAGCGCAGGCGCGTGTCGTGCGGCAGCAGGTGGAACATGCCGTACTTCATGCGATGGAAGAACGCGACCAGCAGGCGCTTTTGCAGGCCGGCCAGGTGCTTGGCAGGAACGTCGTTCACCGTGCTGGTCGGGTTGGCGGGGAAGTCGTTGTGCTTGCCGAAGCCCAGGTAGTCCAGCAGGCTGGCGTCGCGCGACTCGAAGAAGGACGGGTTGAGCAGCAGCTTCTCGGCGAAGTCGTCGCTCTGGTCCACCTGGAAGAAGATGGACTTGCGCACGAAGGTGCGCGAGACGATCGGCTTGGCCCGGTGGATGCCGTAGGTGTCGTAGACGATCAGGCTGCCGGCCGGCATCCGGAAGCTGCGGATCTTGTCGGCGAACTCGCGCTCGATGAATTCGTTGGTGTAGGTATAGGACCAGGTGCCGCTCTTGCGCTGGTTGTAACTGTCGGACACCAGCTGGAACTCGCCGTCGTACACATCGTTGATGTAGAGGATGAAGATCAGGCCATTGGAGTCGTTCACCACGCCTTCGTTGGTGACGTTGTCGGCATGCCAGACCATGCTGTGGCCCGGGCCGGTTTCGTAGTAGCGATGGCACTTGAGGCGGAAGTTGTCGCCGAAGCGCGAGCCGCTGATCGCGCGCAGGGCCGCAGCCGTCACGTACTGGAAGTAGCTTTTCGAGCAGGACAGCGCGTGCGGGAAGAAGTACTGCTCGTGCCACCACACCGGCTGCGCGTCGTTGAGGTTGATCGAGGGCTTGTGCTGCGCGATCTCTTCCTGCATCTTCGCGAGGAAGTCGGGCTGCACCGCGCGCTCGAAGGCGAAGTAGCCGATCTCGTCGATCGAACGCACCACCTCGCGTGGATCGACGGCCAGGAACTCCGGCGAAAAAATCAGGTTTTCGGTCTGCTCGGGCATAGGTTGTCTCTGCTCATGATGGCTGCGCCAGTTCGCTGTAGAAACCGACATGCGCCCTGGCGATTTCGGCCCATTCGTCGCGGGCGGGCGCATGGCTCCTGCGCCCGGCCAGCGTTCTCAGCGCCTGCCGCATACCGGCGACATCTGCCACAGGTGCAGTATAGAGATTGCGCTGGGGATCATCGCCTTGCGGGTGTTCGCTGGTGGTGACGACCAGCGTCCCTTGCGCCAGCGCCCCGTGCAGGGACGTGTTCCACTCGCCGCCGCCCGCCACGAACGGCAGGACGACCGCGTCGGCCGCATGCAGCAGGTCGGCCGCCGCCTCCGGTTCCAGGTAGCCGGTGTACTGGAGTTGTTCGCCCCAGCCGTGTTCGCGCGCGATCGCGGCAAGCCGCTGCGCGTAGGGCTCATCCAGCACCGAGCCAGCGATCACGAGCGCATCGACGGCTGGGTCCGCAATTTCGAACAGTTGCTCGACGCCCTTCTTGGGATAAATGAAGCCGAAGAACGCGACCAGGTTGCGACGCCCTTTCAGGTAGCGGTCACGCAGCCGCGCGCGCTGGTCCCCCGATAGCGTGCTGCGCGGCAAGGCGCCGCCACTGCCAAAGGTGCGCTGCGGGCAGGCGGGCATGAAGCGCAGCAGCCGGGCCGGCATGAGTTGCATGAAGTTCGGCCGCACGAACACAAGGCCATCGGTGGCGCGTCGCTGCAGGCGGAACCGCAGCCAGTCCCGGCCGAGCCAGGGCTCGTGCCAGGTCTGCACGACGGTGGCTATGCCCAGCCACTTGCAGAGGGCCGGCAATAGCGCCGGGCCCAAGCGCCAGCCGAAGCCCTGCGATGGCCAGTGGATGTGGACCACGTCGGGCTGCCAGCGGCGGATGCTGCGCACCAGCCGCGGCAATTCCCACAGCCGCCAGGTGCCGGTTTCGCCCAGGACCTCCACCGATGCGGGCGGCACCCGCGTGGCCGAGCGCTGCGTCAGCACCGCGACCTGTGTCCCCGGTACCCGAGCCAGTCCCTGCGCCAGCGACGACACATAGTCGCCGACGCCGCAGCGCCCCGGTGGGAACATTCCCGCGATCTGCAGCACGCGCATGCTCAGGGCTTCTTCTGCAGCACGGCCCAGGCGAAGGTGTAGTCGAACCCGGCACAGTGCACCGGCCTCTCCTTCGCCGCGGGATGAAGCTCACCCAACGCCTGCAGGCCATGGTGCGATGCTTCCTGCAGGAGCGACTGGAAATCGTCCTGCGAAAAGATCAGCCAGCTCAGGCCGAAGAAGGTGGTGGTGCCGGTATCTATCTTTTGCGGCCAGTAGTCGAACGAGGCAATGAACAGGCCGCCGGGCCGCAGCAGCCGCCCGACCTCGCCCAGCAGCTGCGCCGGGTTGTAGCCATGCTCGATCACGGAGATCGCCGTGATGGCGTCGAAGCTGCCGTCCGCATAGGCGCTGCGGTTGAAATCGCCGACGGTGTAGGTCACGCGGTCGGCGAAGGGCATGCTGCGCACTTTGGGATTCAGGTCGATGCCGTGCACTGCCGTGTAACCCATCATCGCGAGCGAAACCGGCACTTCCGAGCAGAAGGCCCCCAGGTCCAGGACCGGGGCGTCCTTGGGCAGGCGCTCCTCGATCAGCGCCAGCGTGCGCGCCACGTCCCAGCTCTTGTTGAACTCGCCCACCGGCAGGCCGGGCACCAGGCGCCACCGGCGCAAGGACCGCAACAAGTCCGGCTCGAGCGCGGAGCGCCCTCCCGACTTCATCGCGCGGCGCGCGTTTTCGTAATCGGCCGTGGCCTGCAGGACTTCAAGCATGGGTTTTTCTCACAATCATCGCGGCAACAAGCGGGCGCAGCCGCCCCAGGCATGCCAGTGTCGCCGCCGCCGTCAGCGCCCAGCACAGGCCCAGTTCCAGGAAGGCCAGCAGCCGGGATTCCTGCCCGGCCGGCCCTATTGTCGCCAGCAGCAGGGCGACGCCCGCACTGGCTGCGGCAGGGGCCAGCACATCGCGGCCGTACCAGCGCCATTTTTCGGCCGGCAGCAGCCGGCCGTGAAGCAATTGGGGGGTCAGCAGCACGTACCCGACATTCAGCAGCGCCCAGGCTGCCGCGCCCCCGGCCGCGCCGTACTGCGTTGCCGCCCACCAGGTGGCGGGCGCCATCAGCAGCACCGCCGCGATGTTCAGCCACACCGACAGGCTGGTCCAGCCCGCCGCCAGTTGCAGCGCATAGGGGATGTTCATGATGCCGTTGCAGGCCGCGGCCACGACCAGCAGCACCAGCAGCGGCGCGGCCTGCGCGCTGATGGCCGCATCGCCGGTCAGGATGAAAAGGGCCTCGCGGGGAAAGCACGCGAGCACGGCCGCCACGGGCATCACCAGCAGCGCCATGAATTGCGCGCTGGCGTGGTACAGCGAAACCACTTCGACCTGGTCACCGGCGCCCCACAAGGCGGAGATGCGCGGGTAGATCACTGAGAACACGGGGCTCACCAGGACATAGAGGCCCGCTGCCAGCGCCGCCGCGATGCTGTACATGCCGAACTCGGACAGCGGCAGCAGGTGGCTGAGGACCAGCTTGTCCATCTGCGACAGCAGGATGCTGGCAATGGTGATCATCGTCATGCCGCCGGCGAAGCCGCGCGATTGCACCAGCAACTCCCGGCGTGCGATGGCCCGGTGACCGGGCAGCCGCAACTCACGCCATAGCTGCAACCCGGTGCCGGCCGACTGGAGCAACGAGGCGAGCACTTGCGCCAGGAAGAAGCTCTCGAGCGTGGGGACATGCCAGAGGAACAACACGGCCAGGCCCACGCGCGCGATGGCAAAAATACTGGCCGACATTGCCAGCGGCACCTGGCGATGCAGGCCTGCCAGGCCGGCGGTGTACAGGTTGGCGGGCCAGCCGCAAGCCAGCGACACAGCCGCCAGTTGCAGGGGCCACGAGATCTGTGCCGGCGCGAGGGTGTCGGCATTCACCCAATGGGTCGCGACGAAGGGTGCGACCGCCGCCAGGACCAGCGCGATGAGCGCGGCGAGGCCCACATAGGCCAGCTCGAACGTACGGGTGAAGTCGCGCGCCTGCGCCACCCCGGCCGGCTCCCGCGGGAGCATGGCCAGCTGGCGGGTCAGCGTCGTGGGCAGGCCGAAGTCCATGAAGGCCACGATCACCTGCAGGCTGGCGAACAGCCCCACGACCCCGTAGGCTTCCACGCCGAGGAAACGCAGGTAGACGGGCAGTGCCAGCAGGCCCAGCACGGCGGCCAGGCCCCGGGCCGCAATGGACGCGACGAGTGCGCTCTTCACGCCTTCCATGCGACTCCCCGCAACTGCGCGATGGGAGAATGGTACTCCAGCGCCCCCTTCACGAACCCATGAACGACGTCGTCCTGTCCGTCTGCATTCCCGTCTACAACTGCGGCGCATACCTGCCGGCCGCGCTGGAGTCCATCCTCTCGCAGGCCGACGGGCGCATCGAGGTCGTCGTGTACGACGGCGGTTCGACCGACGACACGCCGCAGGTCATGCAGGCCATGGCGCGGCCGGGCCTGCGCTACATCCGTGCCGCGGCCCGGGGCGGCATCGACGCGGACATGGCGACTTGCGTGAGCCACGCGCAGGCACCCCATTGCTGGCTGTTCAGCGGCGACGACGTGATGCGCCCGGGCGCACTCGCCCGCGCGCTGGCGTGCATCGAGGACGGGGCGGACGTGATCCTGTGCCGCCACACCATCTGCGACATCGACATGCATGTGCTCATGGACTGGGTGGTGCTGCAGCCCGCGCAGGAAGCGGCTGATGCACAGTTCGCCAACACGCCGCAGCGCCAGGCTTGGTTTGCGCGTGCCGCATCGACCGAGGCGTTCTTCAGTTTCATGAGCGGGATCTTGGTGCGCAAGGCGGCCTGGGACCGGGGACACACGAACCCGGCCTTCGCAACCAGCTGCTGGGCCCATGTGGAGCGCCTGCTGGCGCTGGGACAGGCAGGCGGCCTGCGGGTCGCCTATGTGCCGGAGATCTGGCTGGACCAGCGCGGCGAGAACGATTCGTTCGTCCACGCCGGCACGGTGAACCGCTACCGGATCGCCATCGAAGGCTACCAGGCGATCGCCGATTCGCTCTACGGACGCGACAGCCCCGAAGCCTTCCACGTGCGCCGCGTGCTGCGCGTCGAGTTCACCTTGCGAATGTTCCTCAACGCCAAGATCGTATGCGCCGAAAATCCCGAGCGCGAAAGTCGTGCGCTTCTGGACTCGCTGTACGCGCGCCTGCATTCGGACCCCTCGCCGCGCAGCCTTGCCCTGCTGTGGGCCTACCGGTTCACACCGGTCTGGGCAGCGGCCGGACTGCGCCGGTTCATCAGGTGGCGTCGGCATCGCTCAGTGACCTGAAGGCTGCGCTGGCGACGGCGGCAGCATCCCGTCCACAACGCGGCGCAACGCGTCCGCACTCTGTCGCCAGGTGAAGTCCGGCATCGTGCCTGCATCCGGCCGATGATCGGTTGCGGTGTGCGCTCGCAGCAGCGCGGCCAGTCCACCTTCGTCATTGGCCCGAAACAGGTAGACCCCCTGGTCGGCCAGTTCACGCAGGGCGGGAAGGTCACTCGCGATGACGGGGCAACCCCGGGTGCGCGCCTCGACGAGCGGCAGGCCGAAGCCCTCGGCCAGCGACGGGAACACAAGCGCACGGCACGCTTCGTACGCGCGCGCCAACTCCGCGTCCGATGCGTCGAACAGCGTGAGCAAGCGCCGACCCTGTTCTGGATGGCCCTTCAACCTCTCCACCAAGGCACTGCACTCCGCGTGGGGCCGGCCGGCCACCAGCAAGCGTGCCGGCGAGCCCTCTCGCCAAATTTGCTCGAACGCGGCGAGCAGGAGCACATGGTTCTTGCGTGGTTCAATGGTTCCCACAATGGCAAAGAACGGGGCTGTCGCCGCAGTGAACCCGGCCAGTCCGGCTCGCACGGCGCCGGCCGCCGCCACCGGCAGGTCGCTGCCCAGGCGGAAGTGCGTGGCCGGTGGCAACGCGATTTTCTCCTGCGCGCACCAGGCGGCCAGGTCATCGCGAGTGGCCGCCGAAATGCACACGACCGCGTCGCTGCACGCCAGCATGTGCAGCAACCAGTGGCGAAACGCGCGCGTGAACAGCGGCGGGCAAAACTCGGGACGCCGCAGGGGTATCAGGTCGTAGACCACCAGCACTACCGACGCACCTTGCGTTCGTGCCGCCAGCGCCGCGCGCCAGGCCGGGTAGTTCCACGACTGGTCCGCGAGGACCAAACGGTCGCCCGCACGGAACACCATCGGCTCTTCGCGTGCGCCCAATGTGTTGAAAGTCGCGCCGCTCACCCATGCCCACGCCCGATGCAGCAAGGCCAACGGCAAGCGGGAAACGAGGCGCCGCACGATATCGGTATTGAGCCAGCGGAACAGGCGTGCGGCCGCGCTATCGTCCGCAGTGCGCTGTGCTGGCGCGCCCTGTTGGGACACCAGGCGCCTGAAGCCGCTGCGATGAAAGACGACCGGCACACAGCCGACCGCAACGGCGAGTTCGTCCTGCAGGCGCCGGACGGCGCGGGTAATGCCGACATTGCCGTGCTGCGTGCGGGTGTAGCTCACGTCGATGAACCAGCGGCCCCCGCCGGCGCTCATATGCCCCGCTCCCACGGCAAACCGGACCGACCCTTGATGTTGTCGCAATCCATCGTGAACGACGGGCCAAGGATGCCGTCCGCCTTGCCCAGCAGGACCGGGTTCAGCGCGCGGACGTACTTGTACCAGACCTGGCCGTCGTCCAGCACATAGAGCTTGAAGTCCGATCCGGGATAGCCGCGCACTGCGCCACCGGGCAGTCGCAAGCTCACTGTCTCGCCAGGCCTGAAGATGCGAGGACAGGTTTTTTCGAGCCGCTCGAACACCTGCTCGGTGCGCTCCGGCACCGGCCCGGCCTTGCGCGCGCGGGGGCTGGCCTCGCGCGTGAGCGGGCACAGCCAGAAGCCGTGGACGAAGTTCTCCGCCGGGGTTTCCCGCTGGCGCCTTGAGATCATGTTGGCCAGGCCGGATGAGCGCAGCAAACGGCACTTCGCCCCGTCCTCGATCGACAGCCCCTGGCGAACCAGCAGGTCGTCGATGGCCAGGCCCAGGTCCGGGTCGATCCGCTCGCCTTCCTGGCCGCCCGGCACGGTGGGGAAGAGCAGGTTCAGCGGACCAGGCGCGTTGAGCAGCGCGCGCGCGCGCACCTCGTCCGGCGCGTTGCTGCCGACGCCCTGCAGGGAAGAGATGTTGATCCAGCGCGAATCCGGATGGAAGCGCGGGGCGATGAGCGAATAGGAGATGCTGGCGACCGTGACGTACGTGGCCGGCTGCGCCGCAACGTCGGCGGGCACATCGACGCCGAAGGCCGGCGCGTCCTTCCACGGAATGAAGGCCCAGGTCCGCCACGGGTCCACCTCGTGGATCACCACCCCCTGCCACAGCACCATCCCAAGCGCCAGCGCGAGGCGAAAGCCCCGCGTGATGGGCAGCAGGTGCAGCAAGCCGATGCACAGCGGTCCGGCGAGCAGCAGGAAGGGGATGAAGTAGCGGCCGTTGCCGGTGGTCACCAGCCAGGGGACAAAGGCCAGCGCGGTGAATGCGAGCAACACCGGTGCCGCCGCCGAGATACGCCTCTGGCCGCCGCGCGCAAACAGGAGCCACGCCAGCGCCAGCACCAGGACGAACAGGAAGCGGAAATCCGGCGCGAGGATTTCCACATAAACGCCGCCGTCCGGTGAAGCCATGGACAGCGGGCGCCAGAGGGCGTCGCGCCAGGTGTCGGGCAGGAAGCGGATCATGGCTGCCACCCCAGCCAGCCCGCCAGCGGCGCGAACCAGTGGCCGTAGAACGGGAAGATCGGGTTGCCATAGTGGACCCACAGCTGCCAGCCCCAGTATCCGTAGGAGAGCACCAGGCCCACGATCGTTGCCACGCCACCCAGCAAGAGATGGCGCACTCGCTGCAGAAGCGAAGGCCCCTGGAGCACCCACAGCAGCGGCATCAGGATGGCCAACGGGCCGTTGCTGAGCTTGAAGGCGACCGCCATGCCCGCGCACAGGCCGGACAGGACCACCAGCCGCGCCGGCGTCATCCAGGGCGCGCGCTGCGGGTCCCACGGCGCCATGCCGAGGGCGATCGCCCACACCAGCGGGATCGCGGCCAGGAGGTCATTGGCGGTGGTGTCGAACATCGACAGCACCACGGCCGACGTGAAGGCCAGCGCGACCGCGAGCCAACGCATCGCACTGCCGTACCAGCTGGTTTCGGTGATGCAGGTGCGCGCCAGCATCCACAAGGGCGGCACCGCCAGGAGGTTGAGCGACGCGAGGATCGCACCGGCCCATTGCCCGCTGAAGCCGGCCTGGTACAGCTTGTAGACCGGCCAGTAGAGGTAGGGCGACTGGAACGACTGGTAGGACGCCGCCAGGAAGTCGCGATCGAAGCGCGGCGCGAACGCGGTCCATCCCAGGTAGATGTGGTGGTTGAGCGCGTCCCAGCTCAGGCCGATGGCGCCCAGCGCCAGCGGGATCGCGATGAAGAAGAGCCCTGCGACGACGAGGAGGGCGCCCAGTTCGGCGCGTGCCGTGGGTGGCGCGAGGTCGCGCAACTTCGTGGGCATGTTCAGGTACTGCGGGCCGAGCGCCAGCAGAAGTGCAACGCGCCCGCGAAGAAGGAACCGATGCCGGCCTGCATGCCGGCGGCCATCAGCGTCACCGCAGGAATGGCGGAGCGCATGGTTTCGGCCGGGTCCAGCGGGCCGAATCCGCCACGCCCCCAGTCGAACGTCAGCCGGAACGACCAGGTGAGGCCCGCGAGGAACATCGCCAGGCCCAGGAGCAACCCGTTTTCGATGGTGAATGTTGGCGCCCAGCGTTTCATCCACGAGGGTCGCGGGACCAGGCCGGCCAGCACCGCGATCCATTTGCTGAGCAACGCAAACATGATGAATTGCAGGCCCAGGATGGTTGCGCCACCGAGGTACAGCAAAGTGTGCACGCCGAGCGAGAGCGGTCCGACGGCGGCCACGCCCGCGACACCGAGCGCCAGGCCTGCCAGCCCAAACGCCGACAGCGCCACGCCCGGATACAGGAACAGCCAGCGGGGGCAGAACAGCAGCATGAAACTCAGGTGGCGCCAGCCGTCGCGCCAGGTCCGCAGGTGGGGCGGCCGGCCGCGCTGGTCGGGCCTGAGCTTCGTTGGCACTTCCTCGATGCGCAATCCGGAGAGCGCCGCCTTGGCGATCATCTCGCTGGCGAATTCCATCCCGGTCGTGATGAGGCCCAGGCCACGGATGGCGTCGCGCGAAAAGCCGCGCAAGCCGCAATGGAAGTCACCGATGCGGCTGCGGAAAAAAAGGCGCCCGACAAAGCTCAGCACAGGGTTGCCGAGGTAGCGGTGCAGGAAAGGCATGGCGCCATCGGAGATGCCGCCCTTGAAGCGGTTGCCCATCACCAGGTCAGCGCCCGCACGCAAGTGTTCGACGTAAGCGTCCAGGCTGGAAAAGTCATAGCTGCAATCGGCGTCGCCCATGATGACGAAACGACCTTCGGCGGCCTCGATGCCGGCCATGAGCGCCGCACCGTAGCCACGCTCAGGCACGTGCGCCACGCGCGCACCCGCTGCGGTGGCCAGGTCGACGGAGCCATCGGTGGAACCGTTGTCGGCCACCAGCACCTCGCCCTGCACGCCGGCCCGGTCCAGGTAGCTGCGTGCCGCCCGGATGCAGGCTTCGACCGTGTTCGCCTCATTGAGGCACGGCATCAGGATAGTGAGTTCCACAGCTCAAGCGTACACAAGATTGGTTTTCGGGGAAGTCCCCCGAACCCAAGGGGAAGAGCCAAAAAAAAAGAGGGGCAGAGCCCCTCTTTTTTTCAGGTCAGTACATTAACCGCGGCAGGAGCCGGGCAGGTACTTCGGAGCGATGGTGGTGCCCAGCGCTGCGCTGCCGCACACCCAACGGTTGATCGCGACACCACCGGTGGCGTACACCAGTGCGGCGCCGGATGCGTCAGCGGGAACCAGCGTCACGTCCTTGTCGTCGATGTTGGCCGTGTCGATGTTTTGCGCCGTGACGGTGATCTTGCCGTCGACGGTGGTCTGGATCTTCTTGACGTACTTGCTGGTCGAAGAGGACGACTCGCAGCCCCAGCCGTTGGCGGCGGGGGTGATGCTGCCGGACTGGTAGACCTCAGTGATGGTCGTGCGGCATGCCGACGCGGCCAGGATCACTTCGGACATCTTCGCCCGCTTGGTGTAGTCCTGGTAAGCAGGCAGGGCCACGGCGGCCAGAATACCAATGATCGCGACCACGATCATCAGTTCGATCAGGGTGAAACCCTGTTGCAGTTGACGCTTCATTGAAAACCTCCGGGTGTTGATGTGAAGAAGCCGTGCTGTTGTGCAAGTGCTGTGCCAGCCCCTTTTGGGCCTTGGAGTATGCAATTTGTCGCGTTGCGGCGGGCCCCGGGTGCCAAAAACGGCTTCGTTCACTTTGTTACGACATTTTTGTCGCCGCCAGCGCCCCTCCGCGCCTACTTGATACAGACCGACCGGACCATTTTCAGGTCGGTCAGGCCCATCATGACCTTTTCCATGCCATCCATCTTCAGGGTGCGCATGCCCCCTTCAACGGCCGACGCGAACAGTTCGGCGACGCGGGCGCGCTCCTGGATCAGCCGCTTGGTCGGATCATCTGCCACCAGCAGTTCGTGCAAGCCGATCCGGCCTTTGTAGCCGGTCTTGTTGCACTTGTCGCAGCCATTGGCCTTGTAGAACTTCAGCCGCCCTTCGTGGCCGTAAAGCTTGACCCAGTTTTCGTACAGCTTCTTGGCTTCGCCAGCGTAGTCGGCTTTCCAGGCATCCGAGTGGCGCAGTTCCTCGGCGTATTCCGTCACGAAAAGCTTGATCTCGTCCTGCTCGGGGATGTACTCGGTCTTGCAGTCGCACAGCTTCTTGGCCAGGCGCTGCGCGAGGATCCCCAGCAGCGCGTCGGCGAAGTTGAACGGGTCCATGCCCATGTCCAGCAGGCGGATGATGGATTCCGGCGCCGAGTTCGTGTGCAGCGTGGAGAAGACCAGGTGGCCGGTGAGCGAGGCCTCCACACCCATCGACACGGTTTCCTTGTCGCGCGACTCGCCGACCATGATGATGTCCGGGTCGGCGCGCAGGAAGGCCCGCATCACCAGCGCGAAGTCGATGCCGGCCTTCTTGTTGATCTGCACCTGCCGCAGGCCCTTCTGCGTGATTTCGACCGGGTCTTCCGCGGTCCAGATCTTGGTGTCCGGCGTATTGAGGAACTTGAGGATGGAGTGCAGCGTGGTCGTCTTGCCCGAGCCGGTCGGCCCGCAGACATAGAACAGGCCGTACGGCTTGCTCACGGTTTTTTCGACCCGCTCCCTGTTGTGCGGCGTCAGCCCCAGCTTCTCCAGCGGGATCGGTTCGCCGGCAGCCAGGATACGCATCACCACGTCTTCAACGCCGCCGGCCGAGGGGATGGTCGCGACCCGCAGCTCGATGTCCAGCGGGCCGAACTTCTTGAACTTGATCTTGCCGTCCTGCGGCTTGCGCTTCTCGGAGATGTCGAGGTCGCACATGATTTTCAGCCGCGTCACCAGGGCCTGGCGGAAATGCGCGGGCACCTCGACGTAAGGCTGCAGGCTGCCGTCGATGCGGAAGCGGATGCCCGTCTTCGCCTTGCCCGGAAGCGGCTCGATATGGATGTCCGAAACCTTCTGGTTGTAGGCGTCGATGATGACCTTGTTGACGAACTTCACCAGCTCGTTGTCGGCCGCGGCGGAAACGGCGTCGCCTTCCTCGCCGTCTTCGTCCATAGGCGCGCTGAGGTCAGCCAGCATCTCGTCGATGGACGCGCCGTCCTCACCGCCGGCGCCCCACAGCTGCGCCAGCGTCTCCTCGAATTCCGTTTGCGTCGTGACGCGGTACGCAAATTTCGAGCTGCGCGGAAACACCTGCGGCACGATGCGCGAGCCGCGCACCGCTTCCGGGTCCATGCACATGATCACCAGGCCGTCGGGCGACTCCTCGAGCGGGATCCATCCCTGCTCCACCACGAAGTCCCGCTTGAGCGCGCCCTGCAGCTGCTCCGAACGGATGCGGCCGGGATTGAAAGGCTCGTAGGGCACGCCGAAGAACTTGGACAGCGACGGGCCGATCTGCGCCGGCCGGATCTGGAAGCTCGCCATCAGCATGTGCTCGACCGGCTTGGCCTCCTCGCGCGCCTTCTGGATGCAGCCTTGCAGCTCGTCCGCGGTGAGCACCCCGGCGCTGACCAGGCCGCTATACCTGGTGGAGCGCCGGCGCTCGCCCTCTTCGGCCTTTTGCATGCGCTGGCGGATGGCGGTGGCCAGCGTCTTGCACAGCTGCGTCGCGCCTTCGACCTCCAGGTCGCCGAACGGCTGGTCGCTCTTGTTGTTGATCACCTGCACGACGCCGTGCAGGCTGTCGCCGTCCATGATGGGCACCACCATCATCTGCTTGGTGCGATAGCCCGAGCGCTTGTCGACCTCCTTCAGGAAGGCGAGGTTCGGGTGGATCTTCTTGAGCGCCTCGTCGTCGTAGACGTCGGGGATGTTGATCATCTGCTTGGAGAACGCCGCGTAGCCGGCCAGGCTTTGCGGGCTGATGGGCAGCTTGAGGTCCTTGCTTGCGTTCAGGCCGGTCTTGATCTTGGAAATGATGGCCGTGCGGTCGTCACTGATCGCATACAGCGTCAGGCGGTCCGCGTTGAACAGCTTGCAGATGTCCTGGCTGGCCTCCAGCATGATCTGGTCCACGTTCTCGGTTTCGTGGATCTTGGTGGTGACCACCTGGAGCTGCTTGTAGAACAGCGCCTCGAACGACACGCCGCGCTTGTCCGGCGGCAGCATCTGCGAATCGAAGAAGGCCTGGGAGTCCCGCTCCGGCTTGAGCACTGCATTCATAGGTCAAACTCCTGCCCCGCCCGCAGCCAGCGGATGTCGTGTGTGACGTTCGGGCCGAACGGCTGGGTCTGGTCGAATTTCTGGATCTCCGCCATGATCAGCTCGGTCTCGGCCGGCTTGGTATGCGTGATGAAGATCGGGAAGGACTTGCTCTTGTCGATGCAATCGAGCTCTTCGGCCAGGGCATGCGGCGACAGGTGCAGGCTGCGCTTGGCCAGGTCCTTCTCGCGGTTGCTGAAGGCCGTCTCGATGATCAGGGCGGCGACGTTCATCTGGTTGATGCGCCGCCAGAAGGCCGGGTTGCGCTCGGTGTCGCCGGTGAAGATCCAGCAGCCCTTGCCCGATGTGACCGCGTACCCCACGGCCGGCACGGTATGCACCGCCGGCAGCACCTCGATGCGCTTGCCGGTGATGTCCAGGGTCTGTCCGACCTGGATCTCGTGGAAGCTGATGAAGGGCTTGTCGGGCGTCGGGATGCGGCTGAAGTCCGGCCAGATGACGTTGTTGAACACATGCGCCTTGAGCGCGGCGATCGTGCCGGGCAGCGCGTAGATCTTGATCGGCTTGGTCAGCTGCGAAGCGATCGCGTCGACCATCAGCGGCAGCGCGGCGACATGGTCCAGGTGCGAATGCGTGAGCAGGACATGCTCGATTCCCGTCATCTCTTCGAGCGTGAGGTCTCCCACCCCGGTGCCGGCGTCCACCAGGACATCGCTGTCGATCAGGAAGGAAGTCGTGCGGCAATCCTTTGCGATTGCGCCCGAGCAGCCCAGCACGCGCACCTTCATCTCAGCCTCCGGCCAGCCGCCGCAAAGCGGCGGGAGCCGCCCGGAAAAGCGGCAAACGAGAGTGCGCGAAGGAGCCCATGAGTCCTCTATTTCGTGTCGTAGTTGGTGGCGCCGTCCCACTCGGGGTCGAACGGCAGCAACCTCATTGAGGCTACACGCTCTGAATACAATTCGTAAAGGTATTTTTTGGCATTCAGGCGCTGCAGGTTCAGCAGCAGGACGTCGCATTGGTCCCAGTCCTGCGCCCGGTAGGCTTTCAGCAGCGCGGCCCAGGTCTTGAGTTCGTCGGTATGGCTCTTTTCGACGCGATCGGCCGGCGCCAGCGGCCAGAAGATCGCCACCGCCTGCGCCTTGCCCTTGACCCGGACCTTGTCCAGTTCCTGCCAGGCGAAATCGGGCGCCAGCTTGCGGGTGCTCTCGCTCACCACAATGTCCACACCGTAAGCCTTGGAAAGGCCTTCCAGGCGCGAGCCGAGGTTCACGGCGTCGCCGATCACCGTGTACGCGCGGCGGATTTCCGAGCCCATGTCGCCCACGCACATGGTCCCGGTGTTCAGGCCGATGCCGATGCCGATCTCCGGAATGCCCTTGGCGCGGTGTTCCTCATTGATCTTGCGAACCGAATTGGCCATTTCCATAGCGGTCTTGGAGGCCAGGTGCGCATGGTTCGGCGTGTCCACGGGAGCGCCCCAGAACGCCATCACGCAGTCGCCCATGTACTTGTCGATGGTTCCGCGGTTGCCCCGGATGATGTCCGTGAGCCGGTTGAAGACCGAGTTGAGCAGCTCCTGCAGCTGGGTCGGCTCCATCGTTTCGGACATCTTGGTGAAGCCGCGCATATCGCAGAACATCACCGTCAATTCCTTGTTGGTGGCCGCCATGCTGTAGCTGTCCGGGTCCTTGACCATCTCGTCGACCAGCTCCGGGGGCACATAGGTGCCGAACAGGTTGGCAAGTTCGCGCTTGCTGCGGCTCTCGACGAAGTAGCCGTAGCTCATGTTCAGGGCGAAGGCCGTGAGCGCCATCACCAGCGACGTGGCCAGCGGCAGGACCAGTCCCGCGGAGCTGTAGAGCCAGAAATTGAGCGCCATGAGGAGCGCGAGCACCACCACACTGAGCATCACCGCGCGGGTCGCGGAAAGCAGCGGCAGCGCGAAAGCCAGCGTGATGCCGGCGATGAACAGCACCACCACCTCGTAGCCCATGGCGTAGTCCGGCTTGTAGAACACCTTGCCGTCGATCAGGCCGGAAATCACGTTCGCATGCGTCTCCACGCCGGGGTAAGTCTCGCCCACCGGCGTCACCCGCAAGTCCAGCAGTCCGGGCGCCGTCGTGCCCACCAGCACGATCTTGTCCTTCAGGCTGCCCGCGGGCAGGCGCTTGAACACGATGTCCGAAGCCGAAACGTACTTGAAGCTGCCGGCCGCCGGGCCGCCCAGGCCCCGGAACGGGACCAGCGTGGCCACCCGGTCGTCCACCGGGATCTGCAACGCCCGCGGGCCCTGGCGCAGCAGGATGCCGTCCAGCCCCTGGTAGTTGCGATTGAGGAACTTGTCGCGCGGGAAGGCGGGCTCGACGCTGGGCTGGCCGCTCAACATGCGGAACATGGCCAGTGACAGCGCCTCGTAGTACTGCCCCTTGTACTCGGCGACCAGCGGGATGGAGCGCACCACGCCGTCGCCGTCGACGATGGGATTGAAGAAGCCCGCATAGGGCGCGGCCCGGGCCAGCTGCTCGATGTTGGCGCCGTAGCCGTTCCAGCTGGTGAACGCGATGGGCCGCCCGTGCAGCGCCTCCTTCGACATCACCGGCGCCGGCAGCACGCCGGCGGTACGGCCGTCGCGGTCGCTGGTGAAGTAGTAGCCCAGCACCACCGGCCGGCGGTCCAGCGCCTTCGCGAACAGTGCGTCGTAGTCCAGCGACGCTTGCATCTGGTTCAGCCGGTCGGCAAAGCCGGCCTGGTCCTTCATCTCCGCCTGCGCGAGCTGCTTGAGGCGTTTCAGGCCCGAGCTTTCGTCGGCCTCGGCAAACACGATGTCGAAGCCCGCCATCGCGACGTTCTGCCGCTCGAAGAGCTCCGTCACCATCTCGGCCAGCCGGTTGCGACCCCAGGGAAAGCGGCCCACTTCGGCCAGGCTCTTCTCGTCGATGTCGACGATCACGATGCGGTCGTCCAGTGTGCGCGGCATGGTCGCGCGCAGGCGGGCGTCGTAGATGATGTCGTCCAGGCGCTGCAGGACGCCGATCTTCATGATGCCGCTCGCGTGGAGCAGGGCAAAGACCAGCGGTATCAGCGTGACCGCGATGCGGGACCAGTGTTTGGAAAGCAAGCCCATCATCGGGTCCGGTACCTCGTAGGTCGTGATGCCGGCGCGCGAACGCCCGCGCGATCAGGCGGCTTGCACAAACTGCATCTGGGTGCCGGCCAACTCCAGCAGGTCGCCGTTCTTCAGCGTCACCGGCTCGGCGCCGATGGCCGCGCCATTGAGCGTGGGCTTGTTTGCGCCCTCGACGTGCGCCACGACGAAACCGTGGGCGCGCTTGGTGATGGCGGCTACGGCCACGCCCGGCTTGCCAATGGTGGTCACGACCTTGAGCAGCGGCACTTCGCGACCGGCCGCGGCACCGGAGAGCACCTTGATCGTGGCCTTGATATCGCCGAGGTCGGCCGCCTGGGCCTGCGCGACGGCCGCGGCACTGGCCCCACCGGCGGCTGCGCCGCCTGCGGCCGGTGACGGCATCGGCGGAACCGCGCCGGCCTTGAGAATCATGGTCTTCTCGAACGTCGGGCCGGCAACCTCGTTGATGTACTTGATCTTGTACTTGCCGATCTCGACGGTGTCGTTGTTCTGCAACAACTGCTTCTTCACGGCCTTGCCGTTCACGTACGTGCCGTTGGTGCTGTTCAGGTCTTCCAGGTAGACCTCGTTGCCAGTCATCTGAAGCACCGCATGCTCGCCGCTGACCGCAAGGTTGTCGATCACGATGTCGTTGTAAGGCCTGCGACCCAGAGTCGTCCGGTCCTTGGTCAACTGCACTTCCTTGATGACAACACCGTCGATCGAAACGATCATTTTCGGCATGGTCCGCTCCTGTCTATATAACTCGTTATCTGCAAACTAATACCAAAGACTATTTTCCCAGTATTCTGGAAATCAGGCCGCGTTTTTTCGACTCGGTGGTGGCCTGCGCGAGCAGGACCGAGATGTTGTCCCGCCCACCGTTTGCGTTGGCCGCGTCGATCAATTGCGCCACTTTCTGCTCCACCGGGACTTCATTTCCGAGGATTTTGGCGATTCCCTGATCATCCACCATGTCGGACAAACCATCCGAGCACATCATGTAGATATCGCCCGGTTCGACCCTGTGCTCGTTGACTTCCAGCAACACCGCGTCTTCCACGCCCAGCGCACGGGTCACCAGGTTCTTGTTGCTGGAGGTCGCCGCCTGCTCCGGGGTGATCAACCCGGCGTCCATTTGCTCCTGCAGCAACGAATGGTCCTTGGTGATCTGGGCGATCTCGCCGGCGCGCAGGCGGTAGCAGCGCGAATCGCCGATATGCCCCAGCACCAGCTTGCCGTCCTGGAACACGCCCAGCACGAGCGTCGTGCCCATCCCGCTGTAGTGGGGGTTCGAGTTGGCGGCGTTGAAGATGGAGCGGTTGGCGTTGTCGACGCAGATTTCCATCGCGCGGCGCACTTCTCGGGAGTTGGCGTGGCGGCCGGCCTGCGACAGCCACCGGCCCAGCTCGGACTTGATGAAGGTGGTCGCCATGCCGCTGGCGATTTCACCTGCGTTGTAGCCTCCCATGCCGTCCGCCAGGATACCCAGCCGGGTCGGCTCGTCAAAGGTGACGGAGTCCTCATTGTTCTCGCGCGCGAGACCCGGATCGGTACGGATGCAAAACTCGTAGTTCATAGGTTGCCGGATCAAGCCTTCTGGATCTTATTTGTCGTCAGCCGCGTCCGGCTTGCGGAACACGTCGGTCTTGGCGAATTGGGCATCGTTCCCGCCCCCCGTGCTCTTCTGCGCCGCATCATAGCCGGGCGCCGGCGCCGGAGGCGGCATCCCGACCACCGTGGCCTCGAAGACAGGCGCCGCGCCGGCAGCCGGCTGCAGCGATGGATGCGAGCCGGTCGCAAAGGCCACCGTCTTTTCCGAGGCGCCCAGGTTCACCTCGTCATCCGGGCGCATGACCACGCCCGGCGGCAGGCCCGGGGCGGACGGGGCCGCGGGCATGGCGGAGGTCGTCATCGGGGAGCCGCTCAACTCGGCCAGCACCAGGCGCAAGTCGGCGGCGAACTGGTCACCATCCTGGTAGCGGGTTTCGGACCGCTTGCTGAGCGACAGTGCCACGACATTGGCCAGGCGTTCCGAAATTTCCTTGCGGATGATCCGGATGTCGGGCGCTTCCTCGTTGGCGATCTTGTACATCAGCTCAGCCATCGAATCGCCACGGAAGGGCAGCACGCCCGTGAGCATCTGGAACAGCATGACGCCCAGCGAATACAGGTCGGAGCGGCCATCGACCTTCTTGCCGGCGATCTGTTCCGGCGACATGAAGCTGGGCGTGCCCAGCACCAGGCCCGTCTTGGTCTTGCTCGAATCGGTGATGCGCGCGATGCCGAAGTCGGTCACCTTCACGGTGTCGCTTTCGAGCTCGTACATGATGTTGGCCGGCTTGATGTCCCGGTGCACCACGCTTTGCTTGTGCGCGTAGGCGAGCGCCTCGGCCACGCGCGCCACGATCGACAGCACCTTGGGCATCGGCAGCAGCTGGCCATCCTTGCAGGCGTCCACCAGGTCCTTGCCCTTGAGGAATTCCATGGCGATGTAGGCCAGGTCGTGCTCCTCGCCCGCGTCGAAGATGGTCACGATGTTCTGGTGCTGCAGCCGGCCGGCCGTCTCGGCCTCGCGGAAGAAACGCTCGCGGGCATCGGCCAGCTCGTCGCCCTCGAATTCCTGCGACAGGGCCATCGTCTTGATGGCCACGACGCGGCCGATCTTCGGGTCCTTGCCGAGGTACACCACGCCCATGGCGCCCTTGCCCAGCTCTTTTTCGACCTGGTAGCGGCCCAGCATGGGTTTTTCGACGCCGCCCCCGTCCAGCAGCATGGTGCCGCCGGGATGCGCGCCGCTGCCGCCGAGCATGACAGTTTCCGACAGGTTCTTGGCCCGGTTGAGCTTGGCCTGCAGGTCCTTGTAGTCCTTCTTCCAGGTGGCCATGTGCACGTACACGGCCTCGGCTTTGTTGAACTGGCGCTTGCGCTCGAAGTCCATGGCCAGGTTGTAGAGGTTGGCCATGACCTCGTCGCTCATCGGCACGCGGCTGAAGCGGTCGAAGGCCGCGTCGAGCTGGCCCTGGCCCTGCAGCGCCAAGCCCATCATGCGGTTGGTTTCGGCCGATTCCTCGTCCGACTTCAGCTTGCCCGCCTCGGTGACCAGGAAGCGCTTGGTGGTGATGGCCAGGTGGCCGATCACCAGCAGGCAGGCCGGGAACACGAGCTGCAGCCACGTGGCCGCACTCGACAGCATGAAGAACTCGGTGGCGAGCAGCACAACGAACAGGCCCGCGGTGATCGCGCCTGCCATGCCGGCGGAAAGCCGCGACAGCCCGGCCACGAGGTACGCGGCAACGAGCAGGAACACACCGATGCCGGCCAGGCCGCCCCAGCTGGGTTGCACGACGAAATGCTCGCTCAGGATGCTCGACGTGATGTGGGCGATCAGTTCGACCGGCGTCATCGACGGATAGCCCGGCGTGGGGAACTGCACGCCGACACCGGTGGCGGTGGCGCCGATGAGGACGATCTTGCCCGCGTACTTGCTTGCGGGAATCTTGCCGTTGAGCACGTCGTAGAAGGAGTCGACGGCGAACGCCGGCCGGCCGTCCTTGCCGCGATAGAACTGCGGCAGCATGCGCGCGATGTCGTCGGTCTTGATCTTCAGCTTGCCGAGCTGGACCACCGACTCGCCCGCATTGAGCTTGATGTCGGTCGACGCCAGGTTCAGGCTCTTGGCGGCGGCGAGCAGCGCCATCGAAGGCACGGCCTTGCCATAGTAGTTGACCAGCAGCGGCTCGGTGCGCACCGCGCCGTCGGCGGGGTCGTTCAGCTGGTTCAGGTGGCCCACGCCGGCCGCGGCATTGCCGATCAGGTCGATCGGTTCCTGCGCCTTGATGGCCGGGAAGGAAAAGCCGTTGTTCTCCTCGATCGTGCTCTTGAGCGCGAAGGCGGGCAGCGGGGTGTCGGCCTTGCCTTGCGGCTCGCCCAACTGGAAGAACGAGGGCATCAGCACGTTGCCCGCCTTCGTCATGCTGCTGGCAAGCTTGGCATCCGTATCGAGCTGCTGTTCGGCTTCGGTGATGACATCACTGAGTTGCTTGGCGACACCTTGCGGGGCGTCACCTACCGGCCCCAGCGTTTCCTTGATCTTGCGGATGTATTGCAGGCCGCGGTCGGTCTGCGGCTCGAAGAAGAACACCGTATGCACGATGGTCTTCGCCTTGGCGGCGGCGAGCTTGTCAATCAACTGCGCGTGCACGTCGCGCGACCAGGGCCAGCGGCCGATGTTGGCGATGCTCTGGTCGTCGATGGCGATGACGGCGATGCGGTCCGAAGGCAGGCGGCCGCTGCTGGTGCTGGCGAAATCGTAAAAGCGGCGCTCGAGCGTGGAGAACACGTCCGTGGTCCGGTCGAGGACGAACACGGCCGCCACGATCATGAGAGCGACGAACCAGTCCGCGCGCCAGAACTGGCCGCGCTTTGCCGATGAAGATTTGCTCACTGCCCGCCCCTCGTCCGAAGAACTGTTAACACTGCGGATTTCCGCAGTGTTCCAACACCCGCGACGCCAGGAAAGGGGTGCAGGCCTCCGGTCGGACGTTAACAGAGGGCAATGCGCCGGACAAGGGACTTTGTCACAGCCTTGCTACGTTTTGTTGCAATCTCACACGCTGCGCCAAAAGGCGCGCGCGTGGTGGAATCAGGCGGCCGCGTGGCCTTTCCCGCGTGCCGCCAGTGCCTTGCCGAGGCCGACCACGAAGACCGCGCCCGCAGCGGCAGCGGCGTAGTGCACCCAGCCGTTGTTGGCCATGTACTCGCGGAAGATGGCGTCGCTGGCGATGGTCTCACCGGCCACCCAGCCAATCAGGCCGGCGCCCAGCACCACGATGATGGGGAAGCGCTCCATCAGCTTGATCATGAGCGCGCTGCCGAAGATGACCAGCGGGATGCTGATGGCCAGGCCCAGGATGAGCAGCGTGAGGCTGCCCTTGGCGGCCGCGGCCACCGCAATGACGTTGTCCAGGCTCATCACCAGGTCGGCGATCAGGATGGTGCGCACGGCCGCCATCAACGATCCGTTCTCCTTGCCTTCACCGTCGCCTTCGTCCTCGTCGCCCAACAGCTGCACGCCGATCCACAGCAGCAGCAGGCCGCCGACGATCTGCAGGTAAGGCAGCGCCAGCAATTGCACGGCCACCACGGTAAGGGCGATCCGCATCACCACGGCGGCGCCGGAGCCCCAGAGCACGGCCATGCGTTGCTGATGGGCAGGCAGCGAGCGCGCGGCGAGGGCGATCACCACGGCGTTGTCGCCCGAGAGGATGATGTTGATCCAGATGATCTTGACCAGACCGATCCAGAAGTCGGGGCTTTGCAGCATTTCCATCTGCTATCTCCAGCTGTTATAGGTTGTACTACTGAATGGCCCATGGGGCCGCAATCGCGAATCGTCTTACGGTTCGCTGAAAAAACTCTTGACGGGCGTCAAGATTGGCCGAATCCCGGGACCCGAAACAAAAAGCGCCCTGGGGGCACCAGAGCGCTTTGGATGCCGCCGGCAGTTTAGCCCGCCGGTCGTGCACAGTCGTGCGTAATTCCGCTTACAGCATGGCCTTCAGCAGCTTGGCCATCTCCGACGGGTTGCGTGTGACCTTGAAGCCGCACTCTTCCATGACGGCCAGCTTGGCGTCCGCCGTGTCGGCGCCGCCGGAGATGAGGGCGCCCGCGTGGCCCATGCGTTTGCCAGGGGGTGCCGTGACGCCGGCGATGAAGCCGACGATCGGCTTCTTCATGTGGTCCTTGCACCAGCGGGCGGCGTCCGCCTCGTCCGGGCCGCCGATCTCGCCGATCATGATCACGGCATCGGTCTCGGGGTCGTCGTTGAACGCCTTCATCACGTCGATGTGCTTCAGGCCGTTGATCGGGTCGCCGCCGATGCCCACGGCGCTGGACTGGCCCAGGCCGATCTCGGTCAGCTGGGCCACGGCTTCGTAGGTCAGCGTGCCGGAGCGCGAGACCACGCCGATGCGGCCCTTGCGGTGGATGTGGCCGGGCATGATGCCGATCTTGATTTCATCGGGCGTGATCAGGCCGGGGCAGTTGGGGCCCAGCAGCAGGGTCTTCTTGCCGCCCTTGGCTTCCTTCTGCTTCATC
>DATHWV010000237.1:0-2821 GCA_035460205.1 Ramlibacter sp.
CGCATGCCCGGCCACATGAACGTGTTGCTGGCCGAAGCCAAGGTGCCCTACGACATCGTGATGGAGATGGACGAGATCAACGACGACTTCCCCGCCACTGACGTCACCATGGTCATCGGCGCGAACGACATCGTGAACCCGGCCGCGCAGGACGACCCGGGCAGCCCCATCGCGGGCATGCCGGTGCTGGAAGTCTGGAAGGCCAAGACCTCCATCGTGATGAAGCGCAGCATGGCGTCGGGCTACGCGGGCGTCGATAACCCGCTGTTCTACAAGGACAACAACCGCATGCTCTTCGGCGACGCCAAGAAGATGCTCGACGAGGTCCAGGCCGCGCTCAAGGCCTGAGACGACTGCCGGGGCGGCTCCTAGAGCCGCCTCTCTGGAATTCCATAGGGAAAACCGGGGGCAGGCCCGGGCGGCGCCCGGCACACAATCCCCGAGCCCCATCCGGACTTGGAGAAGAAAAAATGAGTGACATGAGCGACCGCCCCTGGCTGACTTCGTATTCCCCCGGCGTGCCCGCCGACATCGACCCCTCGGGTTACAACTCGCTGGTGCAGTTGATGGAGGAGAGCTTCAAGAAGTTTGCCGCCAAGCCGGCCTACAGCTTCATGGGCAAGGAAGTCACCTACGGCCAGACCGACTCATTCAGCCGCGCGCTGGCCGCGTACTTCCAGGGCCTGGGCCTGGCCAAGGGCGACCGCATCGCCATCATGATGCCCAACACGCCGCAGTACCCGGTGACCGTGGCGGCCATCCTGCGCGCCGGTTATGTCGTGGTGAACGTCAACCCGCTGTACACGCCGCGCGAACTCGAGCACCAGCTGAAGGACTCCGGCTCCAAGGCCATCGTCATCATCGAGAACTTCGCCAACACGCTGGAGCAGTGCATCGCCAACACGCCGGTCAAGCACGTGGTGCTGTGCGCGATGGGCGACATGCTGGGCCTGCTCAAGGGCGGGCTGGTCAACTACGTGGTGCGCAACGTCAAGAAGATGGTGCCCGTGTACAACCTGCCCGGCGCGGTGCGCTTCAACGACGCCATCGCGCAAGGCACGCGCGGCACGCTCAAGCAGCCCGAGATCAAGGCCGACGACGTCGCGGTGCTGCAGTACACCGGCGGCACCACCGGCGTTTCCAAGGGCGCCGTGCTGCTGCACCGGAACATCATCGCCAACGTGCTGCAGTCCGAGGCGTTCAATGCGCCGGTGATGGCGAAGGTGCCGGCCAGCGAGCAGTCCACCAGCGTGTGCGCGCTGCCGCTGTATCACATCTTCGCGTTCACCGTGGGCATGATGCTGTCGATGCGCGTGGGCGGAAAGCTGATCCTCATCCCGAACCCGCGCGACCTGCCGGCGGTGCTCAAGACACTGTCCAAGGAAACCTTCCACAGCTTCCCGGCGGTGAACACGCTCTTCAACGGCCTGGCCAATCACCCCGACTTCAACACGGTGAACTGGAAGAACCTCAAGGTGTCGCTGGGCGGCGGCATGGCGGTGCAAGGCGCCGTCGCCAAGCTCTGGCTGGAGAAGACCGGCTGCCCGATCTGCGAAGGCTACGGCCTGTCCGAGACCTCGCCCTCGGCCAGTTGCAACCCGACCACCAGCACCGAATTCACCGGCACCATTGGCCTGCCCCTGCCGGGCACCTGGTTCAAGCTGCTGGACGATGACGGCAATGAAGTGCCGATGGGCCAACCCGGCGAGATCGCCATCAAGGGCCCGCAAGTGATGGCCGGCTACTGGCAGCGCCCGGACGAGACCGCCAAGGTCATGACGCCAGACGGCTTCTTCAAGACCGGCGACATCGGCACCGTGGACGAGCGCGGCTACTACAAGATCGTCGACCGCAAGAAGGACATGGTGCTGGTCTCGGGCTTCAACGTCTACCCGAACGAAGTGGAAGACGTGGTCGCCAAGCTCGACGGCGTCATGGAATGCGCCGTGGTCGGCGTCGCCGACGAAAAGACCGGCGAAGCCGTGAAGCTGGTGATCGTCAAGAAGAACCCCGAGCTCACCGAAGCGCAAGTGCGCGACTACTGCCGCGCCAACCTCACCGGCTACAAGCAGCCCAAGGTTGTAGAATTCCGCACCGAATTGCCCAAGACCCCCGTGGGCAAGATCCTGCGTCGCGAACTGCGCGATAAAAAATAACGCAAACAAGGCCCGCACAACGGGCCTTGTTTTTGCATGACGGCTTTCTGATGTTTCGTTTCATCCTGACGCGCCTGTCGCTCGTCATTCCCACATTCATCGGGATGACGCTGCTGGCGTTCTTCCTGATCCGCCTGGTCCCGGGCGACCCCATCGAGACCATGGCCGGCGAGCGCGGCATCGACGCCGCGCGCCACGCCCAGCTCCTCAAGGAATACGGCCTCGACAAGCCCATGATGGTGCAGTACGGCATCTACATCGGGCGCGTGCTGCACCTCGACCTGGGCAAGTCCATGGTCACGCAGGAAAAGGTGCTGACCGAATTCCTTGCGCTGTTCCCCGCCACCATCGAATTGGCCATTTGCGCGATCGTGTTCGCGCTGGTGCTGGGCATACCGGCCGGCATCATCGCCGCGGTGCGGCGCAACTCGGTGTTCGATCACGGCGTGATGGCGACGTCGCTCACCGGCTATTCGATGCCGATTTTCTGGTGGGGGCTGCTGCTGATCCTGCTGTTCTCAGTGCAGTTGGGCTGGACGCCGGTGTCGGGCCGCATCTCGGTGCAGCACTACATCGAGCCGACGACAGGCTTCCTGTTGATCGACTCGCTGCTCACCGGTGACAAGGGTTCGTTCTGGTCGACGGTGAAGCACCTGATCCTGCCG
>DATHWV010000238.1:0-16137 GCA_035460205.1 Ramlibacter sp.
GGCGCCATGGCCATGACGGCCGGAGGATTCCACGAACCGGACTTCATCGTGGCCTGGCCCACCGGCGAGTTCGGCGCGATGGGGCTGGAGGGGGCGGTCAAGCTGGGCTATCGCAAGGAACTGGAAGCCGCTGCGCCGGGCGCCGAGCGGGATGCGCTGTACCAACAGCTGGTGGGCCGGCAGTACGAAGCCGGGCAGGCGCTGAACATGGCCGCCACGCTGGAGATCGACGCAGTGATCGACCCTGCCGCTACCCGTGAGTGGTTGCTTCGCGGCCTTTCGTCCGGCGCGAGCCGCGGCACGCCGGGCGGGAACGCCGTCGACACCTGGTAAGGAAAAACGTTCCGTTCGCGGATGGATGTGCCATCATTGGACGCAAGAGTTGTCGAGGGTGCCAGGACGAGAGGAATCCCACCGTTGTGATGCCGCGCTGGATGCGAATAGTGCTGCTGATTTCCGGGCCTTGGCTCGGCGTTGCCGTGGCCGTGGCGCAGCCGGCGCCCGTCACGCTCGCTCCCGGTGAGGCCACGTACGTGCTGGACCGCCAGCACCAGGCATTGGTGCCGCGCGGTTCCGTCACGATTGCCGATGCCGCCGCCAACCGGCTTGATCGCCAGCTCGCCGAACCGGACGGCAGCTCGCGGGCCTTGTCCGACACCAACGAACTGTGGGTGCCATTGCGGCTGCGCAACCCTTCCGGCCAGCCCTCGGTGTGGGTGCTGCAGTTGCCGCAATCTTCACTCGACGAAGTGACGCTGTTCGACCGGCGCGGCAACGCCTGGACGGAGCAGTCGGCGGGTG
Organism: Ramlibacter sp.; assembly: GCA_035460205.1. Taxonomy (GTDB): domain Bacteria; phylum Pseudomonadota; class Gammaproteobacteria; order Burkholderiales; family Burkholderiaceae_C; genus Ramlibacter. The sequence goes on from DATHWV010000238.1 coordinate 802, forward strand.
ACCGCGTCGCGCAATCGGCGTGGCCGCGCCCCGGCCGCTTCGCCAGTTTTTCCTTGCAGCTGGAGGCCGGGGAAACCCGTCGCCTGTTCCTGCGCGTGCGCAACGGCACGGCGACGCCGGTGCCCGTGTGGGTGAGCACCGACGCGGCCGCCAGTGCCCACGAGCAGCGGGTCAGCGCCGCGCTCGGCGTGGTGCTGGGCGGACTCGCCCTGCTGGTGGGCGCCTGCATGGTCCAGGCGGCCGTGTACCGCGACACCAGCTACTTCCTCTATGGCCTGTACACCCTCTTGCTCGGCCTGTCGTTCGCTTCGATTTCCGGCCTGGCAGCGCAGCACGTCTGGGGCGACCTGCCGGAATGGGGCAATACGGCCCGGGCGGTCTTCCCGGTCGCAGCCTCCGGGTTCTCGGTCTTGCTGGTCCGGGCGCTGTGCCGCCTGCGTACGCGCGCCAGGGTCATGGCGCGGGTTTCAGCCGCCATCGGCGTGGCCGTGGTCGGCGTGGCCGTGGTGCTAGGCATCCTGGCGACGGTCGTGCCCCTGGCGATGGCCGTCGCCATGTTCAGTGCCGCCGGCACTGTGCTGTATGTCGCAACGTGGACCTGGCGGCGCGGCGATCCCATGGGGGGCTGGGTGCTGGCGGCGCACGCGCCCATCATCGCCGTCACGGTGCTGGTGGTCCTGCGCATGTTCGGCGTCGCGCCCTTCGAGTTCGATTCCAGCATCGCAACGTCGATCGCGATCGGCGCGATCCTGCCGCTGTTGCTCGTCGCCGTCCACCGGCGGTCGCGCGAGGTGCTGGCCGTGCAGGTGCGAGCGCGGGAGATGCGTGCCATCGACCCGCTCACCGGCCTGCTGTCGCCGCGCCTGTTCGGCGACCGTGTGCGTTCAGCCACCCGCCGCTACGCCCTCAGCGAACACGATTGCGCCGTGCTGTACATCCGCCTGGCCAACTACCAGCGCATCCGCGAGACCCACGGCAGCGCGCAGGCCGAGCAGAGCATGACGCGCGCGGCCGTCACGCTGCAGCGGCTGATGCCCGATGCCGACAGCATCGGCCGCGTCAGCGAAAGCACCATGGGATTGATCTTCGAGACCATCACCGAACGCGGCGCCCTGCTGGAGCGGGTGTCGCGGCTGGTGGCCTACGGCCTGATGCCGATCAAGGGGCTCAAGCCCGAAATCTCGATGAATCTTCTCGTGGTGGGGAACATCCTCTCGGACAACCCGATGGAAGCCGAACCCATGCAGGCCGCGCTGGCGAGCGCGCTGGACGCGGTGTCACCCCGCACCCGACGGCCCATCCGCTTCCTGGAGCCGGGGAGTTCGGCGCCCGCGCCGGCGGAAGAGTCGCTGGTTTCCGAAGAGGACGAACACCCGACCATCCAGGCGGCGTGAAACACTGCGGGCACAATCGCCCGATGATCGATGCCGAAATCGAAGCCATTGAACGCGCCACCGTAGCGGCCGTTTCGCCCCAGGCACAGGAAGAACTCCCCGGCTGGCTGCTGCCTTTCGACAGCGGCACCGTGAGCCGCGCAAAAAGCGCAGTGCCCCTTTCGCACGGGCCTTGCGACCCCGCCCTGCTGGACGAGATCGAGGCGCGCTATGCGGCGCACGCCGTGCTCCCGATCGTGCGCATTCCCGGCTTCGCATCGTTCGATCCGTGGCGCGAACTGCTGGCGCAGCGCGGTTATGCGCCCGGCAAGCCGACTTGCGTCGAGACCGCGGCGACCCGTGACGTTTTACGGGTTTCGGACGCGGGACGCGCCGACACTGCGCCGCGGCCCGACGCCGCCTGGGGCTCTGTCTTCCTGGGCGAGGGGTTCGACCCGGTGGACGGTGCGAGCCGCGTGGCGACCTTGAGCCGCGCACCCGGTGCGCTGTTTGCCAGCATCCGCGAAGGCGACGCGGCCGTTGCCGCCGGCATGGCCGCCTTCAGCCACGGCTGGGCCAGCGTGCACGGCATGCGCACCGCGCAACACTGCCGCGGTCGCGGACTGGCCGGCCGCGTGCTGTCGACATTGGCGCAGGCTGCGCTGGCGCGCGAGCACGAGAACATGTTCCTCCAGGTCGAGGCCGAGAACACTTCGGCGCGCGCGCTGTACCGGCGCGCGGGCTTTCGCACTGCCTGGACCTACGTTTACTGGAAGAAGAACGCATGAACCCCGATGTATCCATCCGCAAGGCGCAACTGCGCGACGCCCCCACGATCGCTGCGTTCAACAGCGCGATGGCGCTGGAGACCGAACACAAGCTGCTGATGCCCGAGCGCATCGACGCCGGTGTGCTGCGCCTCCTGAACGACCCGTCGCTGGGTTTCTACGTGGTGGCCGAGCGCGGCGGCGAAGTGATCGGCTGCCTGCTGGTCACCAACGAGTGGAGCGACTGGCGAAACGGCCTGTTCTGGTGGATCCAGAGCGTATACATCGAGCCGGGCTCGCGCCGCCAGGGCGTCTACCGGGGCCTTTACGACTACATCCGCGCGCTGGCCAAGGCCGACCCCGGCATCTGCGGCTTTCGCCTCTACGTCGAAAAGGACAACACGACGGCGCAGCGGACCTACCGTTCGCTCGGCATGGAAGCGACGGACTACCTCATATTCGAGGAGTTGAAATCAGGAGTGCAATACTTCGGAGAGCCACCCCGCCAGCCTTGAAAGGCCCCGGGGCGCGCTGGGGCTTTGCTGGTGCCGCACTTGACCTTACCTCCATGGGAAGGTTTAGACTGCCTGCAATGGTCACACTGCGCATGTTCCTGACTTGCCTGCTCCTGGTAGCGCTTCCGCTCCAGGGCCTGGCAGCCGCGTCCATGCTCCACTGCGCGCCGGCGGCGGGCGACCGCACCGTTGAGCCGGCTGTCCATGTGCATGAAGGGGGCGCCGACCACGCAGTGCACGCGCATCCGGGACACGACCAGCCAGCTGGCAGCGGCGAGCCGGCCGATGCGCAGCAGCCTGCCGCAGGCCATGCATGTGGTGCCTGCGCTGCTTGCGGCCACAGCGTCGCCATCAGCCAGAGTCCGCTGTCCACCGCGGCATGCCTCGTGCCGCAAGTGATTTCGTCTGCGCCCCTGTTGCCCGTGCACGACCTGCCCGGCCGCGTTCCCGACAAACCTCCGCGCGCCTGACCTGCCACGGCATGTGCCAGCCCAGTCTGGCCCGCGCCGGTGGCATCGCCCGTCCGCCGACTGCCCGATGGGTTGCGGCACTGTCCTTTCACGTGCGAGGTCTCCATGTTTCATTTCCATCCGGCCCTGTGGCCGATGCTAGGCGCACTGTTGTGCACACCTGCGGTCGCGCAACAGGCCGGGCAGCCTTCGAAGGCTGCCGGCGCGCCGCCGGCAGCACCCTACCAATCCGCATTCGAAAACTACCGGCCCTACACCGATGAAGCGGTGCGGGACTGGAACCAGAGCAACACGGCCGTCCGTGAAGCAGGTGGCTGGCGAGCCTATGCCCGGCAGGCGCAGCAGCCTGCGGCGAGCGCCCCGGTTTCGCCGCCGGCCGAAGCAGCCCCTGCGCAGCCCGACCATGCGGGACACCACAAGCCATGAAGCCGCGCCCGACCTTCCCTGCCCGCGTGTGGGCCATCGCGTCCGCTTTGCTGCTGGCCGGCTGCGCCACCACCGGCATCGACCAGACCCTTGCCGACGCCAACCGCGCCACGCTGGGCTTCACCGGCGGTGCGCTCGAACTCAGCCGAACCGACCCGCAACGCCAGGGCCGCGAGCGGCTGGCGGCGGAGCTGCTGGCGCGGCCGCTGGCCATGGATGACGCCGTCCGGCTGGCGCTCGCCAACAGCCCCTCGCTGCAAGCTCTGCTCGCGCAGGGCTGGGCGGAAGTCGCCGCCGCCGACCAGGCCGGCCGCATCGCGAACCCGGTGTTCACGTTCGAGCGCATGCGCTTGCCGAACGAACTGGAGCTGGGCCGTTTGCTCTCCATCGGCCTGCTGGACCTGCTCACCCTGCCAAGGCGCCAGGCCGTCGCACGCAACCAGGCGGCGCAGGCACAGCTCCAGCTGGCGGCGAGTGTCGTCGAACACGTCACGCAAGTGCGGCAGGCTTGGGTGAGGGCGGTGGCATCAAGGCAGCTGCTCTCTTACGCGGACCAGGTGCAACTCGCCGCGCAAGCCAGCGCAGAGCTGGCCCGGCGGATGCAACAGGCTGGCAATTTCACGCGGCTGCAGCGCGCGCGCCAGCACGCCTTCTACGCCGACGCCGCGGCGCAGCTTGCCGCCGCGCAGCACACCGCGACCGCCGCACGCGAGGAACTGGTGCGCCAGCTCGGCTTGTCGGACAGCCAGGCGCTGGCCCTGCAATTGCCGGACCGCCTGCCCGACCTGCCGGCGCAGCCGCTCAGCCCTCCTGAGGTCAGCACGGCCGCGAAGGAGCAGCGGCTGGACGTCCGGCTGGCGCGCCTGCAACTCGACGGCGCGGGCCAGGCCCAGGGCCTGGACCTGCTGCGCAGCCTGGTCGACGTGGAAGCGGGGGTACGCCACGACACGATATTCGACAACGCATCGGGCGAGCGGTCCAACCGCAACGGCTATGAACTGTCGGTGCGGCTGCCCCTGTTCGACTGGGGCAGCGCGCAGCGTGAAGCCATGGATGCGCAGACGCTCGCGGCCGCCAACCGCTACGAAAGCGTAGTGCGATCCGCCGCGTCGCAACTTCGCACGAGCTACTCGGCTTACCGCACGTCGCACGACCTGGCACGGCACTACCGCGACGAGGTGGTCCCGTTGCGCAAGCTGATGGCCGAGGAGAACCTGCTGCGCTACAACGGCATGCTGATCGGCGTGTTCGAACTGCTGGCCGAAACGCGTGAGCAGATCGGCAGCGTCCAGGCGGCCATCAGTGCGCAGCAGCAGTTCTGGCTGGCCGATGCCGCGCTGGCTTCCGCTGTGATCGGCAGACCTTTGGCCATGGACACCGCGGCCGCGCCGGCCGCCCGCAGCACGCCCGGCGGCGGCCACTGAGCCGCAGGAAAACACCATGACGAACAGAAGAGACTTCCTCTCGGGCGCAGGCGCCATCACCGGCGCGCTCGCAGCCGCTTCGGTCAGTCGCGTCGCGATGGCCGCCCTGCCGGAGCCCGTCATCCAGACCCGGCCCGACACCATGGCACCGCAGGCGCCCGCCACCGGACGGCCCTACCGCCCCGTGGTCACGCTCAACGGCTGGTCGGCCCCCTGGCGCATGAACAACGGCGTCAAGGAATTCCACCTGGTCGCCGAGCCGGTCGTGCGCGAAATGGCGCCCGGCTTCAAGGCCCACCTGTGGGGCTACAACGGCCAGTCGCCCGGCCCGACCATCGAGGTGGTCGAAGGCGATCGCGTACGCATTTTCGTGACCAACCGCTTGCCTGAACGCACCAGCATCCACTGGCACGGGCAGCGTCTGCCCAACGGCATGGACGGCGTCACCGGCCTGACGCAACCGGGAATCGAGCCTGGCAAGACGTTCGTCTACGAGTTCATCGCGCGCCGGCCCGGCACCTTCATGTATCACCCCCACGCCGACGAAATGACGCAGATGGCCATGGGCATGATGGGCTTCTGGGTGACGCATCCCAGGGCGAGCCATCCGCTGATCGACGAGGCGGATCGCGACTTCGTGTTCCTGCTGAATGCCTACGACATCGACCCCGGCGCGTACACGCCGAAGATCATGACCATGCTGGACTTCAACCTCTGGTCGTGGAACAGCCGGATCTTCCCGGGCATCGACTCGCTCAACGTGCGGCGCGGCGACCGGGTCCGCATCCGGATGGGCAACCTCACGATGACCAACCATCCCATCCACATCCATGGCCACGAGTTCGTGGTCACCGGCACCGACGGCGGACCGGTACCGAAAACCGCGCGCTGGCCCGAAGTGACCACGGATGTTGCGGTGGGCCAGATGCGGCAGATCGAATTCCTCGCCGACGAGGAAGGCGATTGGGCCTTCCACTGCCACAAGAGCCACCACACCATGAATGCGATGGGCCACGACGTTCCCACCATGATCGGCGTCGACCATCGCGACGTCGCCAGGCAGATCACCCGCCTGGTGCCCGACTACATGGTGATGGGCGAACGCGGCATGGCCGACATGGGCGAGATGGAGATGCCCCTGCCCGACAACACCATCCCCATGATGACCGGCGCGGGCCCATTTGGCCCGGTGGACATGGGCGGCATGTTCAGCGTGGTCAAGGTACGCCGGGACCAGAAGCCGGGCGACTTCCAGGACCCGGGCTGGTTCAAGCATCCCCCCGGGACGCTCGCCCGGGAATTCGACGGAGACCTGGCGGCGCCGGCACGGGCTCGTGGCGCCGGTACGGGCTCGATGCCGCCGGCCGCAAAGCCGAAGAAGGAGATTGAAGTGCAGATTCGCAAACCCACCACGGGCCATGGCGGCCATTGAGCAAGGAATCCATCATGTCCAAGGTTATCGCTGCCATCCTGGCATTCGCAACCACCCTGCCCGTCCTGGCACATGAGGCTCCCGCGCGCGGCGACAAGGCCGGTGCCACGCGCATGGAGCAGAAGGCCTGGGGCATTGCCGGGAAAGCCGCCAGGGTCACCCGGACCATCGAAATCGCGATGAGCGATGCGATGCGGTTCTCCCCCGCGGCCATTGAAGTCCGGCAGGGCGAAGTCGTGAGGCTGGTCGTGCGCAACGAGGGCGCACTGCTGCATGAGTTGGTGATCGGCACGAAGCCGGCACTGGCCGAGCATGCCGCGCTGATGGCGAAGCATCCCGGCATGGAGCATGACGAGCCCTACATGGCGCATGTCTCCCCCGGCAAGAAAGGCGAACTGGTGTGGGAATTCAACCGGCCCGGTGAATTCCACTTTGCATGCCTGGTGGCAGGTCATTACCAGGCCGGCATGGTCGGCACGATCAAGGTCGCGGCTCGCTGACACCCCCAACAAACTGACAAGAAAACAAGGAAAGCAGATGACACATCCCAAACTCGTCGCCTTGGTCGCCGCCGTCCTGGTGGCCGCTGCGGCTCACGCGCAACCGGCAACTGCGGCAGCCACCCCCACAACGAAAGCGGCCGTCGCGGCGGAATTCGTCGAAGGCGAGGTGCGCAAGGTGGATCGTGAAGCCGGCAAGATCACGCTCCGGCACGGCGAGATCCGGAACCTGGACATGCCGGCAATGTCGATGGTGTTCCAGGTGAAGGACGCCGCCGTGCTGGACAGGTTCAAGGCCGGCGACAAGGTTCGCTTCAAGGCGATCGAAGAGTCCGGCAAATACTTCGTGACGGAAATCGCGGCGTCGAAATGAAGGGGCGCCGCGCGCCCCCCTGCCGGCTACCGGGCCGGCGGGTAACCGGCGTCAGCCAGCGCCTGCTCGATCGAGTCGCGCGTCTCGCCCGACTCGACCTTCACCAGCTTGGTCGCGAGGTCGACTTCGACCCTGGCCGCCGGGTCCAGCAGCTTCACGGTCTCGGTAACCGTGCTGACGCAATGGCCACAGCTCATGTCGGGAAGTTTCAGTTCAATCATGGTCAGCTCCTTTCAGCTTGCGATAAAAGCCCGACTCTGGACCTTGCCACGATGGGAAGGTCAATCGCAACCCTGCTTGGCCCCGCGGCGCACGCGGTTACTCCGGGCTACCCGCTTGACCTTACCATGAGGTCAAGGTTCAAAGTTGCATCGTCGCCGGCAGATCCGGCCTATGGAACAGGAACCACACCATGACCCCGACAGCAGCAATCGCCACCCCCACCTCCACCGCAACCAGCGATGCGCTTGCGCAGTTGCGCCCGGTGCGCATGAGCATCGAAGGCATGACCTGCGCTTCGTGCGTTGCCCGCGTCGAGAAGGCCCTGGCCAAGGTGCCGGGCGTCGCGTCGGCAGAGGTGAACCTCGCGACCGAGACCGCGCAAGTCCAGTGGCTGGGCGCAGCCGCCGACATCCCCGCACTCACGGCGGCCGTGGAGAAGGCGGGCTACACCGCCACGCCGCTGGCCGACGATGCGCACAACGACCATGCCGCTGCCAATGCGTGGTGGCCGGTCGCCCTGTCCGCCGCCCTGTCGCTGCCCCTGGTCATCCCGATGGTGGCGATGCTGGCAGGCCTCGAGTGGAACCTCCCCGGCTGGCTGCAACTGGCCCTGGCGACGCCCGTCCAGTTCTGGCTGGGCGGGCGCTTCTACGTGGCCGGCTGGAAGGCGCTCAAGGCGCGCACCGGCAACATGGACCTGCTGGTCGCGCTCGGCACGTCAGCGGGCTACGGCTTGAGCGTCTACCAGCTCGTGGTTCACGCAAGCCACGGCATGCCGCACCTTTACTTCGAGGCCTCCGCGGTCGTGATCACGCTGGTGCTGCTGGGCAAGTGGCTGGAGACGCGCGCCAAGCGGCAGACCACCGAGGCCATTCGTGCGCTCAACGCCCTGCGCCCCGAAACCGCGCGCGTGCGCCGGCAGGGCCGCGAGCAGGAATTGCCGCTGGGCCAGGTCGTCAAGGGTGACCTGGTCGTGGTTCGCCCGGGCGAGCGCATCCCGGTGGACGGCGTCGTCATGGAAGGCGCCAGTGAAGTGGACGAGTCCCTGATCACCGGCGAGAGCCTGCCGGTGAGCAAGCACGAGGGCGACCATGTGACCGGCGGCGCCGTCAACGCCGAAGGCCTGCTGCTGGTCACGGCCACAGCCATCGGCGCCGAGTCGACGCTCGCGCGCATCGTGCGCCTGGTGGAGTCGGCGCAGGCGAAGAAGGCGCCGATCCAGCGGCTGGTGGACAAGGTCAGCGCGGTGTTCGTGCCGGTCGTCATCGCCATTGCGCTGGTCACCTTGCTGGGTTGGGGCTTCGCGACGGGCCATTGGGAAACCGCGATCCTCAACGCCGTGGCGGTGCTGGTCATCGCATGCCCGTGTGCGCTCGGCCTCGCGACGCCCACCGCGATCATGGCCGGCACGGGCGTGGCCGCCCGCCACGGCATCCTGATCAAGGACGCCGAAGCACTGGAGGTGGCCCACGGGGTCACGGTGGTCGCGTTCGACAAGACCGGCACGCTGACCGAGGGCAAGCCGGTGCTGGTCGCGGCTCAGGCTGTCGATGGCGACCGCGGTGGGCTGCTTGCCCTGGCCGCGGCGATCCAGGCGGGCAGCGAACATCCGCTCGCGAAAGCGGTGCTCGATGCGGCCGCACGCGAAACCATCGCATTCCCTGCCGCTTCGGAAGTCCGTGCGATTGCGGGACGCGGCATGGCTGCGAAGGTTGCGCAGGCGGACCTGCGACTGGGCAGCAGCCGCTTCATGGCCGAACTTCAGGTGGACACCGGCGCGCTGGCGCAGTCCGCCGCCAACCTGCAAGCCGAGGGCCGGACGGTCTCCTGGCTCGCCGACGTGGCCGGCGCACCCCGCCTGATCGGCCTGCTCGCCTTCGGCGACACCGTCAAGAACACCGCCGAACTTGCAGTGACCCGCCTGCGTCAACAGGGCGTGCGTTCGCTCCTGCTGACGGGCGACAACGCGGGCAGCGCCAACGCGGTCGCGCGGCGGCTGGGCCTGGACGAGGTCCGCGCCGAGGTCCTGCCGCAGGACAAGGCCCGCATCGTGGGCGAACTCAAGGCGCGCGGCGAATCGGTGGCCATGGTCGGCGACGGGATCAACGACGCGCCGGCCCTGGCCGCCGCCGACGTCGGCATCGCGATGTCCACGGGCACCGACGTGGCAATGCACGCCGCGGGCATCACGCTGATGCGCGGCAACCCGGCGCTGGTGGCGGATGCCATCGACATTTCGCGCCGCACCTACAGCAAGATCCGGCAAAACCTGTTCTGGGCATTCATCTACAACGCCATCGGCGTGCCGCTCGCCGCTTTCGGCATGCTCAGCCCGGTGATCGCCGGCGCCGCCATGGCCTTCAGCAGCGTGAGCGTCGTCATGAACGCGCTCATGCTGCGCAACTGGAAAGGAAGCAATACATGAACACCATGACCAGTACGGGTCCTTTCAACGTCGGCGAGGCAGCGCGCCTGTCCGACGTGTCGGCCAAGATGGTCCGGCACTACGAGTCGCTGGGCCTGCTGCCCGCGGTCGCACGCACCGAGGCCGGCTACCGCCAGTACACCGACAAGGAAGTGCACACCTTGCGCTTCATCCGCCGCGCGCGCGACCTGGGCTTCTCCATGGCCGAGATCGCCGAGCTGCTCAAGCTCTGGCAGAACCGCCGCCGCTCCAGCGCCAGCGTCAAGCAGATTGCTTCGGCCCATGTCGCGGCGCTCGACGCCCGGATGGCGGAGATGGCTGCAATGCGAAAGACGCTGCAGCACCTCGTGCACTGCTGCAGCGGGGACGACCGGCCGGACTGCCCCATCCTGGACGACCTGTCCCATGGCCACATCGACTGAACCCTAGAATCATGGCCATGATCCGCCGCCGCCAAGCTTGCACCCTCGCCGCTTCCACGTTGTTGGGCCTGCCCTTCGGTACGCTGGCCCAGGGCCGGTTCATCGAAGGCCAGCACTACCTTCCCGTTTCGCCGCGCCAGCCCACGCTCGATGCGAAGAAGGTCGAGGTGGTCGAATTCTTCGCCTACAGCTGCCCGCACTGCGCCGCCTTTGAGCCGGTGCTCGACGCCTGGGCGAAAAAGCTCCCCCCGGACGTCGTGTTCCGTCGGGTGCCGGTGGCCTTCCAGCAATCGCAGGTGGTGCACCAGCAGCTGTTCTTCGCCATCGAAGCACTGGGCCTGATGGAGCAGATGCACGCCAATGTATTCCGCGCGATCCACGACGGCAAGTCGCACCTGCACCTGGACAATGCCGCCGAACTCGGCGCCTTCGCGGAAACACACGGGGTCGAGCGCTCCCGCTTCTTCGAGGCCATGAGCTCCCCCGCCGCCCAGGCCAAGGTCAGGCAGGCCCTCCGATTGACCGACGCCTACAAGATCGACGGCACGCCGACCCTGGGGATCGACGGCCGGTGGATCACCTCGGGCAGCCTGGCCGGCACCAACCCCCGCTCCCTGCCGGTGGCCGATTTCCTGATCACCCAGGCCCGCCAGGCCCGCTGAAACGCCGCCCCGGACGGGCGCAAGCCGGCTTTTCGGCATTCCGTCGCACCATCCTGCATTTCGTCGGACCGGACTGGCCGGAAAGTTCACATTCCCGATAATGGAGGGCTTAGAAGATTCCGGAGGGTGAAGTGCGGCTGTTTTTCCTGATCTTGATGGGCTCCATGGCCCTGGCCGGGTGCAATCGCGCCGGCAACGACGCCAAGGCCGCGACTGCCGCAGCCCCGGCCCTGCTGGTCGCGCCCGAGGACGTCATCACGCTGCGCCAGGCCGCAGTGGCGACCGGTCCGCTCATCACCGGCACCGTCCAGCCGGACCGCCGGGCCGACTTGCGCGCGGAAGTGTCCGCGGTGGTCGTGGCCGTGCTCAAGGAAAACGGCCAGCCGGTCAAGAAAGGCGACCTGCTGATGCGGCTGGACGATACGGCCATCCGTGACGGCATGGTTTCCGCGCAGGAGACCGAGCGCACCGCCGGCCTGGCCTACGACCAGGCCGAGCGCCAGCTGCAACGCCTCACGACCCTGCGCGCCTCGGGCATGGCCACCGCCCAGCAGCTGGAAGATGCCGAAATCCGCCGCAACACCACGCAGAGCGACTTGTCGGCCGCCAAGGTGCGGGGCGTGCAGGCGCGCCAGCAACTGCAGCGCACCGAAGTGCGCGCGCCGTTTGACGGCATCGTGAGCGACCGCAAGGCCTCGGCCGGCGACACCGCGCAAATCGGCAAGGAACTGGTCAAGGTGATCGACCCGAGCCACCTGCGCTTTGAAGGCCTGGTGTCCTCCGACGCCATCCAGTCGATCAAGCCCGGCCAGTCGGTGAGCTTTCGCGTCAACGGCTACGGCGCGCAGGACTTCTCCGGCCGCGTGCGCCTGGTCGCCCCGACGGCCAATCCGACCACCCGCCAGGTCGAAGTGCTGGTGGATATCGTGGGCGAGGCACCGGCTCGCCTCGCAGGCCTGTACGCCGAAGGGCGCGTGGACGCGGCGAGCTCCACCGCACTGGCCCTGCCCGCTTCCGCGCTGGTGCGCGAGGGCGACAAGTCCTGGGCCTGGCGCGTGGCCGGCGACAAGTTGCAGAAGGTGCCGCTCACAGTCGGCGAGCGCGACGCGCGCCGCGGCGACTACGTGGTGACCAGCGGCCTGGCCGACGGCGACCGCCTGCTGCGGCACCCGACCAGCACGCTGAAGGACGGCCAGGGCGTGCAGCCCACCGCGTCGGCCGCGACCGCGCCTGCGGCGGCGCCCGTGGCTTCGGCCTCCGCCCCGCAAGTGCGCTGAAGCCATGTTCCTTTCCGACTTCAGCATCAAGCGACCCGTCGCGACGGTCGTGATCGTCCTGGGACTGATGTGCCTGGGCCTGCTCGCACTCAAGAACCTGCGCGTCAACGAAACCCCCGACGTCGAGCAGCCTGTGCTCGTCGTCAACATCGCGTACCCCGGCGCATCGCCGGAGACCGTCGAGCGCGAGATCATCAACCGCGTCGAAAAAACGCTGCAGAGCGTGACGGGCGTGTACGAGATGCGCTCCACCGCAAAGGACTCGAACGCGCAGTTCGTGATCATCTTCAACTTCAAGAAGAACATGATCGAGGCGAGCGACGAGGTCCGCAACGCGATAGCGACGGTGCGCTACAAGCTGCCTATCGAAATGCGCGAACCGGTGCTGTTCCGCGTCGACCCGAGCTCGCAGCCCATCATGAACCTGGCGCTGTCGTCGTCGAAGCAGTCGCAGGCCGAGATCTCCCGCCTGGCCGAGGACGACCTCTCCGACCGGCTGCGCGGCATCGACGGCGTCGCGACGGTCGAAGTCGGCGGATCGCTCAAGCGGGAGCTGTCGATCCTGCTCAAGTCCGACCGCATGCGCGAATTCAATGTCGGCGTGGCGGATGTGATCGCGGCGGTGCAGAGCGCCAACACCAACGCCCCGGTGGGCCGCATCGTCGGCCCACTCAAGGACCAGAGCATTCGCCTGATCGGGCGGATCGAATCGCCCTCGGAGTTCGGGCAGATCATCATCAAGCGGCAGGGCGACCAGGTCGTGCGGCTGTCGCAGGTCGCCACCACCGTGGACGGCTTTGCCGAGCGCCAGAGCTTCAGCCTGCGCAGCGCGAACCCGAACGTGAGCCTGTACGTCACGCGTTCGCGCGAAGCAAGCACGGTGAGCGTCGCCAACCGCGTGCGCAAGATGGTCGCCGACATCAACAAGACGCTGCCGGCGGGCACGCACCTGGACGTCACGTACGACGGCGGCGAAGGCGCGCAGGACAACCTGAACAACGTGATCCACTCGCTCACGCTAGGCGCCATGCTCACCATCCTGGTCGTGTTCGTGTTCCTGAACTCGTGGCGCTCGACGCTGATCACCGCCACCAGCCTGCCGACTTCCGCCATTGCCGCCTTCATCGCGGTGTGGCTGTGCGGGTTCACGCTGAACTTCATGACGCTGTTGGGCCTGTCGCTGGCGATCGGCGTGCTGATCGACGACGCCATCGTGGTACGGGAGAACATCGTGCGCCACATGGAGCGCGGCGCCGACCGCATGACCGCGGCCAGCCAGGGCACGGCCGAGATCGGCATGGCGGTCGCGGCCACCACCTTTTCGATCATCGCGATCTTCATTCCCGTCGCGTTCATGCCCGGCGTGGCCGGCGAATGGTTTCGCCCGTTCGCGCTGACCGTGGCGTGCTCGGTCCTGGTCAGCCTGTTCATCTCGTTCACACTCGACCCGATGCTCTCGGCGTACTGGGGCGACCCGGTGAACTACCACCATGCGCAAGACCGGGGCCGCCTGTCGCAGGTCCTGCGCCGCTTCAACGAATGGTTCGACCACCAGGCGGACCGTTACGGCGACGTGATCGCGTGGGCGCTGCACCACCGCCGCTGGATGGCCGCGGCGGCCGTGGGAAGCCTAGCCGCCGCACTGGCCCTGCAATGGGGTTTCGGCGGCCAGAGCTTCCTGCCCGTGTCGGATTCGGACACCATCGCGATTGAAGTGCGCACGCCTTCGTCGGCGAGCCTGGAGTACACCAAGCTCAAGGTCGAGAAGGCGGCCGAGCTCGCACGCACGCTGCCCGAAACGCTGGCGACCAACAGCCGCGTGAACATCGGGGGTGGCCGTGTCTACGTCGACATCGGCAAGAACGCCACGCGCAACCGCACCTCGCAGAAGGTCGCCGTCGACCTGCGCAAGCTGATGGCGCAGCTCGTCGGCGCCGAGTACGTGGTGCTGGACGACCTGAACAACGGCGCGCGCAAGCCCGTCGAAATCCGCTTCTACGGCACCGACTCGCGCGCCTTGCTGGACATCGCCAACGCGTTCATGGAGCGCATGCGCACGGTCCCCGGCGCCGTGGACGTCGGTCTGTCCGAACTGAGCCCGAAGGATGAACTGCGCATCGAACTGAACCGGGGCCTGGCCAACTCGCTGGGCATCTCGGTCACCGATGCGGCCCAGTCGCTGCGTGTGGCGTTCGCGGGCGTGGAAGTCGGCGACTGGATCGACCCGAGCGGCCAGGCCCGCGACGTGGCGGTGCGCCTGGACCCCAACGACCGCGTCGACGCCGCGAACATCGAGCGCCTGCCGATCTCGGTGCCGCGCTCGAACATGGTCGTGCCGCTGAACCAGATCGCGACGGTGACCATGGGCGTGGGCCCGGCGCAGATCCAGCACCTGAACGGCCGGCGCATGATCGCCGTGTCGGCCAACGCGCAAGGCCGCGCGTCCGGCGACGTCACGAAGGACGCGCTCAACCTCGCGAAGTCGATCGAGTACCCCGCCGGCTTCGGCGTCGAGCTCGGCGGCGCCGGCAAGGACCAGAAGGAAGTGTTCTCCGCCATGATCACCGCGCTCGTCATGGGCGTGGGCTGCATGTACCTGATCCTGGTGATGCAGTTTGGTTCGTTCACCGCGCCCCTGGGCGTGATGATCTCGCTGCCGCTGTCGCTCATCGGCGTCGTGGTGGCGCTCCTCATCACGCGCTCGACCATCAACCTCATGAGCCTGATCGGGGTCATCATGCTGATGGGGCTGGTCGCCAAGAACGCCATCCTGCTGCTGGACGCGGCGCGCAAGCGCGAGGCTGAAGGCGAGGATCGCGAATCCGCGCTGATGGCCGCAGGCCGGTCGCGGCTTCGCCCCATCCTGATGACGACGTTCGCGCTCATCGCCGGCATGCTGCCGGTGGCGATCGGCATCGGCGAAGGCGGTGACTTCTACCGCCCGATGGCCATCGCCATCATCGGCGGCACGATTACCGCCACTTTCCTCACGCTGCTGGTGGTGCCGGCCTTCTACGACAGCATCGAGATCGCGCGCGACCGCATGTT
>DATHWV010000239.1:0-10297 GCA_035460205.1 Ramlibacter sp.
GCGAGCGGCAGCTTCGGCCGTATCGGGATCTATTCATTCAACGGCAACAAGATCATCACGACGTCCGGTGGCGGCATGCTGGTGGCCGACGACCCGGCCGTGGTCGAGCGGGCGCGCAAGCTCGCCACGCAGGCGCGCGAACCCGCGGCGCACTACGAACACACTGAGGTCGGCTTCAACTACCGCATGAGCAACGTGCTGGCGGGCATCGGCCGCGGCCAGCTGCGCGTGCTGGAGCAGCGCGTCGCCCAGCGGCGGCAGGTGTTCGACACCTACCGCACCGAGCTCGCCGACCAGGCGCAGGTGCAGTGGATGCCCGAACCCGAAGGCTATCGCTCCACCCGCTGGCTGACCTGCTTCACGCTGCCGGGCCGCGACGCAGCGCTGCGGCGCGACCTGGTGCTGAGGGCGCTCGAGCGCCATTCGATCGAAGCGCGTCCGGTCTGGAAGCCCATGCACCTGCAGCCGCTGTTCCGCGGCGCGCCTTACTTTGCGCATGCCAGCGGCGACGTGTCGGGCGGCCTGTTCGAGGCCGGCATCTGCCTGCCGTCCGGCTCCAACCTCACACCGGAGCAGCAAGCCCGCGTGATCGAGCAACTGCGCCGCGCCCTGGTGCTGTCAGAGGACCGGCGTGCAGCTGCCTAGGAACACGCTGGTCCTGCTGGTCGTCGACCTGGCGCTTGTGCTGCTGGCCGGCTGGGCCGCGTTCTGGCTGCGCTTCAATTTCGACATTCCCGACGAGTTCGACAACCTCGCCTTGCGGGCCGCACCCTGGGGCCTGATCGGCTATGGCGCGGGCCTGATGCTGGCGCGCGTGTACCGGCATGTCTGGAGCTACATCGGCCTGCCCGAGTTGCGGCAGCTCGCGACCGGCATCATGCTGGGCGGCCTGCTGACCGCGGCGAGCATCCTCATGCAGCGCATGCCCAGTTTCCCGCGCTCGGTGCTGCTGCTGCAGCCACTGATTGCCCTCGTGTTGCTGGGTGCGGTGCGTGCAGGCTGGCGCACCTTCGTCGAGCGGCGCACGCTGGGCCAGGGCGGCCGCCGGCTCGTCATCGTCGGGTCATTGCAGGATGCCTCGGACGCATTACGCGCGCTCAAGGGGTCGCTGCAGTGGCTGCCGGTGGGTATCGTGTCGCCGCTGGCCGGTGAGGTCGGCCGCTCGATCCAGAACGTGCGCGTGCTGGGCCGCACGGCCGAAATTTCCCTCATCGCCGAGGCAGCGGAAGCCGACGCCGCACTGGTGGCGAGCCCGGCGGGTTCGTCCGAACGCAGGTCCGCCCTGATGAGTGCGGCCGGTTCGCACCTGACGCTGCTCACCATGCCGCGCCCGGACGAATGGCTCAAGACCGAAGGCGCGGGTCCGCGCAAGATCGAGCTGGAGGACTTGCTGGGCCGGACGCCGGTGCAACTGGACGCTGCCGGCCTGGCCGAATTGCTCTCCGGGCAGACGGTGCTCGTCACGGGCGCCGGCGGCTCGATCGGCTCTGAGTTATGCCGCCAGGTCGCGCGCTTCGGCATCGGGCGGTTGGTATGCGTGGATGTCTCCGAATACGCCGTCTACCAGCTCGAGCAGGAGATGCGCACGGCACATCCCGAGATGCATGGCTTCTACTACACCGCCAACGTGCGCGAAGTGGAGCGCCTGCGCGCGATTGCCCTCAAGCACCGGCCGGCGGTCGTGTTCCATGCGGCCGCCTACAAGCATGTGCCGTTGATGGAGGAGCTCAACGAGATCGAAGCGCTTCGCACCAACGTGGCGGGCACGCTGAATGCGGCGCGCGTCGCCGGCGAGTGCGGTGCACGACGCTTCGTGATGATCTCCACCGACAAGGCCGTGAACCCGACCAATGTGATGGGGTCGAGCAAGCGACTGGCCGAGCTGATGGTGCAGGGCGTCGCGGCCGAGTACGCCGGCACGCAGTACGTGTCCGTTCGCTTCGGCAACGTGCTGGGCTCCAGTGGTTCGGTGGTGCCGCTCTTCACCGCACAGATCGCGCGCGGCGGCCCGGTGACGGTGACACACCCGGAGATCGTGCGCTACTTCATGACCATTCCCGAGGCGGCGCAACTCGTGCTGCAGGCGGGCCTCATGGGCAGCTCCGGGCAGATCTTCGTGCTGGACATGGGCGAGCCGATGAAGATCGTGGAGTTGGCCCGCATGTTGATCCGGCTCTCGGGCAAGACCGAGCAGGAAATCCCGATCAGCTATACGGGCCTGCGTCCGGGCGAAAAGCTCTTCGAGGAGTTGCTCGCGGACGACGAAACCACCGAGCCTACGCCGCACCCGAAACTGCGCGTGGCCAAGACGTCAGGGCAGGTGCCCGACATCGAAGCCGTGATGCGCTGGATCGAAGATGCAGGTCCCGCACCCGCGCATGACGAGCTACGCCGCTGGCTTCGGGGACAGGTGCCGGAATACACGCCGCGCTGAACGCGCGGGCGGGACGCCTTCAGTTGGCGATGCCGGTGCGTGAGAGCACGTCGCTGACGAGTTCCAGGCGCACCAGCGGGTTGTCCAGTTCCATCATCCGCTGCTTCAGCGGCATGGGCAGCGGCAGCAACTCGCACCAGCGGTTGGCTACCCAGCCGCAGTCGTCCAGCTGCCATGGCCCCTGGATCGGCATCTGCTCGGGGGCATCCGCTTTTTCCTGCAGCGACTGGATCAGTTTGGCGAGTGCCGTCGCGGTGACCTTCAGGTCTTCGGGGACCGGCACCGCCATGTCTTGCGGCAGGCGCTCGACGTCGGCCACCCACAGGCCGTGCTTCAACTGGTCGCTGGACGTGATGCGAAAGCGCTGCAGGCCGCTCGCGCGGATCATCATCAGGCCCGGGCGGGGCGTCTCGAATTCAGTGATGGTGGCCAGCGTGCCCACATGGGAGAAAGCCTCGGTGGTTCCGGGCTGCCGTACCTCGCCGCCCTGCGTGAGGAGGACCACGCCGAACGGGGCGCCGGCCTTGTGGCAACGGCCGATCATGTCCAGGTAACGCACCTCGAAAATCCGCAGGGGGAGCAGGCCGCCGGGGAACAATACCGCGCCCAGGGGGAACAGCGGCAGGGATTGCAGGGTGAGGGCGGAAGACATCAATTTCCCGGTTCTGCCCGCTATCATCCCACGACCCACTTCTCCCTGTTACATGGCCTACCAAATCATTTCTTTCCTGCTGGACGTGGCCGCCGGGCTCCTGGGTGGGGCGTGCCTGCTGCGCATGTACATGCAGCAGCAGCGGATTTCATTTGCCAACCCGGTCGGGCGCTTTGTCTTTGCGCTGACCGACTGGCTGGTGCTTCCCCTGCGCCGAATCCTGCCCGCCATGGGACGGTGGGACACGGCCAGCATCGTCGGCGTGTTCCTGGTGGAACTCGCGCAATTCAGCGTGCTGTGGCTGCTGACGGGGCGCCTGACCGGCTTTGAGATCATCCCGCTGCTGGCGGCGTTCGGCGTGGTGAGGCTGGTCATCTCGGCCCTGACGGGCCTGGTGATCATTTATGCGATCCTGTCCTGGGTGCAGGCCGATTCGCCCATCTCGGACATCATCGACCGCCTGTGCGCGCCGCTGCTGCGCCCCTGGCGCAAGCTGATCCCGCTGGTGGGCGGCATCGACCTGTCGCCGCTGGCTTTCCTGGTGGCGCTGCAGGTCTGCGCGATCGCGCTGGCCTACCTGCAGGCGGCCGTGCTGCGCTGAGCGCGCGAAGGGTCAGCTGACGGCGTCGGCCGGCTGGCGCTGCAGCATGGCGAGCGCATTGGCCACGGTGGCCCGCAGTTCGCGGCGGTCGCAGATGAAGTCGACGGCGCCCTTGGATTGCAGGAACTCGGCGCGCTGGAAGCCTTCCGGCAGGGTCACCCGCACGGTCGACTCAATCACGCGTGGCCCGGCAAAGCCGATCAGGGCCTTGGGCTCGGCGATGACGATGTCGCCCACGAAAGCGAAGCCCGCGCTCACGCCGCCCATGGTCGGGTCGGTGAGCACGCTGATGTAGGGCAGGCCCTTCTTGGCCAGGCGCGTCAACGCTGCGTTGGTCTTGGCCATCTGCATCAGGGAGAGCAGGCCTTCCTGCATGCGGGCGCCACCGGTGGCGGTAAAGCAGATGAAAGGCACTTTCTGCTCGATGGCCGCCTCGACGCCGCGCACGAAGCGCTCGCCGACCACGCTGCCCATGCTGCCACCCATGAAGTCGAATTCAAAAGCGGCGGCGACGAGGCTGATGCTGTGTACGGCACCGCCCATCACCACCAGTGCGTCGGTCTCGCCGGTGTTCTCGAGCGCTTCCTTGAGCCGTTCCGGGTACTTGCGGCTGTCCTTGAACTTCAGCGCATCGACCGGCAGCACTTCCTGGCCGATCTCATAGCGGCCTTCGGCGTCGAGGAAGCCGTTCAGCCGCGGGCGGGCGCCCATGCGGTGGTGGTGGCTGCAGGTCGGGCAGACGTTCTGGTTCTGTTCCAGGTCGGTCTTGTAGAGCACCGTCTCGCAACTCGGGCATTTGACCCACAGGCCTTCGGGGACCTGGCGGCGCTCGGCCGGGTCGGTCTGCTGGATTTTCGGGGGCAACAGCTTTTCAAGCCAGCTCATCGTTCTTAGCTCCTGGTAGGGAAACGTGAGCGGCAGCCCCGGCTGTCCGCTCGACGATCCAATCCTCAATTATGCGTCCAGCGCCGACCGGACCCCGCGCAGGAAATCCGATACCGCCGGAACCACTTTTTCACGTGGCTGGCCCTCCGCCAGCTGGATGATTTTCGTGCCGATCACCACCGCGTCGGCCACCTGCCCGATGGCCTGCGCGGTCTGCGCGTCCCGGATGCCGAAACCGACGCCGACGGGCACCTGTACGTGCTTGCGGATGCGCGGCAGCATCAGTTCCACCGCGCCCGTGTCCAGGTGGCCGGCCCCGGTGACGCCCTTGAGCGACACGTAGTACACATAGCCGCTGGCCACGCGGGCCACCTGCCGCATGCGCTCGTCGGTACTGGTCGGTGCCAGCAGGAAAATCAGGTCCAGGCCGCTCGCCTTGAGCTTGGCAGCGAACTCTTCGCATTCCTCTGGCGGGTAGTCGACGATGAGTACGCCGTCTACGCCGGACTGCGCCGCGTCGCGAATGAAGGCGTCCTGGCCGTGCATGAGGTCGTAGCGTTCCACCGGGTTGGCATAGCCCATGAGCACGACCGGGGTGGCGCTGTCGCGTTCGCGGAACTTGCGCACCATCGCCAGCACCTGTTTCGTGCCGACGCCCATCGCTAGCGCCTTCTCGCCGGCCTTCTGGATCACCGGGCCGTCGGCCATCGGGTCAGAAAAGGGCACGCCCAGTTCGATGACGTCTGCGCCGGCTGCCACCATGCCATGCATCAGGTCGGGCGTGATGTCGGCGAACGGGAAGCCGGCGGTGACGTAGGGGATGAGGGCCGTGCGCTGGGCCGCCTTGAGCGCGGCGAAGGTCTTGTCGATGCGGCTCATGGCTTGCCCCCGCCCTTGACCTGCAGGCCGCGCATGGAGGGGCGGTCGTAGAAGTCGACGCCCGCCAGGTCTGCGACGGTACCGATGTCCTTGTCGCCACGGCCCGAGAGGTTCACCAGGATGCTCTGCTGCGGGCTCATCGTCTTCGCCAGTTTCATGGCGTAGGCGACGGCGTGGCTCGATTCCAGCGCCGGGATGATGCCTTCGGTGCGGCACAGGTAGTGGAAGGCTTCCAGCGCTTCCTTGTCGGTGATGCCCACGTACTCCGCGCGGCCGATGTCCTTCAGCCAGGCGTGCTCGGGGCCGACACCGGGATAGTCCAGTCCCGCGCTGACACTGTGCGTTTCCGTGATCTGCCCGTCTTCGTCCTGCAGGATGTAGGTGCGGTTGCCGTGCAGCACGCCCGGGCTGCCGCGCTGCAGCGAGGCGGAGTGCTTACCGCTGTCCAGCCCCTCGCCGGCGGCCTCGACGCCCACCAGCCGCGTCTTTTCGAACGGGATGTAGGGGTGGAAGATGCCCATGGCGTTGCTGCCACCGCCCACGCAGGCCACGACCACGTCCGGCTGCATGCCCGCAACCTCGGGCATCTGCTGGATGCATTCATTGCCGATCACGCTCTGGAAGTCGCGGACCATCATCGGGTAGGGGTGCGGGCCGGCCACGGTGCCGATGATGTAGAAGGTGTTCTCGACGTTGGTGACCCAGTCGCGCATTGCTTCATTGAGCGCGTCCTTGAGCGTTTTGCTGCCCGACTCCACCGGCACGACGCTCGCCCCGAGCAGGTTCATGCGGTAGACGTTGGGGCTCTGGCGCTTGACGTCCTCGCTGCCCATGTAGACGACGCATTCGAGGCCGTAGCGCGCGCAGATGGTCGCGGTGGCCACGCCGTGCTGGCCCGCGCCGGTTTCGGCGATGACACGCGGCTTGCCCATGCGGCGCGCCAGCATGGCCTGGCCGATCACGTTGTTGATCTTGTGCGCGCCGGTGTGGTTCAGGTCCTCGCGTTTGAGGTAGATCTGCGCGCCGCCCTGTTCGCGGCTGGTGCGGGCGGCGTGGTAGATCGGCGAGGGCCGGCCCACGAAGTGCTTGAGCTCGTACTGGAATTCCTTGAGGAATTCCGGGTCGTGCTGGTACTTCGCATAGGCCTCGCGCAATTCGCTGATGGCATGGGTGAGCGTTTCGCTGACGAAACTGCCGCCGTAATTCCCGAAGTGGCCTGTCGGGTCAGGTTGTTGATAGGAAGGCATTTGGGTTTTGTGCAAGGAGCCTGTCGGCGGCACGCACGGCCGCGACAAACTGATGGATCTTTTCCGGGTCCTTGATGCCCTTGAGGGTTCCCCCTTCGGCAGTGGCGACCTCGACCCCGGAGCTCACATCGACGGCCAGCGTCTTACAGCGCGGCCGTACCTGCACGATGCCATCGGTCACGTTTGCAGGCGTCAATCCACCAGACAAAACGAGGTGACAGTTGACGCTTGGTGGAAGACGTGACCAATTGAAGGCTTTCCCGCCCCCGCCGTACCCCTCGACATGGGCGTCGAGCAGGATGGCCTGGGCCAGTGGATATTCAGAGGCGAATTTTACCAAGTCGAAGGGCTCGCTGCCACCCAGCGGGATGCGCGCCACCCGCATGTACGGAAAGCGGCTGCCGCCGGTGGATTCGTGGCACTGCGCCGGGCTTTCGTCGCCATGGAACTGGACGGTGGCGCCCGCAACCTGCTCGCATGCCGCTTTCACCGCCTGCGGGGCTTCATTGACGAAGAGCAGCACCGGCGTCACGAAAGGCGGCAAGCGGCGCGCCAGCTCGGCGGCGCGCTTCGGCGCGATGGCGCGCGGGCTGGCGGCGTACATGACGAAGCCGACCGCATCCGCGCCGGCCGCGACCGCAGCATCCACGTCCTGCTCGCGTGTCAACCCGCAGATCTTGATCCGCGTGCGCTCGGGGGGCAGGGCAGCCGTGCTCATGGCAGCCAATCATACGCAGGGGTGCGCGCAGGCAGGTTCCACTCGGGGCCATAGACCGGGCCCACGAAGTACAGGCCGTCCGGCGAGAAGGTGGGCGCCGCCGCGTCACGGTCGCGGGCTGCCAGGACCTGCGCCATCCATTCAACCGGCTGCTGGCCCTGGCCGATCGCGAGCAGGCAGCCCATGATGTTGCGGATCATGTGGTGCAGGAACGCGTTGGCCTCGAATTCGAATCGCCAGTACGAGCCACGGCGGCTGATGTCGATGCGGCTGATCGTCTTGACCGGGGAGAGGGCCTGGCAAGCCGAAGCCCGGAACGACGTGAAGTCATGCTCGCCGACCAGCAGGGCAGCCGCATCCTGCATGGTTTGGGCCTGCAGGGGCCGGAACACCCAGCCTACGCGGCCCGCATCGATGCTGGGCCGCACGGCCGACTCGAGGACGACGTAGGCGTAGCGGCGCGAAAGCGCGCTGGCGCGCGAATGGAAAGCATCGGGCACCGCCCGGGCCCATTCGACGGCAATGTCGGGCGGCAGGAAGCGGTTGGTGCCGCGGATCCACGAGAACTCCTCGCGATCGTGCGGGGTGTCGAAGTGCACGACCTGCATCAGGCCGTGCACGCCGGCATCGGTGCGACCGGCGCAGACAGTGGAAACGCGTTGGGCCGTGAATTGGCCGAGGGCGTGTTCCAGCCGGTCCTGAACGGTGCGCCCCGACAGCTGGCTTTGCCAGCCTTCGTAGGCGGTTCCGTTGTAGCTGATGCCCAGTGCCAGCCTCATCGGGAGGCCTCCAGGAAGGCGGATGGTGGAAACCGGCCGGGGATCAGCCGATTTCCGCGAGGAATTTCTGCGCCTTGTTCTTCAGGTCGCCTGAAGCCTCGGCCACGACTTCCTCAGCCAGGCTGCGCGCGCCATCGGGGTCGCCGATCGCGTTGAATTCCTCAGCGAGCGCGAGCTTGGTGGCGAGGGGGTCGCCGCTGCCGGTGTCGTCAAAGCCCGCAGTGCTCAGTGGGGCGCCGGACGTGCTGGGTTGCGCATCTTCCGGCTCTGCCGCTTCCTTCGCCGGCTTGGCATCCTTGGCGGCGCCGGGCAGGTCCAGCGAGAGGGCGCCGAGGTCGAATTCGATCATGCCGTCGGGCTGGGCCGCGGCTGCAACGGCGGGTGCCGCGGGCGCGGGGGTCGGGGCCGCCGCCGTGGGTGCCGCAGCAGGCGCGTCGAGGTCGAAACTCAGGGCGTTGCTGTCGAGGTTGAGGTTGGGCGCTTCCAGCTGTGCCGGCTCGGTCGGGGCCGGTGCGGCCGGCGTGGCGGCCGGGGTGTCCAGGGCGACCGTGGCCACGCCGAAGTCCATGTCGAGCGCCGGCATGGGTTGTTCTGCGGCCGACGGAGGGACTGTCATCGCCAGTGTCGGCTGGGGCGCCGGCGCGGCGGCGGCCGGCGCGGCCGCAGGCTCGTCGTCGCCGATCGAGAAATCGAGGTCGAGGTCCAGGTCCACCGCCGGTGCGGCCGGCAGTGCCTGCGTGGCAGCGGTGGTTGCCTGGGTGGCACCGAAGCTCGCGGCCGTGGCGGCCGCGGCCGCAGCGGTGGCAGCGCCTTCGGTCGGGTGGCCGCCCGGGCGGTAGAGGGGGTTGGACGGATCGATTTCCTGGCCCAGCTCGCAGATGTGCTCCCAGTCCGGGCCTTCACCGCGCGTCAGCCCGTAGGCCTCGGTTGCGACCAGTTCGAACGCCTTGCCATCGCGACGCTTGGAATAGATCTCCAGCAGCTTGCTGTGCACCGCAATGCGCTGCGGCGTCGTGCGCATCGCTTCCTTGAGGATTTCCTCAGCCTGCAGGTCGCGGCCGTAGGCAAGGTACACGTCCGCTTCGGCCACCGGGTCCACGTCGCCGGCGGCATCGAGCTGGCTGGGCGAGTAGACCATCGAGGAACCGGTCGGGCTGCCTTCGTTGGTGTCGATCCGCTGGCCGCCGCTGGCGCCGAAGAACGAGTCCGGCTGCAGGCGGCTTTCAAGGAAGGAGCTGTCGACCTGGGTCGACTTCTTGCGCTGTTGCACGCGATAGAAGCCAAAGCCCAGCAGCAGGGCCAGGATGCCGCCCACCGTCGCAGGGACGATGGGGTTTTCAAGCATGTCGTCCAGCAGGCTGGTTTCGGGCGGCGGGACGGCCTTGGGTTTGGACGCGGCGGCGACGACCGGCGTTGCGGCGGCGGGCGCACTCGCCGGTGCCGGGGAGGCTGCGGCCGTTGGGGCGCTGGCTGCGGCGCTTGCAGCTGCCATCGCGGGTGCGCTGGCAGGCGCAGCAGCGCTCGCAGTGGCCATGGGGGCAGGAGCCGAGGCGGCGGCCGTCACCGCGGGCGCGCTGGCAGCGACGGCCATTGCGGGTGCGGACGCCGGTTTGGCGGCGGATGCGACAGGTGCCGCAGCTGCCATGGGAGCGGATGCGGGCTTGGCCGCCGAGGCGGTGGCCGCCATGGGGGTGGCGGGTGCGGCAGCGGACGCGGGCTTGGCCACTGACGCAGCGGCCATCGCCACCGGTGCCGGGCTGGAAGCGGGTTTCGCTGCGCTGGCGGCGGCGCCCACGGGCAGGGCCATGGGCGCCTTGGCCCCACTGGCACTGCCCACCGGGGCGCTAGCAGTACCCAGGCGGTTCAGGTCGGCAATGTTCTTGTTCAGTTCAGCGACGCGTGCTGCGGAGTCCTTGGCGGCACGGTCCTTGGCGATCTGGTCGGCGCCGGCCTTGCCTTGTACCGAGCCCTTGGACAGCGTGAGCTTGTCGGGCGTGGCGGCGCCGGGCTTCTTGTCCTCGACCTGGGCCTGCACCTTGCCGGACGACTGGCGCTGGGCCGGTGTGACGGTCGTGGTCGGCAGGCCTTCGGCAAGGCGGCGG
>DATHWV010000240.1:0-6014 GCA_035460205.1 Ramlibacter sp.
GATGCGCATGGCATGGATTGCGGGTGAACTGGAACCCCGGACTTGATCCGGGGCCGCAATGACAGATCAGTAGCGGTAGCTGTCCGGCTTGTACGGGCCGCTCTTGCTCACGCCGATGTAGGCAGCCTGCTCTTCGCTCAGCTCGGTCAGCTTGGCGTTGAGCTTCTTCAGCTGCAGGCGGGCAACCTTCTCGTCCAGGTGCTTGGGCAGCACGTAGACCTTGCCGGCCTGGTAGGCGTCGGGCTTGGTGAAGAGCTCGATCTGCGCGATGGTCTGGTTGGCGAACGAAGACGACATCACATAGCTGGGGTGGCCCGTGCCGCAGCCCAGGTTCACCAGGCGTCCCTTGGCGAGCAGGATGATGCGCTTGCCGTCCGGGAAGATCACGTGGTCCACCTGCGGCTTGATCTCTTCCCACTGGTACTTCTCGAGCGAGGCAACCTCGATCTCGTTGTCGAAGTGGCCGATGTTGCAGACGATCGCCTGGTCCTTCATCTTCGCCATGTGGTCGTGCGTGATCACGTCCTTGTTGCCGGTGGTCGTGACGAAGATGTCGGCCTTGTCGGCCGCCCAGTCCATGGTCACCACGCGGTAGCCTTCCATGCAGGCCTGCAGCGCGTTGATCGGGTCGATTTCGGTCACCCAGACCTGGGCGGACAGCGCCCGCAGGGCCTGGGCCGAGCCCTTGCCCACGTCGCCATAACCGGCCACAACCGCAACCTTGCCCGCGATCATCACGTCGGTGGCACGCTTGATGCCGTCCACCAGCGACTCGCGGCAGCCGTACAGGTTGTCGAATTTGCTCTTGGTGACCGAGTCGTTGACGTTGATCGCGCGGAACAGCAGCGTGCCCTTGGCGCTCATCTCGTTGAGGCGGTGCACGCCGGTGGTGGTCTCTTCGGTCACGCCGATGATCTTGGCGGCCTTGCGCGTGTACCAGGTCGGATCTTCGGCCAGCTTGGCCTTGATCGAGGCGAACAGGCAGCGCTCTTCCTCGCTGGTCGGGTTGGCGATCAGCGACTGGTCCTTCTCGGCCTTCTGGCCCAGGTGCATCAGCAGCGTGGCATCGCCGCCGTCGTCCAGGATCATGTTCGGGCCTTCGCCTTCGCTGCCCTTGGGGCCGAAGTCGAAGATGCGGTGGGTGTAATCCCAATAGTCGGCCAGCGACTCGCCCTTGATGGCGAACACCGGCGTGCCGTCGGCGGCGATGGCGGCGGCGGCATGGTCCTGCGTCGAGAAGATGTTGCACGAGGCCCAGCGGACCTTCGCGCCCAGCGCCTGCAGCGTCTGGATCAGCACCGCGGTCTGGATGGTCATGTGCAGCGAACCGGTGACGCGCGCGCCCTTGAGCGGCTGGGTCTTGGCGAATTCGTCGCGAATGGCCATCAGGCCGGGCATTTCGGTTTCCGCGATGCGGATTTCCTTCTGGCCCCAGGCGGCCAGGGACAGGTCGGCGATGGCGCAATCGGTGGTTGCGGGTTTGAGAACGGCGTTCATGTCGGCTCCAAAAACAATAGTTTCGAAACCCACTGTGTGGAGGCGGAATGCCGGTTGGTAAGGCTCACCCTGCCAGACAGTGGGTGAGCGTCGTTGCGATGATTTCCGAGCCTCACGCCTGACTGGCGCTGCAACGCTCCTCGGATGGCCGTCATTCTATCAAGCCGGCGGCCGAGGGGGTAATTCCAGCCAAAATGTGCTGCCACCGCCCGGGGCTTCCGTCACGCCGATGCGCCCGCCGTGCGCTTCGACGGCCAGCCGGCAGAACGCCAGGCCCAGGCCGGATGAGTGGTACCGGGACCGCGCCTGGAGCGCCCCGAACTTGTCGAAGATGCGATCCCGGTCTTCCTCGGGGACACCGTCGCCCTTGTCGGTGACCTCCATCCGCACACCAGCCTCGCTGGCGGCGGCCCGCACGCCCAGCGGCGTGCCATCGGGTGTGTGTTTCAGCCCATTGCTCACCAGGTTCTCGAGCACACGGCGCATCGCGTCGGGATCGGCCCACACCGAAATCCCCGACGGCACCTCGACCGTGATGGCGCGCGACTTGTCGCCGGCCACCACGTTCTCAATGGCCTGGCGCACGAGCGCCGCGGCGTCGACGACCTCCGGTGAGACCGGCATGCGGCGGCTCTCCAGCCGGCTGAGGTCCAGCATGCCGTGGACCATGCGCGCCAAGTCCGATGCCGCCACCTGCACCCGCTTCAGTTGCGTCTCTGCTTCCGGCCGTATGCGGCCGGCGGTTTCGCCGGCCAGCCGCTCCATGAAATGCTCTATGCCCCACAGCGGCGACTTCAGGTCGTGCACTGCCATCTGGACCAGCGACTCGCGCAGCCTTTCCAGTTCGCGCATGCGGGCGATGGTGGCGGTGAGGTCCAGCTGCGTGCGGCGCAGCGCCAGGTGGGTGCGCACGCGGGCCAGCACCTCCTCCACCTGGAAAGGCTTGGAGATGTAGTCGACGCCGCCCACGCTGAAGGCGCGGACCTTGTCGAACACTTCGTCCAGCGCGCTCACGAAGATGACCGGGATGTCCATCCAGGCCTCGTTCTGCTTGAGCTCCTCGCAGACCTCGTAGCCATTCATTTCGGGCATCTGGATGTCCAGCAGCACCAGGTCGGGCGGGTCCATCGCCACGGCCTGCAGCGCCAGCTTGCCGCTGGGCACCGGCCGCACTTCGTAGCCATGTTCGCGAAACAGGTTGGTGAGGAGCCGCAGGTTTTCGGCCGTGTCGTCCACCACCAGGATGTTGGGCTTTGCGCGATCGGATGGCGGGGTCATGCGGTGTCCTTTTGCTCCAGTGAATGGAGCAGCGCCTCGAACTCGAAGGCATCGGCCAGCCGCTTCAGTCGCTTGGCGGTGGCGGGGGCTTCATGCGCGGCCTGGACCAACAAGGACTCGAGCCGATCGATGCGCGCACTTCGGGTCGCCTCGGCAATGTCGAGCCGCAACTGCGGCGACAACGCCTCGAGCACCGGGTCCCCGTCCATCGGTGCGGCTGTCGTCGGCGCTTCGGCTTCGTAGGCGTATTCAAGCCCCAGCAACTTCGCGACTCTTCCGTACAGGTCTGCTGCCTCGAAGGGTTTTGCAAGGTAGGCATTGGCGCCCGCGGCCAGCGCCTCGCCACGATCCTCGGTCAGGCTGCTGGCAGTCACCACCATGATCGGTGTGGTCGCTCCCGCGGCCCGCAAGCGCTGGATCGTCTCGCTGCCGTCCATGTCCGCCATGCGCAGGTCCATCAACACCAGGTCGGGCTTGAAGGACCCATGCGCTGCCAGGGCGGCGACCCCGGAGTCCACGCAATGCACCTCGAACCCGATCGGGGCCAGGAAACCCCGCAAGACTTCCCGGTTGTCTTCGACGTCGTCCACCACAAGCACCCGTTTATGACCCGTGCCCGGCGCCAGGCCCACAGGCAGCGCGCTCGATTCAGCCGCGAGCGGTGCATCGGACAGCCCCGCGTCGAAACTGAACGCGAACGTCGAGCCGTGTCCGAGTCGGCTCTCTACCGTGAGCTCGCCACCCATGAGCCTGGCCAGCCGCCGGCTGATCGCCAGGCCCAGGCCCGTGCCACCGGCGCGCGCCCCGCGCTCGCCCTGCTCGAACGCCTTGAACATCCGCTGCATTTCATCGGGCGCGATGCCGTGCCCGGTGTCGGTCACCGACACGTCGACGCGCACGCGACAGTCGCGTGCCGGCGCTGCTGCGGCCCGCACGGTGACGCTGCCGGTGGCGGTGAACTTGCTGGCATTGCCCACCAGGTTGACCAGCACCTGCCGCACGCGGCCCGCGTCGGCGACCAGCACCTCAGGCAGGTCGCGTGCAATGTCCAGGACGAGTGCGATGCCACGGTCGGCCAGTTGTTGCCGGAACATCGCGGCCACGGACTCGATCGCCATCGCGGGGCTGAACGGCGCTGGATCGATGGCCAGGCGTCCCGCCTCGACCTTGGACAGGTCCAGGATGTCGTTGATGAGTCCCAGCAGGTGCGTGCCGCTGCGTTGGATGGTCTGGATGCGCGTGCGGCGAACGGTGTCCAGGTCCCGGTCGCGCAGCAGCAATTGCGAATAGCCCAGCACGGCGTTCAGCGGCGTGCGGATCTCGTGGCTCATGTTCGCAAGGAAAGCGCTCTTGGCGCGGTTCGCGGTGTCTGCAGCGTCGCGGGCGGCCTGCAACTCCTGCGTGCGGATCGTCACCAGCTGCTCCAGCCCTTCGCGCTGCGTGGTGCGGTCGATATAGGACGCCATCATCTGCGCGCACGAGTCCAGCACTTCGCGCTCCTCCTTCTGGAACGGCCCCTCGTCGCGCGTCGGCTTTTCCTCGGTGTAGACCACCTCGATCAGGCCTTGGCCGGTGGCAGTGAGTACCGGTGCCGACTGGTACCAGGGCGACTCGCGCCAGCCCGGCGTGGCAGCGGACACACCGTCGTACGTCACCCGCACCTCGCAGCACTCCGGGTAGAGCCAGGCCGTGGGCATCATGGGCGCCAGCAGTGCCGGCAGGTCATGGATCGCCGGCGGTGTGTCCTGGATCAACCTGCCAAAGTCGTGGAGCAGGCGCAACTCCGTCACACGTTCGTGCAGGCGCAGTTCAGCGCGCTTGCGCTCGGTAATGTCCACGTTGACGCCGACGATGTGGCCGGGCTCGTCGGGCACGAGGCCCGCCGCGCACTCGATGTAGCGCGTCTCGCCGTCCGGCCTGAGGATGCGAAGTTCCATCAGCAGCTTCTGCCGCGCTCCCGAATCCAGCTCGGCCACCTGCCGCGCCACTCCAGACCGGTCGTCCGGGTGAATGACCTGCATCCACCTTTCCCGCGTCACGCCCCTGCCGTCGGCTGGCGCCTCGATGCCGTAGCGCGCGAACTCCTTGGCACTGGCGTGGATGCGCTGCTCCATGACCTCGCGCTCCCAGACCCCGATCTGGCCCGCTTCAAGCGCCAGGTCCAGGTGCGCCTGCGCGCGACGGCGCTGCTTCAGTTCGTCCTGCGATTTCTCCAACGTGGCGGTCATGTCGCGCGAGAGCAAGTCCTGCAGGAGCAGGCTGAGGCCGATCGCGGTCGCAATGAAGGTCAACATGGCCAGCGGAGGAAAGCCGAAGTCGGGCGGCGGCAACATGCCCCTGGTCTCGGCGATGGCCAGGACCAGGCCCGCCACCGAGCACAGCACGCCGACCACCACGGCGCCGCGCCAGCCCAGCAGGTAGCCCGCCATCATGGTGAACACGACGTACAACGGCACCACCGGTGCCTCGACACCGCCGACATGCCAGGCGCGCTGTGTCACGTGCAGGACCACGCCGAGGACCAGCAGCCAGCTGGCGACCGCGGTCAGGCCACGGCGGTTGAGTTCATGCAGGGGAAGGAGGACCGCGCCCAGGATCAGCATGCCGGCGGCGCGTTCGGCCGCGGTTTCAGGCTGCATCGCGATGAGGATGACGAGTGCGATCGTCCACATGCCCATGGAGCCCCAGGCGAGGCGCCAGAAGCGGAGCGCGCGCGCAGAGCGGTCCGCGTCCTCGAACACCGGTGGCATGAACCACTGCCCCAGCTTCCACGGGGCGGGTCGACGGGCCGCGTCTTCCACGAGCACCTCCATCCTTCAAATCAGTGTAGCACCGGGGTTGGTTTCGACCCGGCACAATAGAGGGTTTGCGGCTGCGCCCAGGTGCCGGCCGCCGTCATCCCCGGAGCCCTTCCCTTGTCCGCCTCGCCCTTTGCCGCCGAAACCCGGCGCCGCCGCACTTTCGCCATCATTTCGCACCCCGACGCGGGCAAGACCACGCTCACGGAAAAGCTGCTGCTGTTCTCCGGCGCGATCCAGATCGCCGGCTCGGTGAAAGCGCGCAAGGCCACGCGCCACGCCACGTCCGACTGGATGGAAATCGAGAAGCAGCGCGGCATCTCGGTGGCCAGCTCGGTCATGCAGATGCTCTACCGCGACCATGTGATCAACCTGCTGGACACGCCGGGCCACAAGGACTTTTCGGAAGACACCTATCGCGTGCTCACCGCCGTCGACTCG
>DATHWV010000241.1:0-2804 GCA_035460205.1 Ramlibacter sp.
GAACTGGAAGCCCATGGCGATGCGTGCCAGTGCTGCCGGCGGTGCGGTGTTGTGGATGCCGGCGACGACGCCGTGCGCCTTGGCGCGCGCGAGGATGTGCTCCATCGCCTGCTGCGCCTTGGGCTCGAGCTCGTCCATCGAGGGCTTGCAGCCCAGCGAAATCGACAGGTCCGAAGGACCGATGTAGACCGCGTCAAGGCCTTCGACCGACAGGATCTCGTCGAGGTTCTCGACGGCCTGGGCAGTCTCGATCATCGCGAAGCGCACGATCGTGTCGTTGGCATGCTGCGGGTAGTCGGGGCCGCCGTAAAGCAGCGCGCGCACCGGGCCGAAGCTGCGCGTGCCGCGCGGCGCATAGCTGGTCCATGCGACGAGCTTCTGCGCATCCTCGCGCGTGTTGACCATCGGGCAGATCACGGCGTAGGCGCCGGCGTCCAGTGTCTTCATCAGGATGCCGGGCTCCAGCCAGGGCACGCGCACCACCGGCACGGTGGCCGTGGTCGAGATGGCCGTCAACATGCCGACCATCGCCTGGTAGTCCACCACGCCATGCTGCATGTCCACCGTCAACGTGTCCCAACCCTGGTGGGCCATGGTTTCACTGGCAAAGCTGTTGGGAATGGCCAGCCAGCCGTTGACGGCAGCGCCTCCGGACTTCCAGATGGCACGAAGGCGGTTTTCTCTCATGGGGTTCTCCTGTAATCAGACGGCGCCGTGCGCTTCGACATACAGAGCGTACAGCGAATGGCAGCTGGCCATGTAAAGGCGGTTTCGTTTGGGCCCGCCAAATTCGAGGTTGGCGCAGCGCTCGGGCAGGCGGATGAAGCCGATGGGCTTGCCCTGGGCGTTGAAGACTTTCACGCCGTCCATCTCCTCGGACTTGGCGATGGGCAAATGGGCTTTCAGGCCGCCACCCACGTCGGTGGCCGTTGGCGAGAAGGCGCCGCTGAATCCCCAGCCGCACCACAGGTTGCCGTCCCGGTCGACGCGAAAGCCGTCCAGCGAGCCGGGACCGTCGGCGTCGATCAGCTTGACCTTGTTCGAGACGCTGCCGTCAGCGCCAACGTCGTAGCTCCAGATGCTCCGGTTGGGCGTGCCCCGCCACTCCACCACGTACAGCTTCTTCTCGTCGGGCGAGAAGGCCAGGCCGTTCGGGTTGAGGAGGTCGGTGATCACCGCCTTGAGCTTGCCGTCGGTGCCGATGCGGTAGACGTTGGTGGTTTCCTGCTCGGGCTTGGCGCGCGTGCCTTCCCATTCGCCGTTGATGCCGAAGATCGGGTCGGTGAACCAGACTGTGTCGTCCGACTTCACGACGACGTCGTTCGGCGCGTTCAGGCGCTTGCCTTCGTAGCTGTCGGCCAGGACCGTGAGCCTGCCGTTGCTCTCGGTGCGTGTCACGCGACGGGTCACGGAATGCTCGCAGGTGATGAGCCGCCCCTGGCGGTCACGCGTGTTGCCGTTGGCGTAGTTGACGTTTTCCTTGTGGACCGTGAACTTGCCCGTGGCCTCGTCGTACTTCATCAGCCGGTTGTTCGGGATATCGCTCACCAGCAGGTGGCCGGGCTTGCCGGCGTCGCCAGGGAAGTACACCGGACCTTCGGCCCAGCGCATGCCGGTGCCCACCTGCTCCACCGTGCTGCTGTAGATGCGGTAGCGGCCAAAGCTCGGGTCCAGGATCAGCACCGACGGGTCGGGGTAGCGCTGGTTGGGCTTGAATTCGAACGACTGGGCCAGGGCGGAACCACCCAGCGCGGTGAAGCCCGCGCCCGCTGCCGTCTTGAGAAAGTCACGGCGCGGCTCATTGATCTTCTTGGGCATTTCTGTTGTCTCCTCGTTGCGGTGTGAAAGGGCAGGGCCCCAACAACTGGCCCTAACGATCGAGGGCAGGGCGTTTCGGATTGAACGTCCAGCCCGGGATGAGGTACTGCATCGCCATGGCGTCGTCGCGCGAACCCAGCCCATGTTGCTGGTACAGCTTGTGCGCTTTCTCTACTTCCACCATGTCCAGTTCGACGCCCAGGCCCGGCTTCTTCGGCACCTGCACCATGCCGCCCTTGATCTGCAGCGGGTCCTTGGTGAGGCGCTGGCCGTCCTGCCAGATCCAGTGCGTGTCGATCGCGGTGACGCGGCCGGGCGCGGCGGCGCCAACGTGCGTGAACATCGCCAGCGAAACATCGAAGTGGTTGTTGGAGTGCGAGCCCCAGGTCAGCCCCCAGTCGCGGCAGGTCTGCGCCACGCGCACCGAGCCGGCCATGGTCCAGAAGTGCGGGTCGGCCAGCGGGATGTCCACCGACTGCAGCGACAGTGCGTGCGAGAGCTGCCGCCAGTCGGTGGCGACCATGTTGGTGGCGGTGGGCAGGCCGGTGGCGCGGCGGAATTCCGCCATCACTTCGCGGCCGGAGAAGCCTTCTTCGGCGCCGCACGGGTCTTCGGCATAGGCCACCACGCCGTGCATGTCGCGCATCAGGCGGATCGCGTCCTTCAGCAGCCAGCCGCCGTTCGGGTCCAGCGTGACGCGGGCCTTGGGGAAGCGCTCGTGCAGGGCGACGATGGCAGCGATCTCTTCGTCGGCGCGCAGCGCGCCCCCCTTGAGCTTGAAATCATTGAAGCCGTAGCGCTCGTAGGCCGCCTCGGCCAGTCGCACGATGGCTTCGGGCGTCATGGCCGCTTCATGGCGCAGCCGCGACCATGCGTTGTCGGCGTTCGGCTCGCTTGCGTAGGGCAGGTCGGTTTTCGACTTGTCACCGACGTAGAAGAGGTAACCGAGCATCTCCACCGCGTCGCGCTGCTGGCCTTCGCCGAGC
>DATHWV010000242.1:0-2056 GCA_035460205.1 Ramlibacter sp.
CACGGTGGGCACCACAGCCGAGCCAAAGTAGAGTTTCGTCGGCGCGCCGTCCAGGCCCGGAACCGTCATCAGCCACGAGCGCGTGCGTCCCTGGAAGTCGCACATGAGGAGCTGGTCCGGCCCGCGCGCCTCGACGCTCCATGCCGCGAACGACGCCAGCTCCCCCGAGGCCACTCCTCGGGCCTGGGCGTCCGTGGAAGGCCGGTTGACGAACCAAGAGAGCAGGAAGCGCTCCAGCTTGAAGACCGCGGTGGTGTAGAACGCTTCCACGTATTGCGCGTGGCCGACCGGCTGCGCACACTCGGTGACGTAGCAGTCGGTGTACGCACCGCGATCGACATAGGTGCGCAGCAGCGCACCTTCCGGCAGCGTGCAAGTCGTGATCGAGCCCATCTGATGACTATAGCCCCGGGAGTGAACAAGACCCTATGCCCCGCCAACCCACTCCAGGCGCGCAATACTCGGCGCCATGATTCCCTTTTCCGTCCTGGACCTCTCTCCCATCACGGCCGCCGGCAGCGCCTCGGATTCGTTTCGCAATACGCTGGACCTCGCACAGCACGCCGAAGGCTGGGGCTTCAACCGCTACTGGCTGGCCGAGCACCACGGCATGCCCGGCATTGCCAGCGCGGCCACATCCGTGCTGATCGGCCATGTGGCAGGCGGCACGAAGACCATTCGCGTGGGCGCGGGCGGCATCATGCTGCCCAACCACTCGCCGCTGGTGATCGCCGAGCAGTTTGGAACCCTCGAAGCGCTCTACCCCGGCCGGATCGACCTGGGCCTGGGCCGCGCGCCCGGGTCGGACCAGGCGACGGCGCGCGCTCTGCGGCGCAACCTCATGTCGGATGCCGATGAATTCCCGCGTGACGTGGTGGAGCTGATGGACTTGATGTCGGACGAGCCGCGCCAGCACATCCGTGCGGTGCCCGGCACCGGCGCGAAGGTGCCGGTGTGGATCCTCGGCTCCAGCACTTTCGGCGCGCAGCTCGCAGCGATGCTCGGGCTGCCCTACGCTTTTGCGTCGCACTTCGCGCCGCAGCAGATGATGCAGGCCATCGAGATCTACCGCGAGACCTTCAAGCCTTCCCAATACCTTGCAACGCCTTACGTGATGCTGGGCTTCAATGTGTTCGCCGCCGACACCGACGACGAGGCCGCCGTGCGCGCCACTTCCCAGCAACAGGCTTTCGTCAACCTGCGCAGCGGCCGGCCGGGTCGCCTGCCGCCGCCCCTGCCGGGCTACCGCGAGAACGCCGGCCCGGCCGAGCGCGCCCTGCTGGAGAGCGTGCTCTCCTGCACCGCCATTGGCGCGCCAGGGACAGTGCGCGAAGGATTGCGAGCCTTCATCGCACGCACCGGCGCCGACGAGCTGATGATCACGTCCAACATGTACGACCACCAGCATCGCCTGCGCTCCTACGAGATCGTGTCGCAGGTGCGCGGCCAGCTGGCCTGACGCGAGCAGGAATCCGCACGCGGCGTTATGCTGCAAACCCATTTCGAGGAGTTCGCATGCCACCACGCCTGACTGCCCACGATTTCGCACCGGAAGTGCTCGTCCTTTTCGATGCCTACGTGCACGGCAACCTCGATCGGCGCGGCTTCCTGAACCAGGCGCAGAAGTACGCGAAGGCGGGTGTGACGGCGGCCAGCCTGCTGGCATCGCTCAGCCCCGACTTCGCGCTCGGGCAGCAAGTTGCCAAGGACGATCCGCGATTGAAGATCGAATGGATCACGGTCCCTTCGCCGACGGGCAATGGCAGCATCAAAGGCTACCTGGTGCGCCCGGCCAGTGCCGGCAACAGCAAGTTGCCAGCGATCCTGGTCGTGCACGAGAACCGCGGCCTCAACCCGCACATCGAGGACATCACACGACGCCTGGCGCTCGATGGCTTCATGGCCTTCGCACCCGACGCCCTGACCTCGCTGGGTGGCTATCCCGGCGACGAGCAGAAAGCGGTGGAGTCATTCCGCACGCTGGACCAGCGCAAGGTTCACTACGACTTTCTCGCCGCCGCGGCATGGCTCAAGGCACGCAGCGACGGCACCGGCA
>DATHWV010000243.1:0-2357 GCA_035460205.1 Ramlibacter sp.
GTCATACAGGTAGGCCCGCTTGAACTCGATGCCCGGTGGCGACAGGCCCAGCGGCTTGTTGATGACGAGGTCCGCCACCACGGCCATCATCCAGGCGATGGCGATGTTGGAGTACAGGCCCAGCACGTCGCCCAGCGCCTGAAACACGTTCATCTCCATCAGCATGAAGGCGATGAGCGTGTTGAACACCACCCACACCACGCGACCCGGATGGCTGTGCGTGACGCGCGAGAAGAAGTTCGACCAGGCCAGCGAACCGGCGTAGGCATTGGTGACGTTGATCTTCAGCTGGGAAATGACGACGAACACCGCCGTCGCCGCGACCGCCCAGCCGAAGTTGGGGAACACGTACTCGTAGGCTGCGAGGTACATCTGGTTCGGGTCCACCGCGCGGTCGGGCGGCACCATGTGCGTGATGGCCAGGTACGCCAGCAGCGCGCCGCCCAGCATCTTGATCACGCCCAGGACCACCCAGCCCGGGCCACCCGCGAGCACCCCGGCCCACCAGCTGCGGCGGCTGGCGTTAGTACGCGCCGGCATGAACCGCAGGTAGTCGGCCTGTTCGCCCATCTGCGTGATCAAGGCTATGCCTACCGTCAGCGCAGCACCAAACAGGTGCAGGTCGAATTGCGCCGTTTGCCCCTTTTCACCGGGATAGTGCGTGATGCCGGCGAATGCACCAGGATCGCGCAGCAGCACATAGACGAAGGGAACGACCAGCATGACCAGCCAGATCGGCTGGGTCCAGACCTGCAGGCGGCTGATGGCCGAGACCCCGTGCGTCACCAGCGGGATGACCACCAGGGCGCATATCAGGTAGCCCCAACTGGGGGGGATGCCGAGCGCCAGCTCCAGCGCGTAGGCCATGACGGCCGCTTCCAGCGCGAAGAAGATGAAGGTGAACGAGGCGTAGATCAGCGACGTGAGCGTGGATCCGATGTAGCCAAAGCCGGCACCCCGGGTCAGCAGGTCCATGTCAACGCCATAGCGCGCGGCGTAAATGCTGATCGGCAGGCCGGCAACGAAGATGATCAGGCCGGTGGCGATGATGGCCCAGAAGGCGTTCATGAAACCGTACTGCACCAGCAGCGTGGCGCCCACCGCTTCAAGAATCAGGAAAGAAGCCGCGCCGAA
Source organism: Ramlibacter sp. (assembly GCA_035460205.1). Classification (GTDB taxonomy): domain Bacteria; phylum Pseudomonadota; class Gammaproteobacteria; order Burkholderiales; family Burkholderiaceae_C; genus Ramlibacter. The sequence continues at coordinate 1,135 of DATHWV010000243.1, forward strand.
AGCCGTGTTGGCCACGCGGAAGGTCGACCATTTGCGAAAGCGCTGCGGCGTGTACCGCAGGGCGTAGTCTTCCATGGTCTCGCTCGCCACCCAGCTGTTGTAGTCGCGCCGCACCTTGACCACGCGCTGTGGCGCGTCGCCGGGAACAGGGTAGATGGGGATGGTTTCGCTCACGGAAGCAATTCGCAGGTTCCGTGCCATGAGCCGGGGGCAGTGAGCGCCCAGTGTCCGGACTGTGCCCGGCGCAGGCCCGGCCGTCCATGCGTCTTCCGGCGTATGGCCGGGCCCGGCGGTTGCACTAAGATGGGTCGCTTCAACATAGCCCCGCAGCCATGGAACTGACCCCCAGAGAAAAAGACAAGCTGCTGATCTTCACCGCCGCCCTGCTGGCGGAGCGGCGCAAGGCGCGCGGGCTCAAGCTGAACTACCCGGAAGCGGTGGCCCTGATCTCTGCCGCCGTCATGGAGGGCGCGCGCGACGGCAAGAGCGTGGCCCAGCTCATGAGCGAAGGCCGCGCCGTCCTCACCCGCGACGACGTGATGGACGGTATTGCCGAAATGATCCCTGACATCCAGGTCGAAGCGACCTTCCCCGACGGCACCAAGCTGGTCACGGTTCACCAGCCGATCGTCTGACAACACCCACCAAGAGGACACAAGCCATGCGATTTGCCACACGACTTGCAGCGGCCACCGCGGCGCTGGCCACCAGCACATTGGCGATGGCGCACGAAGGCCACGGCATGGAAGGCGTGCACATGCACGCGAGCGACACCGCCGGCTTCATCGTGGTCGCGGTGCTCGCGACACTTGCGATCTGGCTATCGCGCGGCGAGTAACGGACGATGATCCCCGGCGAACTTTTCACCGACGCAGGCGATCACGCGATCAACCCGGGGCGCCGCACGGCCACCGTGGTCGTGCGCAACACCGCCGACCGGCCGATCCAGGTTGGATCGCACTACCACTTTGCCGAGACCAACGGCGCCCTGCAATTCGACCGCGACGCCGCGCGCGGCATGCGCCTGAACATCGCGTCGGGCACTGCCGTGCGCTTCGAGCCGGGCCAGCAGCGCACCGTGGAATTGGTGGACTTCAGCGGTGACCGCAAGGTCTATGGCTTTCGCGGCCTGGTGCAAGGAGCGCTCTAGACATGGCAACGATTGGACGGCGCGCTTACGCCGAAATGTTCGGGCCCACGAAGGGCGACCGCATCCGCCTGGC
>DATHWV010000244.1:0-4338 GCA_035460205.1 Ramlibacter sp.
TTCCTGGCGAACATGAGCCACGAGATCCGCACGCCCATGAACGCCATCATCGGGATGTCCCACCTGGCGCTCAAGACCGACCTCACGCCGCGCCAGCGCGACTACATCGTCAAGGTGCAGGCTTCGGGCCAGCACCTGCTGGGCGTCATCAACGACATCCTGGACTTCTCCAAGGTGGAGGCCGGCAAGATGGACATCGAGCGCGCCGACTTCGAACTGGAGAAAGTGTTCGAAAACCTGGCCGGCCTGTTCACGGAGCGCTCCAGCACCAAGGGGCTTGAGCTCGTGTTCGACATCAGCCAGGATGTTCCGCGCCACCTGGTGGGCGACTCCCTGCGCATCGGCCAGATCCTGATCAACTACGCGAACAACGCCCTCAAGTACACCGAAAAGGGTGAGATCGTGATCGCTGCCCGCGTGCAGGAGCGCTCGAACAACGATGCGCTGCTGCACTTCTCGGTGACCGACACCGGCATTGGCCTGAGCGACGAGCAGCAGCAACGCCTGTTCCAGAGCTTCCAGCAGGCCGACTCTTCCACCACCCGCAAGTACGGCGGCACGGGCCTCGGCCTGGCAATTTCCAAGAGCCTCGCCCACCTGATGGGCGGTGAAGTCGGCGTGGAGAGCGTCCTCGGCCAGGGCAGCACCTTCTGGTTCACGGTGCGAGCCGGCATCAGCCAGCTGGGCACGCGCGAACTGCTGCCCGTGCCCGACCTTCGGCATCGTCGCGCCCTGGTGGTGGACGACAGCGACAGCGCCCGCGCGGTGCTGCGCGACATGCTCCAGGAGATGACATTCAACGTCACGGAAGCCTCTTCCGGACGCACGGCCGTGCAGGCGGTGCAACTGGCGGCCGCCCGGGGCCAGCCGTTCGACATCGTGTACCTCGACTGGCGCATGCCCGGCATGGACGGTATCGAGACCGCCCGCAGGCTCAAGGAGCTTGCCCTGCCCAAGGCGCCTTTCATCGTCATGGCCACGGCGCACGGGCGCGAGGAAATGATGAGCCAGGCCGCATCGGTGGGCATCGAAAACGTGGTGATCAAGCCGATCAGCCCGTCCGTGCTGTTCGATGCGACCATGGCGGCCTTCGGTTCACTCCAGAGCGAGCCACGCGAAGCAGCCGCGCCCACGGTCACGGCCGCCGAAGGCATCGCCGCGGTTCGCGGCAAGCGCATCCTGCTGGTGGAAGACAACGAGATCAACCAGCAGGTCGCCAGCGAGATCCTGGGCGATGCGGGCCTGGTGGTCGAGGTCGCGGACAACGGCCGGGTCGCCCTGGCGATGGTGCAAACGGGGCGCTACGACCTGGTGCTGATGGACATGCAGATGCCGGTGATGGACGGCGTGACCGCCACCAGCGAAATTCGCAAGATCCCGGCATTCGCAACGCTGCCCATCGTGGCGATGACCGCGAACGCCATGCAACGCGACCGCGAGCGCTGCTTCGACGCGGGCATGGACGACTTCGTGGCCAAGCCGATCGATCCGGTCGAGCTCTATGCCGTCGTCGAGAAGTGGCTCACGCAGATCGTGCCGCAGGAGCAGGCCGCAGCCGCTCCCGCTGCCCAGCCTGCGCCCGCCGCGCCGCCGGCGGCCGCGCCCGCGGACGGGCTGCCGGTGTTGCCGGGACTGGACACCGCCACCGGCCTGCGCCGCATGCTGGGCAAGAAGGGCCTGTACCTCGCGATGCTCAGGCGCTATGTCGATGGCCAACGCCATTGCGCGGCCGAGGTGCGCGACGCGCTCGATGCCGGCGACTGGGTCACCGCGCAGCGCGAAGTGCATACCGCGCGCGGCCTGGCCGGCAACATCGGCGCGGTGCTGGTGCCCGAGCTGGCCTGGGCGCTGGAAGAGGCCATCAGCGAGCGCCGTGCGCGCACGGAGATCGACCAGCGCCTGACGCCTTTCGAGACCTGCCTGGCCAGCCTGGTGGACGCCATCGAGGACGCCTTGCCCGAGGCCCAGCCCGCCTGAGCGTGCTTTGGCAAAAAGCGCCATGATGGGGGCATGGACCTGGACACACTGCTGCTCTCCCGCATCCAGTTCGCGGCGAACATCAGTTTCCACATCCTGTTCCCGACGATCAACATCGCGCTGTGCTGGTTCCTGCTTTACTTCCGCCTGCGCCATGACGCGGCAAAGGGCACGCAGGAGGCACGGGAATGGGAAGAGGCCTATTACCTCTGGACCAAGGTCTTCGCGCTGACCTTCGCCCTGGGCGTGGTGTCGGGCATCACCATGAGCTTCCAGTTCGGTACCAACTGGCCAGGCTACATGGAGAAGGTGGGGAACATCGCGGGGCCCCTGCTCGGCTACGAAGTTTTGACGGCGTTCTTCCTCGAGGCCACCTTCCTGGGCGTCATGCTGTTCGGCCGCAGCCGCGTTTCGGGGCGCGTGCACCTCCTCGCCACGCTCATGGTGGCGGCGGGCACGACGCTGTCGGCTTTCTGGATCCTCAGCCTCAATTCATGGATGCAGACGCCCACGGGCTACGAAATCATCGAGGGCCGGTTGCATGCAACGAGCTGGCTCGAGGTGATCTTCAATCCCTCGTTCCCCTACCGGCTGGCGCACAAGCTGCTGGCTTCCGCGCTCACAGCCTCTTTCCTCATCGCCGGGCTTTCAGCCTGGCAGTTGTTGCGCAAAACCGGCAACGGCGGCACGCACCGCGCGTTGCGCTCAGGCATCCTCGCGGCGGCGGTGGCGATTCCCCTTCAGATCCTGGCCGGTGACCTGCACGGCCTGAACACGCTGCAGCACCAGCCTGCCAAGATCGCCGCCATCGAGGGCATCTGGCACACCGAAAAGAGCGCACCGCTCACCCTCATCGGCTGGCCGAACGAGCGCGAGCGGCGCACCGACTACGCGATCCAGGTGCCCAAGCTCGCCAGCCTGATCCTGGCGCACGACATGGACGCCGAACTGAAGGGCCTGGACCAGTTCCCCAACGCGCATCCACCGGTGGCACCGGTGTTCTGGAGCTTCCGGGTGATGGTCGGCATGGGCGTGCTGATGCTGCTGGTGTCTTGGTGGGCCGCCTTCACCTTGTGGCGCTCGCGCGGCAAAGGCGGCGGCGCGCAAGCCTATCCACGCCGGCTCCTGCTCGTGCTGTCCGCGATGACGTTCTCGGGCTGGGTCTCCACGCTGGCAGGCTGGTACGTCACCGAAATCGGCCGGCAACCGTTCCTGGTCTACGGCCTGTTCCGCACCGCCGACCTCGTCGCGCCGCATCCACCGGCCATGGTGCTGTCCACGCTCATCGCGTGGCTGGCGGTCTATGCCTTCCTGCTGGTGTCATACGTGCTGGTCCTGATGTACATGGCGCAGCACCCGGCGCAACCGACACCGGACGCGCCACAGGCCGCCAAGCCCGCCGCGCCGATCCGGGGCCCGGCGTGAGGAGCGAAACATGAACCTGACCTGGGACCTTGCCCTGCCCCTGTTCTTCATGGCCGTGATGGGCCTGGCGTTGCTCGCCTATGTGGTGCTGGACGGGTACGACCTGGGCGTGGGCATCCTGCTGCCTTTCGCCACCGACGAGGAAAAGGACGTGATGGTATCCAGCATCGGCCCCTTCTGGGATGCCAACGAAACCTGGTTGGTGCTGGGCATCGGCGTGTTGCTGATCGCTTTCCCCGCGGCGCACAGCATCGTGCTCTCGGCGCTGTACCTGCCGGTGGCGGTGATGCTGGTCGGCCTGACCCTGCGCGGCGTTTCCTTCGATTTCCGGGTCAAGGCCAGGGCTGCCCGCAAAGGCCTGTGGAACCGCCTGTTCGCGCTCGGCTCGCTGATGGCCGCCATGGCGCAGGGCTGGATGCTGGGCAGCTTCCTCACCGGGTTCGAGTACCACGCGCTCGCGCTGCTGTTCAGTACCGGCATCGCGCTGACCCTGCCGACAGCCTACGCCATGCTGGGCGCGGGCTGGCTGATCATGAAAACCGGCGACGAGCTGCAAATCAAGTCGGTGAAGTGGGCGCGCAAGGTGCTCTGGCCGATGGGCCTGGCCCTGCTCGGAATTTCGCTGGCCACACCGCTGGTGAGCCAGACCGTGTTCGACCGCTGGTTTGCCATGCCGCAGTTCATCGGGCTGCTGCCCATCCCCGTCGCCTGCGCCATCGCGTTCTACGCCGCGTTCCACGTGACCGCCAAGCCCGCGGTCGTGGCGGCCGGCTATGGCTGGGTGGTGTTTGCGAGCACGGTGCTGATCTTCGTGCTGTCGTTCCTGGGCCTGGCCTACAGCATGTATCCCTTCATCGTGATCGACCGCCTCACGGTCTGGCAGGCGGCCAGTGCCACCAAGTCGTTGAAGTTCATCTTCGTCGGCGTGGCCATCAC
>DATHWV010000245.1:0-13554 GCA_035460205.1 Ramlibacter sp.
GCGCCCACCACGGCGAGAGTCCCTTGACGTCGGGCTTGGAAGTCGACTCGCGGATCTGCGCCGCCAGCTCCAGCAGCACCTCCTTGACGTCGCCGACGATCGGGATGTCGACCTTCACGCGCTTGGAGATGCTGGACGGGTCGATGTCGATGTGGACGATTTTGCGTTCGTTCTGCGCGAAGTGCTTGGGGTTGCCGATCACGCGGTCGTCGAAGCGCGCGCCCACGGCCAGCAGCACGTCGCAGTTCTGCATGGCGTTGTTGGCTTCGATCGTGCCGTGCATGCCCAGCATGCCGAGGAACTTGCGGTCGCTCGCCGGATAGGCGCCCAGGCCCATCAGCGTGTTGGTGACCGGATAGCCGAGCATGTCGACCAGCTGGCGCAGTTCGGCCGTCGCGTTGCCCAGGATCACGCCGCCGCCGGTGTAGATGTAGGGCCGTTTGGCCGCCATCAGCAGCTGCAGTGCCTTGCGGATCTGGCCGCCGTGGCCCTTGCGCACCGGGTTGTACGAGCGCATTTCGACGCTGGTCGGGTAGCCGGTGTAGGCGGTCTTGTTGAACGAGATGTCCTTCGGGATGTCCACCACCACCGGGCCGGGACGGCCGCTGCGGGCGATGTGGAAGGCCTTCTTCATGACGTCGGCCAGCGTCTTGACGTCCTTGACCAGGAAGTTGTGCTTGACGATGGGGCGCGTGATGCCGACGGTGTCGCATTCCTGGAAGGCGTCCAGGCCGATGGCGTGGCTGGGCACCTGGCCGGTGATGATCACCATCGGGATGCTGTCCATGTAGGCGGTCGCGATGCCGGTGACGGCATTGGTGACGCCGGGACCCGACGTGACCAGGGCGACGCCGACGTCGCCGGTGGCGCGCGCATAGCCGTCGGCCGCGTGGACGGCGGCCTGCTCGTGGCGCACCAGCACGTGCTGGATGGTGTCCTGCTTGTAGAACGCGTCGTAAATGTGCAACACCGCGCCGCCCGGATAGCCCCAGACGTACTTCACGCCTTCGGCCTGCAGTGTCTTGACGAGGATTTCGGCGCCACGCAATTCCGCGTGATGACCGGCCGCGGTCGCGGCAGCCGCCGAAGCGAGTTCGGCTTTTGAGATTTCCATGATCAACCTTTGCGAATTTCTCTGACGAAAAACCTTGGGTGCCCCTCGCGTACCCTTGTGAGGCCGGTGCGGGACTTAGAACCTCGGACCATGGACGCGCCTATCGCTGCGCCGGATCCGGGCTCGTTTGCCTTTTGACTTGCAAGCCGCATTATCGCACTGCAACAAGCCATTACCGGAAAAACCACCCGCCGCAATGCCATAATTTCCGGCTGCCGGCGCCCAAAGCGGCGTAAAACGCCTCCAAAACGAGACAAATCCAGCCGACAGGCCCCCACTCTTGGCAACCGAACGAGAACTCTCCGACTTCCTCAAAAGCGTGGAAAAACGGGCCTTCAAGCGCTCGGTCTACCACGTGCGCGACGAGGAGGCCGCGCTGGACATCGTGCAGGACAGCATGATGAAGCTGGCCGAGCACTACGGCGACAAGCCCATCACCGAGCTGCCGATGCTGTTCCAGCGCATCCTGTCCAACTGCACGCTGGACTGGTTCCGGCGCCAGAAGACCCGGAACGCCCTTTTTTCCAACATGAGCGACTTCGAATCCTCGTCGGAGGACGGGGATTTCGACCTGCTGGAAACTTATGCCCTGTCGGATGGGTCACAGCAGGCGGAGAGTGCGGAAGACTCGACGCGCCGGGCCCAGATCTTGCGTCAGATCGAGTCGGAGATCCAGGAATTGCCGGCCCGTCAACGTGAAGCCTTCCTGATGCGTTACTGGGAGGACATGGACGTGGCCGAAACGGCGGCGGCCATGGGCTGCTCGGAAGGCAGTGTCAAGACGCACTGTTCCCGCGCGGTCCAGGCCCTCAGTAAAGCACTGAAGGCAAAGGGATTACAACTATGACGAACACGCCAATCACCCCAGCGCAGCTGATGCAGGACCGCTTCGGCCGTCGCGTCGCAGCACGCCTGGCTTTCGGCGCGGGCGAGCTGCCCTACGATGTGACCGAAAGGCTGCGCGCCGCCCGCGTGCAGGCCGTCGCCGCCCGCAAGAAATCCGCCGCCCTCACCGTGCCCGCCGTCGCTGCCGCCGGCGGCACACTCACGTTCGGCGATGAAGTCCTGGGCCTGTGGGGCCGTATCGGCTCCGCCCTGCCCCTGGTCGCCCTGGTAGCCGGCCTGTTCCTGATCCATACGATCCAGAACGAGCGCCGCGCCAGTGAAGTCGCCGAAGTCGACGCCGCCTTGCTGACCGACGACCTGCCGCCGTCGGCCTACGCCGACCCCGGCTTCGTGCAGTTCCTGAAATCCGGCAGGGAATAAGCGCTGGCAGGAATGTCCACGCCCCACCCGGCTTCACCAAACCTTCCCAGGCTTTCCTTCGCGACCCTGGCCATGGCATTGGCATGGCTTGGCGCAGCGGCACTGGCCAGCGCGCAGACCCCTCCGGTCGCCCCGGCCGCCGGCCCGCAGGGTGCGGCCAGCCGCGCGGCGTCGGCCCCCAAAGCCCCCGCTTCCGCCGTGAAGGCCGCCAAGCAGCAGACCAAGCCCCTCTGGGCGGAGCTCACGCCCGCCCAGCGACAGGCGCTGGCGCCGTTGGGCCGCACCTGGGACACGATCAGCGAAGCGCAAAAGCGCAAGTGGATCGCACTTTCGGAAAACTACCCCAAGATGGCCGCGCCCGAGCAGGCCAAGCTGCACAGCGGCATGACCGAATGGGTCGCGCTCAGCCCGCAGCAGCGCACGCAGGCGCGCCTGAATTTCGGCGAAACCAAGCAGCTGTCGCCCGACGACAAGAAGGCCAGGTGGGAGGCTTACCAGGCCCTCACACCGGAACAAAAGCGCAACCTCGCCGCCGGCGCCACCAAGAAGCCGCCCGCCACGGCCGCGGCCGTGAAGCCGGTGCCGGCCGAAAAGCTGGCGACGGTCCCGGCGGCCAAGGACGTGGTGCGCACCCCGCGGATCGCCTCCGGCACGCCCCAGGCCGACCACAACCCCCAGGCGCCGCAGGCACAACCGGGCGCGCCGGCGACCAACTGAAGGTGGAGTTGACCGCGCCCCGCCTGGTACGCCGGATGGCCTGCTGGGTTTACGAAGCCATGCTGCTATTCGGCATCGCGTTTGCTGCCACGCTGGTCTTCAGCATCGCGGGCCAGATGCGCAGCGGCATCGACGACCGCCGGCCGCTGCTGATCGGCTTCCTCGTCGTCGTCTTCGGCATCTACTTCGCCTGGTGCTGGGCCAAGGGCCAGACCCTGGCCATGCGCACCTGGCACATTCGCGTCGTGGACCGGCACGGCCGGCCACTGAGCCAGGCACGCGCGGCTTTTCGTTACGCCTGCAGCTGGTTGTGGGTGCTGCCACCCGTCGCTTTCGTCGCCCCGCTCAAGCTGGGCGGCTGGCAGGTTGCCGGCGCCGTGGCCGGCTGGGTAACGCTGTGGGCGCTGGCCAGCTTTGCGCAACCCCAGCGCCAGTTCTGGCATGACGTGATCGCCGGCACCCGGCTGGTGCCGGCGGAACCGGCCAGCCGCTAAGCGACTGGCATCCGGCTCGGTGACAATCAGGCCATGTCTTCTTCGCCGCCCCAAGTGCTCTCCCCGTCGGACCAGCAAAAGATGCGAACCGGTTTCGACCGGGTCCGGCATGCCGCGGGGTTTTCGATGGCGGGTTTGCGTGCCGGTTGGAGCGAAACGGCATTCCGCCAGGAGGCGATTGCCGCGTTCGTGCTGCTCCCGCTGTCATTTTGGCTGGGACGCGGCTGGATCGAAATTGCCCTGCTCGCCGGGTCGGTGCTGCTGGTGCTGATCGTCGAGCTGCTCAACACCGCCGTCGAAACCGCCATCGACCGCATTGGCCCCGAATGGCATGACCTGTCCAAGCGCGCCAAGGACATGGGCAGCGCCGCCGTGCTGCTGAGCCTGGTGCTGTGCGGGGGCATCTGGTTCGGCGCCGTCCACCAGAGGTTCTGGGCATGAAACCGGCGTTCTCCATCTGCGTTTACTGCGGGTCACGCTCGGGCGAGGCGCCGGCATTCGCCCAGGCGGCACAGGCCGCGGGACGGTGGATCGGTGAGCACGGCGGCCAACTGGTCTACGGCGGCGGCAACAACGGCCTGATGGGCGTGTTGGCCGACGCGACGCTGGCCGCGGGTGGCCGCGTCGTGGGCGTGATTCCCCAGGCGCTGGTCGAGAAGGAATTTGCCAAGCTCGATTGCACCGAGCTGCACGTGGTGGACAACATGCACGAGCGCAAGCACATGATGGCCGAGCGCGCAGACGCCTTCCTCGCGCTGCCGGGCGGCATCGGAACCTTCGAGGAGTTCTTCGAAGTCTGGACCTGGCGGCAACTGGGCTACCACGACAAGCCGATCGGCCTGCTCAACGTGGAAGGCTATTACGACGCCTTGCTGGCGTTCCTCGATTCCAGCGTGAAGCACGGCTTCATGAGCGATTGGCTGATGGACCTGGTGTGCGTGGGCGCGCAGCCGCCCGCGCTGCTGGCGTCATTGGTCGAAGCCGCGGGCATGGCTTCCCACACCACCGACTTCTCCGAGATCTGAGCTCGCCGCGCCGCGGGCTCAGACGGCCGATTCGTCGGTCTCGCCGGTGCGGATGCGGATGATCCGCTCCACCGTGGTGATGAAGATCTTGCCGTCGCCGATCTTGCCGGTGCGGGCGGCCTTGACGATGGCGTCGACGCAGCGCTCGACATCGTCGTCCTTGACCACCACTTCGACCTTGACCTTGGGCAGGAAGTCGACCACGTATTCGGCGCCGCGATAGAGCTCGGTGTGGCCCTTCTGGCGCCCGAAGCCCTTGACCTCCGTCACGGTAAGCCCGGTCACGCCGCAGTCGGCCAGCGCCTCGCGCACTTCTTCCAGCTTGAACGGTTTGACGATGGCGGTGATCTGCTTCATGGTGACCTTCTTCGTGATTGGCCTGAATGGCTCAAGCCCTGAATTTACCCGTAATAGGATAGCGCCAATCCTTGCCGAAGCTGCGGTGCGTGACACGAATCCCCACGGGCGCCTGCCGGCGCTTGTATTCGTTGATGCGGATCAGGCGGGCCACGCGCTCGACCACCGCCCGGTCGAAGCCCGCGGCGATGATCTCCTCCACGCCCTGGTCGTTCTCCATGTAGCGCTCCAGGATGGCATCGAGCACCTCGTAGGGCGGCAGGCTGTCCTGGTCGGTCTGGTCGGGCCGCAATTCAGCGCTGGGCGGACGGGTGATGATCCGCTCGGGAATCGGGCTGATGCCCGTGCCGTACGGGTCGTGGATGTTGCGCCACCGGGCAAGCTTGAACACCGTGGTCTTGAGCAGATCCTTGATCACCGCGAAGCCACCCGCCATGTCGCCGTACAGCGTGCAATAACCGGTGGCCATCTCGCTCTTGTTGCCGGTGGTCAGCACGATGCTGCCGAATTTGTTGGACAGCGCCATGAGGAACACGCCGCGGATGCGGGCCTGGATGTTTTCCTCGGTGGTGTCCTCCGGCAGGCCCCTGAACTCACCCGCCAGCGAGGCCTTGAAAGCCTCGAACTCGGGGACGATCGATATTTCGTCATATCGCACGCCCAGGCGATGCGCCATGTCGCGCGCGTCCACCCATGAAATCTCGGCGGTGTACGGCGAAGGCATCATCACCGTGCGCACCTTGTCGCGGCCCAGCGCGTCGACGGCGATGGCCAGGACCAGGGCCGAATCGATGCCGCCCGACAGTCCCAGCAGCACGGAAGGAAAGCCGTTCTTGCGGATGTAGTCCCGCACGCCCAGCACCAGCGCATCCCAGAGATCGGCTTCAGGCGTTCGCTCCTGCGCCGATTTGGCGGCCAGCACCAGGGCGCCGCCCTTGCGCTCGACGTCCACCATGAACAGGTCTTCCTCGAAGCCGGGCGCCCGGCCGACCAGCGCGCCATCGGCGGCCACGGCAAACGAAGCACCGTCAAAGACCACCTCGTCCTGGCCGCCCACCAGGTGCGCGTAGACCACCGGCAGGTTGAGGGCCTGCGCCCGCTCGGCCATGCGCGCCAACCGTTCTGCTCCCTTGCCCACATGGAAGGGCGACGCGTTGATGACGACCAGCAGCTCGGCGCCCGCCTCCCTGGCTAGCAGGCCCGGCTCGTCGAACCATGCGTCCTCGCAGATGAGGAGGCCCACGTTCACGCCTTCCACCTGGAACACGCAGTTGCCCTGGCCCGGCGTGAAATAGCGGCGCTCGTCGAACACCTGGTAGTTCGGCAGTTCGCGCTTGGCATAGGTCTCCAGCACGCGGCCTTCGCACAACACACTGGCGGCGTTGAAGCGCCGCTGCACTGCCACGGACTTGCTGCGGATGTCGTCTCCCATCGGGTGACCGACCACCACATGCAGGCCCTTTAGCCCCGCGAGTTCGCGGGCCACCGTTTTCACGGCATCATCGCAAGCAGCAATGAACGCTGGCCGCAGGAACAGGTCCTCGGCTGCGTAGCCGCAGATCGACAGCTCGGGCGTGAGCACGAGGCGCGCCCCGTGCGCATAGGCGGTGCGGGCCGCGGCGATGATTTTTTCGGCGTTGCCGGCGGTGTCACCCACCAGGAAGTTGAGCTGGGCAATGCAGAGTTGAAGGGCCATGGCAGCAGTGAAGAACGACTCGAACGATTATGTCACCCGGGTGCATGGCTCCGCGCTCGAAGTGGGCGCCGTGCCGTGGAACGCGCTGCTCGACTTGCAAACGGATGCAGGGCCGTTCATGCGCCATGAATACCTGGCGGCCATGGAAGCCAGCGAGAGCGCAACACCCGTCACCGGATGGGCGCCACGCTTCGTCACGCTCTGGCGCGGCGATGAGTTGCACGCCGCCTGCCCCCTCTACCTCAAGACCCATTCATACGGCGAGTACGTGTTCGACTGGGCCTGGGCCAACGCATACGAGCAGCATGGCATTGCCTACTACCCCAAGGCGCTGGTGGCAGTGCCGTTCACGCCCGTTCCGGGTGCGCGGCTGCTCGCGCGCGACGACGCCTCGCGGCGCGCGCTGGTGGGGGCCTTGCTCGCCTGGTGCCGACAACAGAAGTTGTCGTCGCTGCACCTGCTCTTTGCATCCGAAGCCGACGTGGCCGCCTGCAGTGAAGCCGGCATGATGCTGCGCCACACCGTGCAATTCCACTGGACGAATGTGGCCCCCACGCTTGACACTGGCGTGTCGTCGCTGCCCCCCGAGGGGGCGCGTTTCGCCTTGGGGCTGCCCGGCGGCGAAACCCCCGCCCGGTGGCGCGACTTCGACGCCTTCCTCGCCAGCCTCGCGCAGGAAAAGCGCAAGAAGATCCGGCAGGAACGCCGCAAGGTCGCCGAGGCGGGCGTCTCGTTCCGTTGGGCCCGTGGCAATGACATCAGCGCGTCGGATTGGGATTTCTTCTACCGGTGCTATGAGCGCACCTACCGCGAGCACGGCAACGCGCCTTACCTCTCACGGGACTTCTTCGCCCGCATGGCCCGGGACATGCCGGACCACTGGCTGCTGTTCGTCGCGCAGCGAGATGGCCGGCCGATTGCGTCCAGCCTCATCGCCGTGGACGACAAGGCTGCGTACGGCCGCTACTGGGGCGCGCTGGAGCGCGTCGATTGCCTCCACTTCGAGGCCTGCTACTACCAGCCGCTGCAGTGGTGCATTGAACACGGCGTGGACCGCTTCGAGGGCGGTGCGCAAGGCGAGCACAAGATGGCGCGCGCGCTCATGCCGGTGAAGACGACCAGCGCGCACTGGCTGGCCCACCCGGCCTTCGCCGACGCCGTGGAACGCTTCCTGGAGCGGGAGGGACAAGGCATAGGCAACTACCTCGAGCACCTGGACCAGCGCAGCCCGTTTCGCCGCACGCTCGCTCGCTAACCCTAGTGTTGCCGCCGTGCGCGCGGGTTAATGTGCGGCCACGGAGACACGCAAGATGAAATCACTGAGCGGGCTGGACGCCACCTTTCTCTACCTGGAAACCCCCGAAACGCCCATGCACGTGGGCTCGCTGAACCTGTATGAATTGCCCAAGGGCTTCAAGGGCAGTTTTCACCAGGCCGTGAAGGAGCACATCGGCAAGCGCATGCACCTGGCGCCGATCTTCAGCCGGCGACTGGCCTTCATGCCCTTCGACCTGGGCCACCCGATCTGGGTGGAGGCCGACAAGGTGGACATCGGCTTCCACATCCGCAAGGTGCCGGGGCGCCAGCTCACGGTCCGGCAAGCCGAGGCGATGGCAGCAAAGTTGCACGGCCAGCTGATCGACCGCGAGCACCCGCTGTGGGAGTTCCACGTTTTCGACAACATCAAGGCGCCCGCCGGCATGGCCGTCGAAGGCAAGCTGGTCGGTTTCTATTCGAAGATCCACCACGCGGCACTGGACGGCAAGGGCGGCACGGTACTGGCCAACGCCATCCTGGACCTGAGCGCGACCCCGCGCGAAGTCGCACCGGCAGACCCCGCGCGCAAGGGCCGCACAGGCGGCGACCTGAAGATCGGCGAAATGATCGGCGCGGTGTTCTCCAACTCGCTGGCGCAATACGCCAAGCTGGCCCGCTCGCTGCCCGGCGCCGCCACGTCGCTTGGCGGCGCAGTGGTGCGCCAGTCGGTGGGTGGTGGCGGCAAGGGCGTGGGGAGCCTGCGCCCCAAGTCGCCGATCAACCTGGCGCCGCGGACCATTTTCAACGTGGGCATCACCCGCCATCGCGGGTTCGCCACCGCCACCCTGCCCTTCGCGGAGTGCAAGGTCATGGCAAAGGCGGTGGGCGGCAGCTTCAACGACATCGTGCTGTGGATCTGCGCCACGGCGCTGCGCAACTACCTCACGAAGCACGCGACGCTGCCGAAGAAGCCGCTGGTGGCAGCCATGCCGGTCAGCCTGCGCGAGGAGAGCAACAAGGAACTCAACAACCAGGCCTCCATCACCGTGGTGGACCTTGGGACGCACCTGGCCCAGCCGATGAAACGCATGAACGCGATCATGGCGTCCACGGGCAAGGTGAAAGACGCGCTGGCCAGCCTCAAGTCCGTGCTGCCCACGGATTACCCATCGCTGTTGTCACCCTGGGTGATAGGCGGTGCAGCCAAGGCGCTGTTCAAGACCTATGGCAAGAGCGGCATCGCCGACAAGCTGCCCAGCGTGGCCAACGTCGCGATCAGCAATGTGCCGGGTCCGCAGGTGCCTTTGTACCTCGCGGGTGCGCGCATGGTGACTTTCCATCCGCTCTCCATCGTGTTGCACGGGCTTGCGCTGAACATCACTATCCAGACCTACGCCGGCCGGGTCGACTTCGGGATCATCGCGGACAAGAAAGCCGTGCCGCACCTGCAGGACCTGGCGGACATGATCGAAGCCGCGTTCGAGGAAGCATGCGGCCATTTCGCCCCCGCGCCGGAGCCTGCACCGGCTGCGAAACCCAGGAAAAAGGCGCGGCGCGCCGCCTGAGCTTCGGCACTTTGGGCGGCTTCCTCTAAAAGCGGGGCGCTTGCCGCCCCGCAATGCTGCTAGGGTACGGATCAACACAACAAGGCGAGCAGTCCCATCGCTATGGCAACTTCGAGACAGACCTCCAACCAAGACCTTCCGCCGCCCAGCCTGGCCCTGCTGGCGCTTGAATTCCGCGCGCCGTTCGAGTTCGGCGCCGTGCTCCCGGCATGGCCGGCACTCACGCGCGCACCCGCAGGCGATGGCCACACGGTGCTTGTATTCCCCGGCCTTTCCGCCAGCGACACCACCACCGTGCCGCTGCGCACCTACCTCGGGTCGCTGGGTTACCGCAGCCGTGGCTGGAGCCAGGGGTTCAACTTCGGCCCACGCGCAGGCGTGCTGGAAACCGCGCGCCGCGACCTGCAGGAGGCCTGCCAAAGCAGCGGCCGGAAGGTCAGCCTCATCGGCTGGAGCCTGGGAGGCGTGTACGCCCGGGAACTGGCCAAGGAATTGCCTGAGCTGGTGCGGGGCGTGATCACGCTGGGTTCGCCCTTCGCCGGGCCGCCCAAGTCCACCAATGCGTGGCGCATCTATGAACTGACCAGTGGGCGCGACATCGAGCGCGAGCACGGCCAGTTCGACCTGCCCACGGCGCCCCCGGTGCCGACGACCAGCATCTATTCGCGCACCGACGGCATCGTGGCCTGGCAAGGCAGCATCCAGCAGCCTGACCACGAAGAGACCGAGAACATCGAAGTCGTCGCCAGCCACATCGGGCTGGGCTTGAATCCCAGCGCGTGGTGGGCGGTGGCGGATCGCCTGGCCCAGCCGCAAGGCGACTGGCGCCCGTTCGACCGCACCGGCCTCTACGGGCTGAAGAGCTTCATCTTCCCCGACCCCCAGCGCGCCTGAGCTTGGCACCCACGGGGCAGGACTGCGCCCACACAAGGCGCGGGCCTGCACCGACGCGGGCCCGCGCAGGGCGGCGCTGCAATCGCATGGAGGCCATTCCATGCATTACGACAAGACACTACCTCGCCGGCAGGTGAAATCCACCGCCGTGCGCAGCATCGGCTATGACGAAGGCGAGTGGGTGCTGCAGGTGGAGTTCACGAGCGGCAGCACCTACAACTACTTTCGCGTGCCGCCCCGCGAGCACCAGGCGTTGCTGAAAGCGCCATCGGTGGGCGACTACCTGAATCGCCAGGTCAAGCGTTACTACGAGTACGAGGAAGCCGGCGCGATGGAAACCGCGGCCTGACCGCTTACTTGTTCTGGGCGTTGTAGTTGGCGATGCCGTCCATGACTTCCTTGCGCGCGGCGTCCGGGCCTTCCCAGCCGAGGATCTTCACCCACTTGCCCTCTTCCAGGTCCTTGTAGTGCTCGAAGAAGTGCGAGATGGTCTTCAGGCGCATCGGGTTGAGGTCTTCGGGCTTTTGCCACTGCGTGTAGATCGACAGGATCTTGTCGATCGGCACGGCCAGCACCTTGCCGTCCATGCCGGCTTCGTCTTCCATTTTCAGGATGCCGATCGGACGGCAGGGCACGACCACGCCGGGGATCAGCGGCACCGGGGTGATCACCAGCACGTCGACCGGGTCGCCGTCGCCGCTGATGGTCTTGGGCACATAGCCGTAGTTGGTGGGGTAGTGCATGGACGTGGACATGAAGCGGTCCACGAAGATGGCGCCGGTTTCCTTGTCGACCTCGTACTTGATCGGGTCGGCGTTCATCGGGATCTCGATGATCACGTTGAAGGCATCGGGAACATTCTTGCCGGGCAGGACGTTATCTAGGGACATGGTCTTCTTCTTGCGTGAAAGTGGAAACTAGGATTGGGATTAACCCTGATTTTACTTTCGTGAGCCTTGCTTTCCCGGGTTTGCCTCGAATACGTCACAGGTTTGCGCTTATATTCCGCCCGTTGGCCAATCGTCTCCGCCTGTGGGAGCAACGAGGAAGCAACGCAGCGGGGGCTACCGCAGCGTTGCCCCCTCCAAGCGAAACAACGAGCAGGAGAAACTAAATGACTGGCAATTCGGCGCTGATTCTGGCGCTTGTCTGCGGCTTTGCGGCCGTGGCTTATGGCTTCTGGGCGCGTGGGTGGATTCTTTCCCAGGACCCCGGCAACGCCCGCATGCAGGAAATCGCGGCGGCCATCCAGGCCGGCGCTGCCGCCTACCTCGCGCGGCAATACAAGACCATCAGCATCGTCGGCGTCGTGCTGGCGATCCTCATCGGCATCTTCCTCGACGGCCAGACCGCCATTGGCTTCGTGATCGGCGCGGTGCTTTCGGGCGCCTGCGGCTTCATCGGCATGAACGTCTCGGTCCGCGCCAACGTGCGCACCGCACAGGCCGCTACCAAGGGCATCGGCCCGGCGCTGGACGTGGCCTTCCGCGGCGGCGCCATCACCGGCATGCTGGTCGTGGGCCTGGGCCTGCTGGGCGTGACGGCGTTCTACTGGTTCCTGGTGGGCAACGGCAACATGACGCCGGACCGCAACCTGGCCAGCCTGCTCAACCCGCTGATCGGCTTTGCCTTCGGCTCCTCGCTGATCTCGATCTTCGCGCGACTGGGTGGCGGCATCTTCACCAAGGGCGCCGACGTGGGCGCCGACCTGGTGGGCAAGGTGGAAGCCGGCATCCCGGAGGATGACCCGCGCAACCCGGCCGTGATCGCCGACAACGTGGGCGACAACGTGGGCGACTGCGCCGGCATGGCCGCCGACCTGTTTGAAACCTACGCCGTGACGCTGATCGCCACCATGGTGCTGGGCGCCCTGCTGCTCTCGGGCGCCGGCGCCACCGCTGCGGTGTACCCGCTGGCACTGGGCGGCGTGTCCATCATCGCTTCCATCATCGGTTGCTTCTTCGTCAAGGCTTCGCCCGGCATGAAGAACGTGATGCCCGCGCTGTACAAGGGCCTGGCGATCGCGGGCGTGCTGTCGCTGGTCGCCTTCTGGTTCGTCACCGCCTGGCTGATGCCTGACAACGCCGTCACGGCCACCGGCACGCAAATGCGCCTGTTCGGCGCCTGCGCCGTCGGCCTGATCCTCACCGGCGCGCTGGTCTGGGTGACCGAGTACTACACCGGCACGCAGTACGCGCCGGTGCGCCACATCGCGCAGGCCTCGACCACCGGCCACGGCACCAACATCATCGCCGGCCTCGGCGTGTCGATGCGTTCCACCGCCTGGCCCGTGATCTTCGTGTGTATCGCCATCCTGTGCGCCTTCAAGCTGGCCGGCCTGTACGGCATTGCGATCGCAGCGACCTCCATGCTGAGCATGGCCGGCATCGTGGTGGCCCTGGACGCCTACGGCCCGATCACCGACAACGCCGGCGGCATCGCCGAAATGGCCGAAATGCCGGCCAGCGTGCGCGATATCACCGACCCGCTGGACGCCGTGGGCAACACCACCAAGGCCGTAACCAAGGGCTACGCCATCGGCTCGGCCGGCCTCGCCGCGCTGGTGCTGTTCGCCGACTACACCCACAAGCTCGAGACCTATGGCCGCCAGATCACTTTCGACCTGTCGGACCCGATGGTGATCGTGGGCCTGTTCATCGGCGGGCTGATCCCCTATCTGTTCGGCGCGATGGCGATGGAAGCCGTGGGCCGCGCAGCCGGCGCAGTGGTGGTCGAAGTGCGCCGCCAGTTCCGCGACATCAAGGGCATCATGGAAGGCACGGCCAAGCCGGAATACGGCAAGGCGGTCGACATGCTGACCACGGCCGCGATCAAGGAGATGGTGATTCCGTCGCTGCTGCCGGTGGTCGTGCCGATTGTCGTCGGCCTGGCGCTGGGCCCCAAGGCGCTCGGTGGCCTGCTCATGGGCACCATCGTGACCGGCCTGTTCGTGGCGATCTCCATGTGCACCGGCGGCGGCGCCTGGGACAACGCCAAGAAATACATTGAAGATGGCAACCACGGCGGCAAGGGTTCGGAAGCGCACAAGGCCGCCGTGACCGGCGACACCGTGGGCGACCCCTACAAGGACACGAGCGGCCCGGCGATCAACCCCATGATCAAAGTCGTGAACATCGTGGCGATTCTGATCATCCCGATTTTCTTCAAA
>DATHWV010000246.1:0-9333 GCA_035460205.1 Ramlibacter sp.
CGCGGTCGCCCGCCCGCCGCACATCTGGCTCACGCGAAAGGCGTAGGCGCGCTCGACCTGGGCCTTGGTCTGCCGCATGCCGGCCAGCGTCACCTTGTATTTGCCGGCGCCCACTTCGACCATTTCCTGCTGGACCGACGAGCCCTCGAACTGGAACGTTGTCGTGTTGTCGGCAACGCGCGTCGCACATGCGCCAAGGAAGAGGCAAAGGCCGGAGAGGAGGAGAGGGCGGAATTTCATGGCCGCCAGTATAGGAGCGGTCGCAACGCGCGGACTTTCAACCTCGGCTAGAGGTATACCCTCGACGCAGGGTGCGGATTGGTGAGCAAAATTTCAGCGCGCCCATCATCCGAAGGAACCCGCATCATGACCTTGACCACTTCGCTGCGCCGCCTGGCGCCCCTGGCCGCCTTGGCGCTTGCCGCCTGCGCTTCGACCAGCAACATCCCGGTGCACGAAAACGCCTTCACACTCTGGTCGCCACAATTCCCGGACAACAGCCCGCTCGAGACCAAACACGCCGGCAACATCGCCACCAATCCCAATTGTGTGGGCCAGAACGTGTCGCCACCACTGGCCTGGAAGAACGTGCCGGCAGGCACCAAGAGCCTGGCCTTCGTGATGTTCGATCCGGAAGGGCGTGGCGGCAGCGGCGTGTACCACTGGGTGGCGTACGGCATCGATCCCAAGCTGGGTGGCTTCGCCGAGAACGAAATCAACAAGCCCTCTCCGAAGTTCACGGGTGGCAAGAGCACACAGGACCTTGCCCACTACATGGGTCCGTGCGCCGGCCCGAACACCGGGTGGCACCACTACACGTTCACCGCGATTGCCAGCGACTACGCGCCGGGCGAACTGCCCGCGGGGCTGAGCGGGCCCGAGTTGCTGCAGAAGATGCTGGGCGGCCGCGGCAAAGGGGCCAGCACCTTGGTGCTGCGCTGGGGACGGCCCTGAGGCCGGCAGGAGACCTTCGCAGTCAGGCTGTAGGCAACCGGTAATCGCGGAACGTGTCGCGCAGCCGGTTCTTCAGCATCTTCCCCGTCGCGCCCAGCGGAATGCTGTCGACGAATGCGACGTCATCCGGCGTCCACCATTTGGCGATCTTGCCGTCGAAGAACGAGAGCAGTTCCTCGCGCGTCACGTCGACGCCCGGCTTCCGGGCCACGACCAGCAGCGGGCGTTCGTCCCACTTCGGGTGCTTGACGCCGATGCACGCAGCCATGGCCACCGCCGGGTGGGCCATCGCGATGTTCTCGAGGTCGATCGATCCGATCCACTCGCCGCCGGACTTGATCACATCCTTGCTGCGGTCGGTGATCTGCATGAAGCCATCGGCATCGATGGTGGCGACGTCGCCGGTCGGGAACCAGCCGTCCACCAGCGGATTGCCGCCTTCGCCCTTGAAGTAGTCAGCGATGACCCACGGCCCGCGCACCCTCAGTTCGCCTGAAGTCCGCCCATCGTGCGGGAGGTCCTCACCGTTCTCGCCCACGATCCGCATGTCGATGCCGTAAAGCGACCGGCCCTGCTTTGCTTGCAGCGCGCGACGTTGCGGCGCGCCAAGGCTCGCGTGCTTGCCCTTGGCCTTGCCCACCGTGCCGATCGGGCTCAACTCGGTCATGCCCCAGGCGTGAATGACCTGGACGCCGTATGTGTCCTCGAAGAGATCCATCATGGCCGGCGGGCAAGTCGAGCCGCCGATCACCGTGCGCTTCATGGTGCTGAACGCCAGGTTGTTCGCTTTGACATGCGCCAGCAAGCCCTGCCAGACGGTCGGCACGCCCGCAGAAAGCGTCACGCCTTCAGCTTCGAACAGGTCGTGCAGCGACTTGCCGTCCAGCCAGGGGCCGGGGAACACGAGCTTGGCGCCGACCATGCAGGCGACATACGGCAGGCCCCACGCATTGACGTGGAACATCGGCACCACCGGCAGGATGGTGTCGGTCGAAGAGCAGTCGAGCGAATCCGGCAATGCGCAAGCCCAGGTGTGCAGCACCGTGGACCGGTGGCTGTACAGCGCCCCCTTGGGATTGCCGGTGGTCCCCGACGTGTAGCACAGCGACGAGGCGGTGTTCTCGTCGAACACCGGCCAGGTGAAGTGCGGGGAATACGCATCGACCAGGTCTTCGTAGCACAGGAGGTTGGGCACCGTCGTCGTCGCCGGCATGTGGTCGCGGCTGGTCATGGCCACGAACGCCTTGATGGTCTTGACGCGCGGCGCGATGGCCTCGACCAGCGGCAGGAACGTGAGGTCGAAGAACAGCACCTGGTCTTCGGCGTGGTCGGCGATCCACACCACCTGGTCGGGGTGCAGGCGCGGATTGAGCGTGTGCAGCACGGCACCGGAGCCCGACACCGCGTAGTACAGCTCCATGTGGCGATGGCCGTTCCAGGCCAGCGTCGCGACGCGATCGCCGGTGCGAATGCCCTGCCCGACCAGCGCGTTGGCGATGCGGCGCGAGCGCTGCGCGAGCTCGGCATAGGTCTGGCGATGCACGTCACCTTCGACGCGTCGCGAGACGATTTCCTGGTCGCCATGGTGGCGCTCGGCATGCGTGAGGAGCGTGGAGACCAGCAGCGGCTGCTGCATCATGTTTGCAATCATGGAGGGGTTCCTATTCCCAGCGAGTCGACACGAAGCGACCGGTCACGGCCGCGTCGATGAGGTCGGGCACCGCACCGAAGTGCCAGCCCTGGCCGAAACCCCCGCCCAGCTTCACGTACTTGAAACTGTTCGTGGCGATGTTGAGGTCGTGGCTCCAGGTGCGCACCGGGTTCATGCCCATGCAGGTGGAGTGATAGATCTTTCCACCGGCGGCTTCGATGATTTTGGCTTCGCCGTTGTCGCGCGCCATGTGGTACGAAGGCGTGTCGGTCTGGACCCACAGGTGCACGTTCGCGTTCACCTTGCGGCCTTCGATCAACCCGGCGATCTGGCGAATCTCGTGATAGGTGAGGTGCGGGCAGCCGAACACGACGATGTCCACCTTGTCGGACTTGGCGGAGTCGAGCTTGCGATAGTACTGGCGCACGTCGTCCAGCGTGATGACCTGCCGCTCGACGTTCGCCGGCACGCTGCCCCCGAATGCGGCTTCGAGCGTGCGCGACTCGGGAAGGGCTGAGCCGATGATGTGCAGCATGGGATCGTTCATGCCCGCGGACACACAACCCGAGAGGCACTTGCCCGCGGTGGGGCTGAGCAGTTCGGGCATGTTGAGGATGGCCGGAATCCGGTTGCTGCCTTTCTCGGCGATAACGGCACCCAGGGCCGCCCAGTCCGCCGGGTCCGTCATCTTTTCCTTGACCTCGTCGGTCAGTTCCAGGATGACCTTCGCGTGCCGGTTTTCATCGAGCAGCATGCCGTACTTGGGCAGGTAGCCGGTATAGCCCGCATACACGGTGTTCACGGTGCTTTCACGGTTGCTGCGAGCCCCGACGAAGGTGTTCAGGTAGGCGGCGACGCTGGACTCGGACGAGGCGCAGTATTCGCCGTACCTCGGCGTGCGGGTCGTGAGGTGCGAATTGCACGACTGCGACATGATCCAGCCGTGCTCTTTCAGCGCGTCATGGCCGCGCACGTAGCCGTCGTAGATGTCCTTGGGCAGCTTGTAGCTGCCGTCACCCCACGAAAAATTCCAGGGGTAGCCGTCTTCCTCGTACTTGTCGATCTGGACCAGGTACGGGTCGTTCAGGCAGATCGTCTTGCTCTCGTCGGCGACGCGTGCATCCTTGATCGCGATGAACTTGTCGTACAGCGGGCTGTGGCCCATGTCGAAGGTCGCGAGGTCGGGATGGGACCGGTCTTTCATTTCGATGGGGCAGACGTTCAGCACGAAAGCGAGCGGCACCATCTCCTCGGCGCCGACGGCATGCCCGAAGTCGACCAGCTTTTCCATCGCGAAGCGCCGGGCTTCTCCATTCTTGCCATCCAGCATGTCCTGCTGCGCGCGATCGAGCTTCATGTGTTCTTCCTGGTGATGGTGACGGTGGCTTCCTTGCCGACTTCGTCGGCGCGGATCTCCACCCAGTCGCCGGTGCGGATGTGCTCGAGGGGGTCGCCGTCGAGGCAGTCCACCGCGGGAATTTCGCCGGCAATGGCGCCTGCGATGTCGATGTCGTGGACGTTGTGGCAAATGATGCCGGTCGGTCCCACCTTGGAGACCTGGCACTTGTAGTACAGGCCCACCGAGCCCAGCGTCGTGCCGGACACGGTCGGGTACACCATGATCCTGCCCTTCACGCACTGGCCGTTCAGGGGGTGCTCGTACGCACCGATGATTCCGCTCTCGTTGGCGACCACATTGAAGCCCCAGCCGAACCTCAGTTCGCTGACGAGCGCCTCGCCACTGGCCTGTCCCTTGGAGCGGGCAATGCCCTTCAATACCTTCGTCGTGCTCATATCAGCATGCCTCCGTTGGGCGAAATCACCTGGCCCGCCATGTAGTGCTCGCCCGCGAGGTGAACCACGGTGGCCGCGTACTCTTCGGGCGTGCCCATCCGCCCGGACGGCACGAGTTGCATGAAGCGGTTGCGGCCTTCCTCCCCCATCTTCTGCAAGAGGGCATCAACCTCCTGCGTGTGGACCAGGCCCGGGGCCATCACATTGGCGTAGATGTTGCTGCCCGCAACCTCCGCCGCCACCGATTTCGTGAACGCGATCACCGCGCCCTTTGTCGCGCTGTAGTGCGGGCTGTGGCAGGACAGGCCCGACATGCCGGAGAGCGATGCGATGTTGATGATGCGGCCGTATTTCTGCGGCTGCATCAGCTTGAGCGCTTCGCGCGTGCAGTAGAAGACGCCGTGCACGTTCACACCCCACCAGCGATGCCATTCCTCGTCGGTGATGTTGCTGGTGAACTCCAGCGACTGCCGCGGCACGGGCGTCGTGAGGTACGTGTAGTGGCGATTGCGCCGATCGTCGTCATCCTTGCGGTTCGGCGTCAGGGCCGCGTTGTTCACAAGGATGTGAACTGTGCCGAAGCGCTCGGCCGCCTGCGCGAACATGCGCTGCACGGCGCCGCTGTCCGAGACGTCGCACGGCACCGTGAGGCATTCGGATCCTGCTTCTTCGACGGCAACGCGCGCCGCCGCCAGGCTGGTTTCATTGACGTCGCACACGACGATCTTGGCGCCGGCTTCGGCCAGCCCACGCACCAGTGCGCGGCCGAGTCCGGGGCCTGCGCCCGTGACAAGGGCGACCCGTCGGGCCAGTGGTCGGGAGTTCATGGTGATGCGCTCCGGATCTCAGGCCACCCGGCGCAGCGGAGCGCCGAGCTCACCCGACTGGCGGTTCGGCGCGTAGCCGATTCGGGCCAGTGTTTCGTCGGTACTCTTGTAGTGCTCGCCGATCTTGTGGATCTTCCGGGCTTCCTTGCCGGTGGCGACCTCACGGTGCATCTCGCGGGCCAGCCGCACCATCTGTTCGACCTGGCCGACAGAGGTCATGCGCTCGCCCTTGCGGCCCCAGAGGTTGTCTTCGATGCCCACGCGGACGTGCAGGCCCATGGCGATCGCCATCGCATTCAAGGGAAGCACGTTGCGCATGATGCTTTCGATCGTCAGCACGGCGCCGTCGGGGACGCGCCGGATGAACTCCATCAGGTTGTAGGGGTTGGGGCCGTCCATACCGCCGCCGATGGCCGCCCAGTTCATGGTCAGGGGGCCGGTGTAGATGCCGCGCCGGATCAGGCGCTCCACCGACTCGAGTTGCCCGACATCGCCCAGCATGAACAAGGGCTGGATGCCGCTGGCCTGCAAGCGGCGCAGGTGTTCCTCGACGAAGCCGGGTCCCGACGGGATGGTCATCTCGCGGTAGGCTTGCTGGAAGGCCGGGTTCGCAAGCGATGTGTCCTTGACGTCGTCCGCGGTCAGCAGCTCGCAGATGTTCATCTGGTTGGTGTTGATGGCGATCGTCACCTGGTCGGGCTTGGGCGACAGCTCCGCCAGCATGTGGCGCGTATCGTCGCTAAGCCACTGGGCGGCCTCGGTCTCGGTCTCGGGCGCAAAGGAGATCGAGCCACCGACCTGCAGGATCATGTCGGGCACGGCGTCGCGCAGGCGCGCTATCAACTCGTTGAACATCGACAGGCGCTTGGAGCCCTTGCCGTCCGCCTCGCGCACGTGGATGTGCAGCAGCGTCGCCCCGGCGTTGTAGCAGTCGACCGCCTTCTGGACCTGTTCGTCCATCGTGACGGGGATGTCGCTCGAATCGGCAGGAATCCACTCCGGGCCGTAGGGTGCGACCTGGATGACGAGGGGCTGCTGGTTCTCCGGCAGGAGGGAGTCGTCGAGAAATTGCATGACGGTCAGTCCGCCTTGAAGTTGATCGATTTGAGCAATGCCCCCTGGCGGTCGTAGGCGACGCGCAGCGATTTCGCGAGCTCTTCGGGGGTGGCGGGCGAGCCGGGCTGCATGCCCTGCACGCTCAGGCGGCCACGCACCAGCGGCTGCTGAAGGGCCTTGACCGCGGCGTCGCGCAACCGCGCCTGCACGGGTGCCGGCACGTCGCTCGCTACCCACAAGCCGACCCAGATCACCTGTGTCATCGCAGGAAAGCCTTGTTCGGCGAAGGTCGGCACATCGGGCAACGCGGGCATGCGCTCGGCCGAAGTGACCGCAAAAGCCTTGACCTTGCCGGCCTTGACCATCGGCACGGAGGTGGCCGGTCCATCGAACATCAGCGTCACATGCCCGGCCATCACATCCTGCAGCGCCGGCGGCGCGCCCTTGTAGGCGACGTGCTGCATGTCGATGCCGGCCAGCGCGTTGAGCTCGACACCCATGGTGTGCGAGACGGTGCCGGCGCTGTACGACGCAACGCTGACCTTGCCCCGGTTGGCCTTGGTGTGCGCGATCACCTCCTTGAGCGACGTGGCCTTGAGCTGCGGCCCGCCAACGAACAGGAGTCCGCCGCGAGCGAGTTCTGCGATCGGCTTGATGTCCTTGAACGCATCGAATCGGGGTTTCATGAGGTGCGGGATTTCGGAGACGGCGCCATTGAGGTGGACCATCACCGTGTAACCGTCATGCGGCGCGGCCAGCAGGTCGCCCACGCCGAGCATTCCCAGGCCACCGGCCTTGTTGTCCACGACCATGGGCTGGCCGAGGGTCGCCTGCATGGCATCGGCCAGGATGCGTGCAATGACGTCCATGCTGCCGCCGGCCGGCGCGGGTACGACGATGCGGATGGGCTTCTCGGGCCAGGTCTGCGCGGCGACAACGGTGGCTGCGGCGCAAAGGCAAGCCGCGAGGGCGGCGCGCAGGGAACGAACGATCATGGGTGTCTCCTATCGGGGTGAATTGCAGGGAGAGTGTGGCTG
Source organism: Ramlibacter sp. (assembly GCA_035460205.1). GTDB lineage: Bacteria > Pseudomonadota > Gammaproteobacteria > Burkholderiales > Burkholderiaceae_C > Ramlibacter. Next base: position 7,320 of record DATHWV010000246.1, read on the forward strand.
CGGCCCCTCTGCAGCGCTTGACCTAATGGGACATTCCTGTTTACCATTCGGGACATCCGGATTGCCCTGAAATGCGCTCCACCATTCGCAGCGCGACGCTGATCGGGTACGTCGAACTCGCGCGCTCGCTCGGCCTTGACCCCTACCGCCTGATGCACGAGTGCGGCCTGGATACCTCATGCCTTTCCGACCCGGATGCGCGCATCAGTGCCACGGCGGTGGCAAAGCTGCTCGAGACCTCGGCCGTACAAAGCCGCGCCGAAGACTTCGGTTTGCGGCTTTCCAAGGCGCGCCGCCTGTCGAACCTGGGTCCGTTCAGCCTCGTCGTGCGCGAAGAGACCACCGGTCGGCGCGCCATCGAAACGCTGGGTCGCTATGTGCAGCTGCACAGTGAACTGCTCTCGATCCGTGTCGAAGATTCGGGCCCCCTCGTCATCCTGCGCGTGCACATCGCGCAAGGCAAGCGGATGCCGCATCGGCAGGGCATGGAATTGTTCGTCGGCTACCTGTTCCACATCCTGCAGGAGTTGCTGGGGCCGGCATGGAAACCCCGGCGCATCCTGTTCACGCACCCGGCGCCGGCCAGCTTGTCCGGGCATGTGGCCGTGTTCGGGCACATCGTCGATTTCGGCGCCGAGTTCAATGGCATCGTGTGCGCGGCGGAGGATCTGGCCGGGCAGCTTCCGACCGCCGATCCGGTCATGGCGCGGTACGCACGCCAGTACCTGGACGCGATGATCTCGCGGCCGGACATGACGCTCGCCGACAAGGTCCGGTGGCTGGTGCGCGAGATGCTGCCGTTGGGCCGCTGCAGCGTCGAGAAGGTGGCGCAGCACCTGGGCGTCGATCGACGGACTGTGCACAGGCATCTTGCACAGACTGGGGAAACGTTTTCGTCAGTGGTGGACGGGGTGCGCGGCGAACTGGTCGACGGCTACCTCGAAGGCCACAAGGGCCGCCTCGCCGATGTCGCGGACCTGCTGGGCTTCTCGGCGCTCAGCGCGTTCTCGCGCTGGCACAAGCGCCATTTCGGCTTCACGCTGACACAGAGGCGGAGCCAGAGCTGACCGCATTCGCCTCACGCATGAACCAGGCGATCGCTGCGGCCGCGAACGCGCACGCAGCGCCGGCGGCGAACGCCAGCTGGTAGCCGCCATTGAGCGCTGCTGCACCCGTGGCGCCTGCCGCCTGAAGCACTTCAGTCCTGGCGGCGGCTCCGCTGGCCAGCACTGCCAGGCCCAGGGCACCGCCCATCATGAAGGCGGTGTTCACCACGCCTGACGCAAGCCCGGCGTCCTTTTCATCCACGCCGCTCATGGCGGCCAGCAACACCGGGTTCAGCGCCACCCCGCAGCCCAGCCCGAGCGACAGCATCGGCGGCAACACGTCGAGCCAGAAGTCGCCGTTGACCGGCGCGCGAGCAAACAGGGCCAAGCCCGCACCCACCAGCAGCAGCCCGACGACCAGCGGACCGCGCAAGCCATAGCGCATCACCATCCGCGCCGACAGGCCCAGTGAGAACGCCGCCATGATCAGGTTGGACGGCAGGAAGGCGAGGCCCACCTGCATGGGGTCGTAGCCCAGCACCAGTTGCATGTACAGCGCCGAGATGAAGAACCAGGCGAACATCGCGGCGGCCCACAGCACGCCGGACGCATTGGCCACCGCCACATTGCGGATCCTGAACAGCGCCAGCGGCATCAGCGGCGAGCGCGCACGCGCTTCGATCGCGATGAACGCCAGGAACAACCCAACCGCGCCACCGAGCAGCGCGATCGTCTGCACCGACGACCAACCTGCGCGATTGCCATCGACCACTCCATAGACAGCCAGCAGCAGTGACAGCGTCACGGTCACCGCGCCGGCGACGTCAAGCCGCACCCGCTCGCCACGACCCGGCTGCACGAGCCACATCGTCAGCGCGAACACGCCGGCGCCCACCGGCAGGTTCACCAGGAAGACCCAGTGCCAGTTGAATTGGCTCGTGAGCAAGCCGCCGAGCAGCACACCGACG
>DATHWV010000247.1:0-5565 GCA_035460205.1 Ramlibacter sp.
CGAACGCTGGCCGATGACCCGCATCATGCGCGAGTTCCACCAGCCCGAAATCAGTTTCGAGCCCCAGCCCTGGGGCATGCAGCTCACCGCGCTGCGGCCCATGACCGATGAATTGACGCACGTGCGCATCACGCAATCGATCTTCCCGCACACCTTCGTCATCCCGCTGTCGGAAACGCTCACCATCACGCAGATGCACCTGCCGGTGGACGACACGCACACCTACTGGTATTCGGTGTTCACCAGTTTCGGCGAGCCGGTGGACAAGGACGCGATGCGCAACCAGCGGCTGAAGTACATCCAGCTGCCCGACTACATCCCCAGGTCGGGCCGGCACAACCAATGGGGCTTCAACCCCGACGAGCAATTGACGCAGACCTACCTCGGTATGGGCGAAGACGACATCAACGTGCATGACCAGTGGGCGGTGGAGAGCATGGGCGCCATCCAGGACCGCACGCGCGAGCACCTGGGCACCAGCGACAAGGTGATCATGGCCAACCGCCGCGCGCTGCTCAAGGCGATCGAAACCGTGCAGGCCGGGGGCACTGCGCCCGGCGTGGCTGACGCGGCGCAAGCAGCCGCGATGAACGGGCCTGACACAGTGGACGGCATTGCGCCGGCCGGTGCCTGGCCGACCTGGTGGCGCGAGCAGGTGCGGGCCAAGCGCGAAGGCGCGCCCTGGGCCGGCAAGGCCGCCCTGCCTGTTACCTCCGCATGACGACGTTCGCACAGCGCTGCGGCATCCATGACGCGCAGCGCGACGAAGCGCTGCGCAGTGTTTCGCAATTGATCTCCGCCAGCGGCATCGAACTGGTGCGCTTCGCCTGGTGCGACCTGCACGGAGTGACCCGCGGCAAGACGCTGGCGGCTTCGGCGGCTGCGCAGGCGATGCTCGACGGCGTCGGGCTGGTCAGCACATTGATGCTCAAGGACGCATCCGACCGTACGGCCTTCCCCGTCTTCGAACCCGGCGGTACGGCCAGCCTGCCCGGCTTTGAATTCGCCAGCAACCTTTTGCTGTTGGCCGACCCCGCCAGCTTCAGGCAATTGCCATGGACACCGGGCACCGGATGGGTCCTTGGCCAGCCCTGGTTCCAGGAGGGGCGCCCGGTGGAACTGGACACGCGGCGCGTGCTGCAACACGCGTTGCGGCGGCTGGCAGACCGAGGCGTCGCCATGCGCTGCGGGCTGGAGGTCGAGTTCCACATCTACCGCATCGCCGACACGCGTGACCAGCTCGACCCGGACAAGGCCGGGTGGCCGGGGCTGCCTCCGGCAGTCAGCATGGTCCACCCCGGCTACAACCTGCTGAACGAAGCCTGGTTCGACATGGCGGAGGAGCCGCTGCGCATCGTGCAACGCACGGCGCAAGCACTCGGCCTGCCGTTGCTGTCGCTGGAGATCGAGCTCGGACCCAGCCAGGTCGAAGCCGTGTTCGAAGCGACCGATGCCCTCACGGCCGCCGACAACATGGTTCTGTTCCGCGGCGCCGTGAAGCAGGCGTTGCGCCGCGCCGGCTACCACGCCAGTTTCATGTGCCGTCCGCCCTTCCCCAACATCATGTCCAGCGGCTGGCACCTGCACCAGTCGCTGGTCGATGCCAGGACCGGCGCCAACCTCTGGCGCCGCGACGCGCCCCAGCCGGGCTCGACGGCCACGGATGCGCTGCACACACTCTCGGCGCAAGGCGCCCACTACCTGGCCGGACTGCTGGAACACGCGCGCGGCATGACGGTGTTCTGCACGCCCACCGCCAACGGTTTCGCCCGGTTCCGGCCCAACGCGTTGGCACCGCAATCCGTGCTGTGGGGCCGGGACAATCGCGGCGCGATGCTGCGCGTCATTGGCCAGTGCGGCGACGAAAGCACGCGCATCGAAAACCGCATTGGCGAACCGGCGGCAAACCCCTACCTGTACATCGCCTCGCAGATCCACGCCGGGCTGGACGGCATCGACCGCGCGTTGGTGCCGCCGCCTGCCACTGACGCGCCCTACGCATCTTCCGCACCCAGGCTGCCCACCAGCCTGGGCGAAGCGCTCGAAGCCCTGCAGGCCGACACCGCCCTCGCTTCGGCTTTCGGCCAGCCGTTCATCGACTACTTCGGCCGCATCAAGCGGTCCGACCTTTCACGCTGGGAGCAAGCCGAGGACAAGGACGACTTCCAGCGCCGCGAATTTTTCAGCCGAATCTGATGATCACAGTTCATTTCATTGCCGCCGGCGGAGCGCCGGCGCAGGAAGTCCGCTGCAAGACGGGTCGCAGCCTGATGCAGGCTGCCGTCGCGGCCGGCGTTGATGGCATCGCTGCCGACTGCGGCGGCATGATGACTTGCGGGACCTGCCATGTGTTCGTGCATGAGCCCCATGCCGCGCTCCTGCCTGCGATGCAGGCCGAGGAATACGCGATGCTCGAATTCACCGCGGTGCCGCGCCGCGACAACAGCCGCCTGTCCTGCCAGCTCCAGCTCACCGATGCGCTGGACGGCCTGACGGTAGACTTGCCCGACACCCAGTACTAGGACGCCATCATGATTCTCGAGATCGCTGAAATCCGCATCGCTCCCGGCCAGCAGGCCGCTTTCGACGAGGCCATCACCCGCGCGCTGCAGACGGTCGCATCCCAGGCCAAGGGCATGCGCGGCTACAAGGTGAACAAGGGCATCGAATCGCCCGAGCGCTATGTGCTGCAGATCTTCTGGGACACGCTGGAGAACCACACGGTGGACTTCCGCCAGGGCCCGCTTTTCGCGCAATGGCGCGCCATCATCGGCCCGTTCTTCGCGAGCCCCCCGGTGGTCGAGCATTTCGACCTGGTGACCAAGTCCGACTGACCTGCTCAGTCCGGCTGGTGGCCGGCCACCAGCTTGCCCAGCAGGCGCACCAGCTCGTCGCGCTCGCCGGCCTCCAGCGGCCCCAGGATGCGCTTCTGGGCCTTGCCCACGGCGCGTTTCATCGACAGCGCGGCCCGCTCGCCGCCTGCGGTCACCCAGAGCAGCTTGCGCCGCCGGTCGCCCGCATCCGCCTCGCGCCGCACCCAGCCCTTGGCCTCCAGCCTGCCGATCACCGAACCGAAGGTCGCCGCGTCGAAGGCCACCTTGCCCGCCAGCGTGACCTGGTCCTCGCCGGGGTCGTCCATCAGCGCATTCAGGATGGCGAACTGCACCGGCGTGACGTCGTGGTCGCCGGTCTCCTCCATGAACACCGCAACCGCCAATTGGTGGGCCCGGCGGATGAGGTGGCCAGGTGCGTGCTGGAAGTCGAAACTTTTTGCCATGCCGCGAGTGTAGCCAGCGGCAGCGCTTGCCGGGTCCTCATTTAGTATGTATGCTTAGTATTTGTGATGCAACCCCTTCACCTCATCATCGCTGGCGGCGGCATCGGCGGCCTGGCCGCAGCCTACGTCCTGGCGAGGGACGGGCACACCGTCACCGTGCTCGAACAGTCGGCTGCATTCGGCGAGATCGGTGCCGGCATCCAGCTTGGCCCCAACATCTTCCGCATGTTCGAGCACCTGGGCCTGACCGAAGCGGTGAGCGAGGTGGCGTACTTCCCTCCCGGCTTGGGCATGAACGACGTGCGCACCGGGGAGAAGGTGGTGCGGGTTCCGCTGGGCGACACCGCGCTGGCCGCCTACGGCTATCCCTACGGCGTGATCTACCGGGCCGACCTGCACCAGGTCTTCCTTGACGCCTGCAAGACGTTGCCCAACGTCAGCTTGCGCACCTCCAGCAAGGTGGAGGCTTTCGAACAGGCTTCGCAAGGCGTGACAGTGCGCCTCGCCGGCGGCGAAGCGGTACGGGGCGACGCCCTGCTCGGCGCCGACGGCCTGTGGAGCCGCATCCGCGAGGCCGTGGTCGGCGACGGCAAGCCGCGCGTCTCCGGCCACATCGCCTACCGGGCCGTGCTCAGGCGCGAGGACGTGCCGGCGCACCTGTGGAGCGACGACGTCCTGCTGTGGGGCGGCGAAAAGACCCACCTGGTGCACTACCCCTTGCGCCGCGGCGAGCTGTTCAACCTGGTGGCGGTGTTCCACAGCAACAAGTACGACGAAGGCTGGAACACCTTCGGCGACACCGCGGAACTCAACGAGCGCTTTGCGCAGGCGGTTCCGCAGGTGCGCGAGCTGCTGGGCAAGATCGAGACCTGGAAGATGTGGGTGCTATGCGATCGTGAGCCGGTAAAGAACTGGAGCGATGGACGCGTCACGCTGCTGGGCGATGCGGCCCACCCGATGCTGCAGTATCTGGCGCAAGGTGCCGGCCAGGCGATCGAGGACTCCGTGGTGCTCGGCGCAGCGTTGAAAGCCTGCACGGGCGATGTGGCGCAGGCGTTCCAGAAGTACCAGCAAGCCCGCTACCTGCGCACCGGGCGCGTGCAACTCACGGCCCGCTTCTATGGCGACATCTACCATGCCAGTGGCGTGCAACGCGAGCTGCGCAACCAGATGTTCCAGGGCGGCAAGGAGTCGGCGGGCTTTGCCGGCTTGAAGTGGATGTACGACGGCATCGATCCGGCGACACTGTTCCAATGAATTCACAACCCAGCCTGACCGAACCCAGCCGCCAGACCCCGGTCTTCGGCGAATACGACGTGGTCGTCCTCGGCGGTGGTCCCGCGGGCATCGCAGCAGCCGTCGCTGCCTCGCGCGCCGGCCGTTCCACCTTGTTGATCGAACGCTACGGCTTCCTCGGCGGCATGGGCACCGCGGCGGGAGTCACCAACTTCTGCGGACTGCATGCGAATGTGCACGGCGAGATCCGGCAGGTCGTGCATGGCGTCGCGCAGGACCTGTTGTCGCGCATTGACCGGCTGGGCGGCCTGAACGAACCCCACGCCCTCTTCGGCAAGACGGTGGCGCAGGCCTATGACACGGCGGCCTACAAGATCGCGGCGGACGACCTCATGAACTCGGCGGGCGTGCAAGTGCTGTTCCATGCACTGGCCGCCGGCGTGCTGATGGAATCGCCTGCGCGTGTGAAGGCGCTGCTGGTCGAAACCAAGTCCGGGCGGCGCGCCATCGTCGGCCGCAGCTTCATCGATTGCTCCGGCGACGGCGACCTCGCCGCCTGGGCCGGCGCACCGTATGAAAAGGGCGACGGCGCGGGCAACATGCTCTACCCTTCCACCATGTTCCGACTCAACGGCATCGACCCGGAACGCGCCGGCAAGGCCTGGGAAATCATTCCCCGCATGATGCTGGACGCGGAAGCCGCGGGCCGCTACAGGTTTCCGCGCAAGACGCCCATCGTGCGGCCGCAAAAAAGCGGCATCGAGTGGCGTGTCAACCTAACCCAACTGGCAAACGCGCAGGGAAACGCGATGGACGGCACAGACGCCGTCGAATTGAGTGAAGCCGAAATGCTGGGCCGGCGGCAGATTGCCGGGGTCGCCGCCTTCCTGAAGGAAGTACCCGGCTTCGAAAACTCCTACATCGTCGACATCGCGCCGCAAGTGGGCATCCGCGAAACGCGGCGCGTGCAGGGCCGCTACATGCTCACCGAATCCGACGTGTTGGAGTGCGCCAGCTTCGACGACACGGTCGGCGTCAACGGCTGGCCGCTG
>DATHWV010000248.1:0-9769 GCA_035460205.1 Ramlibacter sp.
GACGACAAGGCGCGGGTAGAAGCCGTGATCGCAACCACCGGCGATTCGGTGTGGGTGGATGAAGAAGCGCACCTGGACGCCGTGACCGCGCTGTCGGGGTCGGGCCCCGCCTACGTCTTTTTCTTCCTCGAGGCCATGACGCAGGCCGGGATGGAGATGGGGCTTTCGCGCGAGCAGGCCTACAAGCTTTCCGTGGGTACTTTCACTGGCGCATCGGAGCTGGCGCGCGCATCCGACGACCCGCCCGAAGTGCTGCGCCAGCGTGTCACGTCCAAGGGCGGTACGACCTACGCGGCGATCACGTCCATGGAGCAGGACAGGGTCAATGCACTCTTCGTGAAGGCGCTGCACGCGGCCCGCGAACGCGCCCGCGAACTGGGCGACGAATTCGGCGGCTGATTCAGGCCAGCGCGTAGCCGGCCACCACGCCGGCGAACATGGTGAATCCCAGCCAGTGGTTCAGGCGGAACGCCTTGAAGCAGCCTTCGCGGTCCCGGTTGCGAATCAGCGTGTAGTGCCAGGCCGCCTGCGCACCGGCGACCAGAACCATGGCCGCCACGACGCCGGCAGGCAGTCGATAGAGCAGCACCGCCGCCCAGAACGCAAGGTAGATGATGTAACTCAGCATCACGACCGTCACATCGGCACGACCGAGCGTGATCGCCGAGGTCTTCATGCCGATCTTCAGGTCGTCGTCGCGATCCACCATTGCGTACTCTGTGTCATACGCCAGCACCCAGAAAAGGTTGCCCAGCAGCAGCAGCCAGGCCACGGCCGGCACGCGCGACTGCACTGCCGCGAAGGCCATGGGCACGCCGAAACTGAAGGCCACGCCCAGCACGGCCTGTGGCATCGAGACATAGCGCTTGGCATAGGGATACGCCAGTGCAATGGCCAGCGCCGCGAACGACCACGCGATGGTGGTCGCATTGGTAGTGAGGACGAGGCCAAACGCGACAAGCGCCAGCACGGCACCCAAGACCAAGGCTTCCCGCACAGACACTGCACCCCGGGTGACCGGCCTTTGCGCGGTCCGTTTCACGTGGCGGTCGAACTCGCGATCGGCGACGTCGTTGACGCAGCAGCCGGCACTGCGCATCAGGATCGTGCCGAGCGTGAAGACCACCAGCAGGTGCCAGCCGGGAAATCCGTGTGCCGCAATCCACAAGGCACTGAGCGTGGGCCACAGAAGCAGCAGCCAGCCCGCCGGCCGGTTCCAGCGGATCAGGTCGAGGTAGAGGTCCAGCCGTTCCCGCACTGGTCAAAGCCCGAGGCGGCGCAAGTCGAGTTTGCCCCCGCGCATCGGCGGACACCAGAAATAAGCGCCGCTGACCGGGCGCGAGATGGCGAACATGGCGTCGGTCACGCCGTCCTCCTGCCCGGCCATGCGCCGCATCTGCGCTTCAAAAGCATAGAGCGATTTGCCGAATGCGACGAACATCAGTCCCGCCTGCATGCTCATCATCCACGGCATTGAGCGCCGGAGCATGAACGCCTCGGGGTCGAAGCTCTCCTGCGCCGTGCGCTTGACGTGCGCGGAGACGGGCGAGTCCTCCAGCTCCTCGTTGTCGGAGAGGCGCCGGCCGATGTGGTTGTCACGATCGGCCTCTGCAAGCCCCTCGAACGCATCGAGGTCGTGCAGCCACTGCTGCGTGGCGACAAAGCTGGACCCATCGAGTCCCTCGCCCTGACCGTGAACAAAGGCCGCTTCCTCGGCAGCCTCGCCCGACGGGTTCTCGGTGCCATCCTCGTAACCCGTCAGGTCGCGCCCGTGCCCGCTTTCGCCCAGCGCATGACGAAACGCGTCGACCACATGCCGCACCGCGAAGGTTGGCGCGAGCGCCTTCTGGACCTTGCGCGTCAGGTGGAGCAGGTCACCCAGGTCCTGGCCGCGCACCCAACACCACAACGTACCGGGTGTCGACGGCACCTTCACGCCATGACCTGACATGTCGGGAAATTCATGCAGGCCCGGAATCTCGGCACCCAATGCAGCGACCAGTGACGGCCCAACGCCCAGCACGACATCGCTGCCGTTGGCCAGCGGCGACAAGCGGCCCAGCGCGTCCTTGATGCCTTGCGCATCAGCATCCGGCCCGAGGCTGAACACCACGTAGCGGGCCACCGCTGGAATGGACTCAAAGATGCCAGGTTGGTACAAGGTCGTCATCGGCAGACAGGTGTGGTTACGACAGGCGCTTCACGCCCGGCAGCTCGCAGGCATACACGGCGTTGCGCAGCGCGGCGATCGCTTCGTAGCGCGTGAAACTGCGACGCCAGGCCAGCACCACGCGACGCATCGGCGGGTCGCCATCGAAAGGAATGTATTTGACGAAGGAGGCGTCTTCCTTGCGGCGCCTGGGCTTCGCCTGTAGCGCCTCCTTGGGCACCGAAAGGCGCGGCACCAGCGTGACGCCCATGCCCGCCGCCACCATGTGCTTGATGGTTTCCAGCGAGGACCCCTCAAAGCTCTTGCGGATGCCTTCGGCGTCGCTGGAGAACCGCGCGAACTCGGGGCACACCTCCAGCACGTGGTCGCGAAAACAGTGGCCCGCACCCAGCAGCAGCATGGTCTCGCTCTTGAGCTCCTGCGAAGTGACGGTCGCCTTGGCCGCCAGCGGGTGGTTGCTCGGCACCGCGGCGAGGAAGGGCTCGTCGTAAAGCTGCGCCACCGCCAGACCGGTATCCGGGAAGGGCTCGGCCATGATGGCGCAATCGATGTCACCGGTACGCAGCATCTCCAGCAGCTTCACAGTGAAGTTCTCCTGCAGCATCAGCGGCATCTGGGGCGTGCGCGAGATCGCGTTGCGCACCAGGTCGGGCAGCAGGTAGGGCCCGATCGTGTAGATCACGCCCAGCTTGAGCGGGCCGGCCAGCGGGTCCTTGCCGCGCTTGGCGATCTCCTTGATGTTCGCCGCCTGCTCCAGCACGCTTTGGGCCTGGCGCACGATGTCTTCGCCCAGAGGCGTCACCGTCACTTCGTTGGCACTGCGCTCGAACAGCTTCACCTCCAGCTCGTCTTCGAGCTTCTTGATCGCCACCGACAGCGTCGGCTGCGATACGAAACAGGCTTCGGCGGCCTTGCCGAAGTGCTTCTCGCGGGCGACTGCGACGATGTATTTAAGCTCGGTGAGCGTCATATATTCCTAGTCAGTCGGGGGCAGAGCTGAAGGTCTGTCCCCGAAAACTCAAGCTTTCAGGTATTCCGATTTTCCACCCAACCAGCGGGCAACGTGCTGGCGGGCCAATTCGGGATACCGGTCGAGCATCATCGGCGCCAACTGGCGTGCCCAGTCCAACAAGTGGGTGTCGAGAGCGAGGTCGGCAAATCGCAGCAGCGGCGCACCGGACTGGCGGGCCCCCAGGAACTCTCCCGGGCCGCGGATTTCAAGGTCGCGCCGGGCAATCTCGAAGCCATCGGCGGTTTCGACCATCGCTTTCAGCCGTGCTCCGGCCGTCTCCCCGACCCGCCCGCGTTCGCCCGCTGAATAGAGAAGCACGCAGGCCGAAGCCGTAGCGCCTCGCCCGACCCGCCCTCGCAACTGGTGCAGCTGCGAGAGACCGAAGCGCTCCGCATGCTCGATGACCATCAGGGAGGCGTTGGGCACGTCCACGCCCACTTCAATGACCGTGGTCGACACCAACACGCCCATCTGGCCGCCTGTAAAGAGCGACATGACGGCCTTTTTCTCGGGCGCCGGCATGCGCGAGTGCAACAACCCGACCATCACGCCGGGCAAGGCGGCGCCCAGCGCCTCGTGGGTGGCAGTGGCGTTGGTGAGGTCCAGCGCCTCGCTCTCCTCGATCAAGGGGCACACCCAGTAGACCTGTCGCCCTTGCGCGACCTGGGCGCGGATGCGATCGGTGACTTCGTCACGTCGGCTGTCCGCAATCAATTTGGTCACCACCGGCGTGCGTCCCGGCGGCAGTTCGTCGATCGTGGAGACATCCAGGTCGGCGTAGTAGCTCATGGCCAGAGTGCGCGGGATCGGTGTCGCGCTCATCATCAAGAGGTGCGGCTCCTGCCCGGGCTCGCTCATCTTCGCGCGCAACGCCAGCCGCTGCGCCACGCCAAACCGGTGCTGCTCGTCGATGATCGCCAGCCCCAGCCGCTTGAACTGCACCAGGTCCTGGATCACCGCGTGTGTGCCGACGACCAGCGCCGCCTCGCCACTGGCAATGAGCGCGAGCATCTCGGTGCGCTCCTTCTTCTTCTGGCTGCCGGTGAGCCATGCCACACGCAAACCGCGCGGTGCGAAAAGTGGCTCCAGCCAGCCGATCAACTTGCGAAAGTGCTGCTCGGCCAGGATTTCGGTGGGCGCCATCAGCGCGCCCTGCCAGCCTGCATCGATGGCAATCGCCGCGGCCAGTGCGGCCACCACCGTCTTGCCGGAACCCACATCGCCCTGCAGCAGCCTGTGCATCGGCACGTTACGCGACAGGTCCCGAGCGATTTCCTCGCCGACGCGACGCTGTGCCGCCGTGAGCTGGAACGGCAGCGCGGCCAGGAGTTGCTCGTGCAGACCGCCGGGATGGACGGCCAGCGCCGGCGAGCGCAAGCCTTCGCGTTCGCGCTTGCTTTGCAGCTGCGAGAGCTGCTGCGCCAGCAGTTCCTCCGCCTTCAGCCGTTGCCATGCCGGGTGGCTGCGGTCTTCCAGCGTGGCCAGCGGTACGTCCGGCGCCGGGTGGTGCAGGAAGTCGAGCGCTTCCCGCAGGCCCCAGACCGTGGGGTGCAACTTCGCAGTCACGCCGGGCGGAAACGTATCCGACAGGTCAGCGCGCGCGAGGCCCCCCAGCACCGCCTTGCGCAAGTAGGCCTGTGGCAGGCTGGCCACCGTCGAGTACACCGGCGTCAGTGCGGTGGGCAGGTCCCCACCCGCGGCCTTGAAAGTCGGGTGGACCATCTGCCAGCCCAAAAACCCGCCCCTGAGTTCACCACGCAGGCGCACGCGAGTGCCCACTGCCAGCGCCTTCTGCTGCGACGGGTAGAAGCTGAAGAAGCGCAGCACGCAGGTGTCACTGCCGTCGTCCACCGTCACCATGAGTTGCCGGCGCGGGCGGTAGACCACCTCGCAAGCGGTCACCGTGGCCTCGATCTGGGCAATGTCGCCCTCCCGGCAATCCTGCAACTTCACGATGCGCGTCTCGTCCTCGTAGCGCATCGGCAGGTGCAGCGCCAAATCGATGTCGCGCGCCAAGCCCAGCTTGATGAGGGCTTTCTGAGGCTCGGACAGGGCCTTGGCTTCGGGCATGGGACAATTCTGCCTGCTCCTTCCCTTCCACTTGGCACGGGTCCGTCCAGCCCTCAAGCATGCGCAACTTCACCGTTGGCGATTTCGACTTCGCCCTTCCCCCCGAACTGATCGCCCAGCACCCGGCCGCGGAACGCAGCGGCTCGCGCCTGCTCGATGGCACCAGCCCGCAGCCGGTCGATCGCATCTTTCGCGAACTCCCGTCACTCCTCGCCCCCGGCGACCTGCTGGTCTTCAACGACACCCAGGTGGTGAAGGCGCGCCTGTTCGGCGAGAAGCCGACGGGCGGAAAAGTCGAGCTGCTGGTGGAACGCGTGCTTCAAGGGCAGGAACTGGTGGCGCACATGAAGGTGAGCAAGAAGCCGCCGCTCGGCACTGTGCTGGCGATGCATGGCGGATTTACCGCGACGCTGGCGGGCCGCTGGCCCGAAGACGACGGCCCGCTGTTCCGCTTCGTGTTCAGCGGCGACCCCTATGACCTGATGGAGCGCCATGGCCATGTGCCGCTGCCTCCCTACATCGAGCATGGCGACACGGCCGAAGACGCCAGCCGCTACCAGACCGTGTTCGCCAAAAACCCCGGCGCGGTCGCCGCACCGACCGCAGCACTGCATTTCGACGAAGGCCTGCTGGCGCAACTGGATGCTCGGGGTGTCCACCGCGCCAGCGTCACCCTGCACGTGGGCGCCGGCACCTTCCAGCCGGTGAAAGTGGACGACATCGCGAAGCACACCATGCACAGCGAGTGGTATGACGTGCCGCAAGCCACCCAGCAGGCGATCGCGCAGGCGCGTGATCGCGGCGGACGGGTGGTTGCCGTCGGCACCACCACAGTGCGCACCCTGGAGTCCTGGGCGCTTACAAGCCAGGCCCGGGGCGACACCCGAATCTTCATCACGCCGGGCTTCGATTTCCGGGTCGTCGATCGCCTCGTCACCAACTTCCACCTGCCCCGTTCCACGCTGATGATGCTGGTGAGCGCGTTTGCGGGCTACGATCACATCATGGACCTGTACCGGCACGCCATCGCGCAACGCTATCGCTTCTTCAGCTACGGCGACGCCATGCTGCTGGACCGGGCCAACTGAACATGCTCTCATTCGAACTGCTCAAGACCGAAGGCCGCGCGCGTCGCGGCACCCTGACCCTGAACCACGGCGTGGTGCAGACGCCGATCTTCATGCCGGTGGGCACCTACGGCACCGTCAAGGGCGTGACGCCGCGCTCACTCGACGAGATGGGTGCACAGATCATCCTGGGCAACACCTTCCACCTGTGGATGCGCCCCGGCCTGGATGTGCTCCAGCAATTCGGCGGCCTGCACCGCTTCGAGTCCTGGAACAAGCCCATCCTCACCGACTCCGGCGGCTTCCAGGTCTGGAGCCTCGGCGAGATGCGCAAGATCGCCGAGGAAGGCGTGAAGTTCGCGTCGCCCGTCAATGGCGACAAGCTGTTCCTCACGCCCGAAATCTCGATGCAGATCCAGACGGCGCTGAACAGCGACATCGTGATGCAGTTCGACGAGTGCACGCCGTACGACACCAAGGGCCACATCACTACGGACGCCGAAGCGCGCTTTTCGATGGAGTTGAGCCGTCGCTGGGCGCTGCGCTGCAAGGACGAATTCGCCCGCCTGCAAAATCCCAACGCGTTGTTCGGCATCGTGCAAGGCGGCATGTTCGAGCACCTGCGCGAAGAGTCGCTGGCGGCGCTGGTCGAGATGGATTTTCCCGGCTACGCCGTGGGCGGCGTGAGCGTGGGTGAGCCGAAGGAAGAGATGCTGCGCATCATGGCGCACACGCCGCACAAGCTTCCGGAGAACAAGCCGCGCTACCTGATGGGTGTGGGCACGCCGGAAGATTTGGTGGAAGGCGTGGCGCAAGGCGTGGACATGTTCGACTGCGTGATGCCCACCCGCAACGCACGCAACGGCCACTTGTTCACCCGCTTTGGCGACCTGAAGCTGCGCAACGCCCGGCATCGCACCGACGAGCGGCCACTGGACGAAACATGCACTTGCTACGCCTGCAAGGGCAGCACCGCGCCAGACGGCACGGTGTCCGGCGGCTTCTCGCGCGCGTACCTGCATCACCTGGAGCGCTGCGGCGAGATGCTGGCACCGATGCTGGCCAGCATCCACAACTTGCATTACTACCTGAACTTGATGCGCGAGATTCGTGAAGCGCTGGATGTGGGCGAATTTGCTGCGTATGTGCAGCAGTTCAAGCGCGATCGCGCGCGGGGCGTTTAGCGGAACACCGTCAGCACGCCCGTATAACCGTAGAGGTGATGCCGGGCGATCTCTCCGCCCGCAAAGAAGCCCACCAGCGGCACGTCACCCAGTGCGCGTCGCACGATCTGCAATTCAGCGCTGGGCCCGCCGAAGTGCGGACCGCCGCGACCCGCGCAGCTCACGTAAATCGCACCGGCGATGCGGCGCTGCGGGCTCGGCGCGGCTTGCGCTTCCGGCGCAGCCAGCGCCGCCGCTACCGGCAGTGGCATCTCCTCGGGCTCGAGCTCTTCGCGGATCTCGGCGCAGATCCGCATCAGGTCGGCGCGCGCCGCTTGCGCATTGCGCTGGCAGAACGCCATTCGCATTCCCGTTTTCGCGTTGTCCGCGATGGCGACGCCGCGGCGCCCCGGGTCCAACCCGATGATGTGGCGCACGACGACGTCCGACCCGAAATTCCCGGTACGGCCCACGGCGTCACTCCCGGCTTCGGTCAGGCCGACCAGCGTGGCGCGCAGGGCGGACATGGCGGCTTCCGGCTGGTCCAGCGTAATCCCGGTGTCCTTGAACAGCACGTCAAGCGCGGGCTCGCCGTCCAGCTCGGTGATCACGTTGCCTTGCGCGGCCGTGACGACGCGCTGCGCCGCCACCGGCTGGCAGCCCTGCGTGACGCGCGACACCAGCGCGATCTCCTCGCCGAAAGCGACGCCGGACAAGCCGCCGCGGAATACGCCGCCGGCGGCGCCATGGCCCTTGATGTTGCCGTTGCCGCCCACCGCAAACTGAACGGCTTCGGTGCGGCTGGAGGCCAGACCGCCGAACAGATAGCCGGTGGCGGTGCGCGAGGCCATCTCCGCGATCAGCTCCGCCACGTCGGGCGTGCTCGCGTCCGCATGCACCAGGGCCGTGTGCGGCTCGAAGCCCAGGCCCAGCGGCGCAACGCCTGAAAACACGCGGTATTGGTCCGGCGCCAGCTCGCACAGCATCACGGCGAGCGCAGGTTCGTCGAAGTATTCAACGTTCGACGAGGCAATGCCCACGCCCACCGTGCCGGACCAATCGGTGATCTCGGCCAGCTCGGCGCCCAGGTGGTCGAGGATGTCCTGCGCGAACGGTGCGTAATGGTCGGTGATGTAGAGCAGCCCCAGGGTCGGCGAGTGGGCATAGTCACGCAGCGCCATCTGCGCGCGCAGTTGCGCCAGCACCAAGCCGGCCGCCATCTGCCATTGGGGATGGGTTGCGTGACCGAAGGGGAAGAGCTTCACGGCCGTGCGTCGTCAGCGGGCTTTCTTTGCTGCGCGCCGCGCAGGTGCCTTGCGCGCGCTGCCGGCGGTCGCGGCCTTCGCCATGCCGGTGGCGGTCTTCATGGCTTCCCTGGCAACGCCAGTAGCCATGTTCTTTGCGGTGCTCACCGCCGTCTGGGTCGCGGCATCCTTCATCGCGCCGGCGGCAATCTGCTGGAACTGCTGCGTGAGCGCGCCCCACCACTGCAGCGGGTCCACCACGCCGGCAGGCGCGGCGCCCTTGCCGGCCTTGCGCGCAGCCTTGCTCTTGCTCGCGGCGCCCGCCGCCGCACCGGAAATGGTGCGCGCCGTGTCGGCCGCCCGCTCGCTGACCTTCTGCACGCCAGTGAACACGGTGTCGGCCGCCTTGAGCTTGAGCGCGTTGGCCACGTCGCCCATGTTGAAGTTCATTCCCTTGAGCGTGGCCAGCGTCATCTTCTGCACTTCGAGCGCCTGGATGGTGGCGCTCAGCGCCTTGGAGTTCTGGTCCAGCCAGAAATGCACCGCCTTGAGTTCATCGATGCGCTTCTCAAGCTCTTCCAGGTTCAGCGTGGGCGCCACCCAGTTGGACAGGTTGGGCATCTGCGGCAAGGTCTGCGACGCGCCCTTGGCGATGTTCTGCAGGAAGTCGAAACCGGGGACGAACTTGCCGAAACCGAAATTCTGGTTGTCGCTCATGGCCGCGCTCCTGGAGAGTATTTGTTTGGTGACAGCTTACTCCAAGCGCCGCCGGGGAGCGACCCCTGCAACGCCTAGTGCTTGTGCGCATCCACCGCTGTGCCGGCTGCCGCTCCCGGGGCCTGCATGGCCACGGGAGCCTTCACATCCAGCCGCGCCTGCGCGCCTTTCGCGTTGCGGAACGACAAGGTCAAGCCGACGCTGCTGTCCTTGGCCAGCGGCTGCTTCAGGTCCATCAGCATGATGTGATACCCGCCGGGCTTGAGGTCGAAGGCCTGGCCGGCGGCAAGGTCGACGGACTCCACGGCGCGCATCTTCATCACGTC
>DATHWV010000249.1:0-10674 GCA_035460205.1 Ramlibacter sp.
AGACCAGCGTGTACGAGCGCTTCGGCATCCGGCTGGAGCCGGAGCCGGTGGTGGTGTGAGCCGCCGGGCCTAGCGCTTGAAGTAGTCCTGCACCGTCTCCCAGGCCACGGTCTGCAGGTGACGGGCAATCGCCGGGTCCAGGCCCGCGGTGTACGACAGTCCCACAGGCGAGCGCTTGTACAGCGCTGCGTAGGTGGTGCAAGCCGCCAGGTAGGTGCCGGCGAGGCTCGGGTGCCGCTTGTCGGCGACATAGAGTTCGAGGTCGGGTTTCTGCGCCACCGAGCGCCCGAACGCCAGGCCGGCGGGAATGACGAAGGCGTCGTTGTCGTTGGCTGCCTTGGTGTATTCCTCGGCGAGCTGCTGCGTCATCTCCGGCACGTCCTTGTAGGCCCACGACATGAAGTACACCGGCCTGGTGCCGTACTTGCGCACCGTGTCGGCATTCTTCTTCGCGTAGTCCTTGAAGACGCCCTTGAGCTGCGGGTGCAGCGGGCACTGGCTGCAGTCCATCATGATCGCCACGTCGAACAGCTTGTCGAGCTTGTTGAAGCTGACCACGTTGCCGGCGCCGAACGAGTAGCTTCCGATGGCGTTGGGCCGGAAGTAGGTGTCGACGTCGTGCCAGTCGAAGCCCGAGCCGCTGATCGTGACGGAAGTCTGCCGATGCCGGAAGCCCGGCATGCCCGCCGTGATCAACTGGCCCACATGGCCGTGCAGGCTGTTGTTGTAGTAAAAAAAGCTGTTGCCGATGTAGATCGCCGACGCCGGGTCCGCGATGCCGGCATCGAGCAGCTTGGGCCGCGTTTGCGCGGTTGTCGAACAGGCGGTGAGCGCCAGCAATGCGGCCGCCACCAGGCAGGCCAGGAACTTCCTCGGGAACATCGACATCTTTCGTCTCCTTGTGTGATTTGGGAAAACTTTCAGGCTATCAGCGCCTTCACGCGCTCGCGCGTGAAAGGTACTGTACGCAAACGCGCACCGGTAGCGTCGAATACGGCGTTGGCCAGCGCGGCCGGCACCGGGCTGGAAGCCGCTTCGCCGGCGCCCAGCGGTGGCTGGTCCAGCCGCTGCACCAGTTCGATGTCCAGTTGCGGCACTTCCGGAAAACGCAGCAGCGGGTAGCTGGCCCAGTTGACGCTGGTCACGCGCGCTGCGTCGAACGTGGTTTCCTCGTGCAAGGTGCGCGACAGCGTCTGCAGGATGTTGCCTTCGACCTGCGCGCGCACGGCGTCCGGGTTGATCATGAGGCCGCAGTCATGGGCGCACGCAATGCGCCTGACGCGAATGGCGCCGGTGAAGCGATCGACCTCGACCTCCATCCCGATGGCGGCATAGGTTTCGTTGTGCTTGTAGTGGACGAAGGCCATGCCACGCCCCTTGGCGTACTGGCCGCGGTTGCGCGGGGCGGGGGACGCCCGGGTGTTCCACTGCATCATCTTCGCCAGCCGCTCGATCACCTCGCGGCTGCGCGGGTTGGCCAGGTCGCGCAGGCGGAAGGCGATCGGGTCCATACCCGCCTTGGCCGCGAGTTCATCAACGAAGCCTTCCACCGCGAAGCAGTTCGCCACCTTGCCCGGTGCGCGGATGTTGGATGGCCGCAGTGGCGCGGCGCCCAACCAGTGCACATGGACCTTCACCGCGTTCGCCGGGTACGACGGGTCGCCGTTCTGCGTGACGAGGCCCGTGGCCTGTCCCACCGGCTGCTTGAGCCCGGCCGCGAGCGGTGAGAGCAAAGGCACCCACTCGAGGTTGGCGGTGGCGCGCGGCAGCCACATCTCGGTTTCCCATGCGTCGATGCGGCCCTCGGGTGTGAGCGTTGCACGCAGTTCCAGCAATTGCGGAGGGCCTTTCGGGTCCCAGCCCAGTTCGTCCTCGCGGCTCCATTGCACACGCACCGGTTGGCCCACGGCCTTCGACAGCATTGCGGCCTCGGCCGATGCATCGTCATGGCCGTTCATGCCGTAGCAGCCCGCGCCGTCCAGGTAGATTACGCGCACCTTGTCGCGCGGCATCTCCAGCAGCGCGGCGCACGAGTTGACCAGGCGATGGCTGGCCTGCGATGCGGTCCACACCGTGGCGCTGTCGCCTTTCACGTCGGCCACCGCGCAGGACGGGCCCATCGACGCATGCGATTGCAAGGGCCACACGTAGGTGGCGCTGAGCTTGTTCGCTGCGTTGGGCAGCGCGGCGATCTTCGCCGCGTCACCCTTGTTCACGACGACGTCTTCTCCGATGAACGGTCCGCGCCGCGCCCAGTCCACCACGCCCTGGTGGCCGACCAGTGTGGATGCTTCGCTCCAGCGCACCTTCAGCTCGCGCGCGGCGCGCAGCGCGGCCCATTCGTCGGCCGCCACCACTGCCACGAAGTCATTGATGTGGACCACGCGCACGCCGGGCAGTTGCGACACCGAAGCGGCGTCCACACCCAGCACTTTCGCGCCGACAGTGGGCGGGCGCACCACGCGGCCATGCAACATGCCCGGCAAGGTGAAGTCATGCACGTACACATGGCGGCCGGTGACCTTGCCGGCAATGTCAGGACGCGGAAGCGGTTTGCCGACCAGCGTGTATTGCGCCGGGTTCTTCAGCGGCGCCTTGGGGTTCATCTTGAGGTCGAGCGGCTTGTCGCCCACCAGTTCGCCGACCGAGACTTTGAGGCCGTCCGATGACGTGACCCATCCATCGGAGAGCGTGAGTGTGTCCGTGTGCTTGTGCAGGTGCAGCGAACCCTTCGCGATCAGCGCCTCGCGCAAGGTCGCCGCCGCCTGCCGCAGTTCCACGCCGCCTCGCATCACGCCGGTGCTGCCGGCCGTGGGGCCCTGGTTGGGCGTGAGGGCGCTGTCGCCTTCGACCAGTTCGATCCGGTTCACCGGCAGCGACAGCTCTTCCCCCACCATCTGGCGCATGGCGATGCGGTGACCCGTGCCCAGGTCCACCTTGCCCGAGTAAACGATGGCCGAGCCGTCCTGGCGGATAGCGAGGAAGGAATCGACTTCACCGAGCGCAAGACTGCGGCGCACAGATCCCTGGGCAAAGGCGGGCGCAATCCCGTTGAAAGAAAACCCGACGACGAGGGCGCCGGCCTTGAGGAGTTCACGACGGGCGAGCATCTCAAGCCCTCCCTTGGCCGGACGCGCGTTCCACGGCCTTGAGCACGCGGTCGTGCGAGCCGCAGCGGCACAGGTTGCCCGCCAGCGCCGCTTGCGCCTGTTCACGCGTGGGCTTCGGATTGCCTTGCAGCAGGGCGACGGTGCTCATCACCATGCCATTGGTGCAATAGCCGCACTGGGCGGCTTGTTCGGCGATGAAAGCGGCCTGCACGGCGTGCGGCTTTTCGGGTGAGCCGAGGCCCTCGGCGGTGGTGATGCGCTTGCCGCCGGCGTCCGACACTTTCAGCAGGCAGGAGCGGACGGGCTTGTCGTCCACGAGGACGGTGCACGCACCGCATTGCCCCAGGCCACAACCGAACTTGGCGGCGTGCAGGCCCAGGTCGTTGCGTAGCGCGTAGAGCAGCGGCATGTCGCCATCCCAGGCGTCGACCTCCCGGGCCGTGCCATTGACAACCAGCTGGTAGCGGGCCACAGGCGTTCTCCTCGCGTTGAGGAGGGCAGCTTACACGCCGGTCACGGCGCTGTCACGCGCCCGTCAGGTGTATAGCACCGCGCCCAGGGCCAGGATGGCGGGAACGGCCTGCACGAAGAAGATGCGGCGGCTCACCGTGATGGCCCCGTAGACGCCGGCCACGATGACGCAGCCGAGGAAGAACACCAGGACCGGACGGCCCGCCGTCGCGCCAAGCAGCAATCCCCACACCAGCCCGGCGACCAGGAAGCCGTTGTACAGGCCCTGGTTGGCGGCGAGAACTTTTGAGGCCTCGGCGAACTCAGGCGTATTGCGGAACACCTTCAGGCCCATGGGCTTGGTCCAGAGGAACATCTCCAGCACCAGGAAGTAGAAATGAAGCAGTGCGACCAATGCAACCAGCACGATGGCGATCATGGATGTCTCCGTTCGGATGATCGGCGCCATTGTGGACGAGAATTCCCGAAATGAGTGCTTCTGTTTTCGCCGAGTTCAAGTTCTGGCTGCTGGTCCTGTCTTCGGTGATCGCGCCGTTCGGGATCTATGGCGCGCTCCTCGCCAAGCGCGCGATCTCCCGCTGGACCGTGCTGGCTTTCGGGCTCGGGCTGGTGGCGCTGGCCGGTGCCGATATCTGGCTGCTGCAGAACCTGTCGGAGGCGGCCAAGCACACGCCGTCGCTGGCCGATGACAGCCTGTTCGTGTCGGAGCTGTCGCTGGCGCTGTACCTGCTGCCCGCGCTGTTCGCGGGCGTGGGCATCAACATGGTGTCCCACGTGCTGGTGAGCCACCTGGTCGAAGCGGAGGCCCGCTTCGAGCACGGGAAGAAGGACTGAGGGGCCTAGTACCCGTAGTTGCCCAGCACCTTGGAGCCTTCGGCGAATTGCGGGATTATGCGGCGTAGTCCAGCCCGTGTTGCCGCAACCCCACCATGCCGATGTTCAGGTCGTTCAGTGCGGTCTGCGCCGCGATCCAGCCCAGCTCGCCCTGCGAGTAGGTGCCGTCGTCCAGCAGCGCCGTGTAGGCGTCGAGTTGCGCAGGGGTCGGTGCCACACCCACCACGTTGTTGAAGACAAAGCGCACGAAATCGCTGTTGCTGTGAGAGCCAGCGAGCGTCACGAACAGGTCCAGGCCCGCGGCCAGTGTGGCCATCTGCTCGCCGCCCATGCCGGCGTCGGCCAGGCGCACGCCGATGCCCACCACGTCCTTCATGTCCAGGAATTGCTTGCCCAATAGCGCGCCGATGACCCGCGCGACGGCGCCCGCCGCGCCATCGAGGTCGAGCGCGGTGTTCCCGTCGGCGAATTCGAGCCGCTCCACGCCCTCCAGGCTGTCGTTGCCGCCGCGGCTGCCGATGTCGTCCGACACCGTGTTGCCGCTCGCGCTGCCTGCGATGGTGTAGTCGCCGCGGTTATTTGCGTAAACCGCCGTGTCGAATCCGCTGCCGCCGGCGATGCTGTCGTTGCCCGCGCCGGCGTAAATGCGGTCGTCACCCGCGTTGCCCGAGAGGTTGTTGCCGAACGAGTTCGCGAAGATCAGGTCGTTGCCGCTGCCGCCGCGCGCCACCGTGTAATGGCTGCCCATGGGCAGGGTCACGTTGTCGTGCGCCGGCCCACCCGTGGCGTCGAACACGCCGATCGAACTGAGCGTGCCCGGCGTGAGCGAAATGATGACGGGCACGGTCTGCGCTGACGCGTCGACCGCATCGCCGGCATGGCCGACCGGCGCGCTGAGGACCACGGGCACGCTGGTGCTCACGCTGAAGTTGGTCGTGCCCGAGGCGGCGGGCACGCCGTAAAGCGATTGCAGCGCAGCGATGTCCAGCGTCGCGAGGCCCGACCCATAGGTGCCGCCCATCTGGAAGTCGTTGTACGACATGACCGCGAACAGCTTCTGGTCCCACGCGGTCGGCAGGTAGGGCGACGACGCGCTGCCTGCGACCACATCGTAGTCGCCCGGGTGCTTCAGGCCCAGCGCGTGACCAGTTTCGTGCACGGCGACCAGGTAGCCGAGGGCGCCGGGCGTCATCGTCTCGCTGCGGGGCGTGCCGGAGGCCGGCAGGTTGTCGATGTAGATGTCGTTCTGGCCGAAGTAGCCGTCGCCGGCGCGGCCGTTGAAACGGGTGATTCCGCCCGCCGTGCCGGGCAGGTTGGCCAAGCCGTAGCGCAGGTTGGCCGCCGCGAGGTCGGTCGTTTCCGTGAAAGTGATGTTGGCCTGCGTGGAGAAGCCGGCGAGGATGTCGCGCACCGCCTGCTTCTGGCTTTCGGAAAGGGCCGCGAAGTTGCCGTAGTTGTCGCCGGACGGCGTGCCCATCTGGGTCATGAAACCGAATGTGAGGTGCAGCGTGGTGCCCGGCGTCGAATTCCAGCGGTCGTGCGTGCGCGCTGCATTGGCGACGTATTCCACGGGCAGCACCAACTGGTCGATGGTGGACAGGGTTTCGGACAAGGTGTAGCTCCCATCGCCCCCCGCACCGTCCACCGCCACCGTGTAACGGCCGGTGGCGGGCGCGATGAACGCGATGTGCGGGTCGGTGAGGAGCCCGGTGGTGGTGCCCGCCGTGTATTCCGTGAGCGAGGCGGTCTCGAGCCGCTGGCCGGCAGGCGTCAACAGGGAGAGCGTCGCGCTGTCCAACGTGCCGCCGCCGGTAGCCGCCTGCGAGAGGAAGAAGTCGTAGCCGTGGCCGGCGACGAGGTCGACGCTGTACAGGTCCAACGGCGCCGCCGCCGAAACGCTGCCCGTCACCGACGTCGTGGTGGACAGGCCTGCCAACGCGGAGTCCGTGTAGGTGTGTGCGCTGACGGCGTAGTTGCCGTACTCCCGAAACACACCGCTCGCCACCTGCAGGTAGTAACGCCCGGCGGCCAGCTGCGGCTCGAACAGCGACGCATTGCCACCGGTGCCGAGTTCATCGATGGCGTGACCCGCGGCATCGAGCAGGCTCAACCTGAATGTTTCATCCCCGCGCTGGTTCGGCGCATCGAAGTTGAAGACCCACCTGCTCCCGGCGGTGACGTCGATCGCGTACACATCGACGTCGGCGCGTTGGTCCACCTGGCCGGTGATCCTCTCGCCCACGGGCAGGGGTGTGGCTGTGGCCGGTGTGTCGTTGGCGCGCGTTTCGTAGTCGGCCGGCGTGCCCGCGCCGCGTTGAACCGAGAGCGTGTAGGTGTCGCCGGAATAGGGACCCGAATCGAAGACGTCGAAGTAGGTCGTGCCCGCATCCAGCGCGACCGTGTAGTCGCCCGCATGGACGCCCCCCAGGTACACCAGGCCGATCTGGGTCTTGCCGAACGTGGACAGGCCGAACGTAAAGTCGTCGTAGGTGCCGGTGGCCGTCAGCGTGAAACGGACGACCGTGGGCTCGGCCAGGACGATCTTGAAGTAATCCTTGTCGGTGGGCGAGGACAGCGCGCCGGTGATCGTGTCGCCCAGCGCCATAAGGTCGGCCGCCGCCGAACTGTCATTGGGTTCACTCTCGGAGAGCCCGGCCACGGCGCACGCCTACTTCCTGTCGCGTTGGCCCAACTGCGGCAGCGCGGCGTCGCCGCCGAGGGAAAGGAGGCCGGCGCTCGTGTAGATCCCCAGCTTCGCGCGCGTGTCCACGATGTCGAGGTTGCGCATGGTCAGCTGGCCGATGCGGTCCTTGGGCGAGAACGGGGCGTTCTCGACCTTCTCCATTGACAGGCGCTCCGGCGCGTAGGTCAGGTTGGGCGACTCGGTGTTGAGCAGCGAGTAGTCGTTGCCGCGGCGCAGTTCGATCGCCACTTCGCCGGTGATGGCGCGAGCGATCCAGCGCTGCGCGCTCTCGCGCAGCATGATGGCCTGCGGGTCGAACCAGCGGCCCTGGTACAGCAGCCGGCCCAGCTTGCGGCCGTTGTCGCGGTACTGGTCGATGGTGTCCTCGTTGTGGATGCCGGTCACCAGGCGCTCGTAGGCGATGAACAGGAGCGCGAGGCCCGGGGCTTCGTAAATGCCGCGGCTCTTGGCTTCGATGATGCGGTTCTCGATCTGGTCGCTCATGCCCAGGCCGTGGCGGCCGCCGATGCGGTTGGCTTCCAGGATCAGGTCCACCGGGCTGGCGAAGGTCTTGCCGTTCAGTGCGACGGGCTGGCCTTCCTCGAAGCGCACCGTCACGGTCTCGGCTTTCACCGCGACCTCTTCCTTCCAGAAGGCCACCCCCATGATCGGGTTGACGATGCGGATGCCGCTGTCCAGGCTTTCCAGGTCCTTCGCCTCGTGCGTGGCGCCCAGCATGTTGGAGTCGGTGGAGTAGGCCTTCTCGGCCGACATCTTGTAGCCGAAACCCGCCTTGGTCATGTACGCCGACATCTCGGCACGGCCGCCCAGTTCGTCGATGAACAACTGGTCCAGCCAGGGCTTGTAAATGCGCAGGCTGGGGTTGGTGAGCAGGCCGTAGCGATAGAAGCGCTCGATGTCGTTGCCCTTGAAGGTGCTGCCGTCGCCCCAGATGTGGACGTCGTCTTCCTTCATCGCGGCCACCAGCATGGTGCCGGTCACCGCGCGTCCCAGCGGCGTGGTGTTGAAGTAGGTCACGCCCGCGGTGGAGATGTGGAACGCGCCAGCCTGCATGGCGGCGATGCCTTCATGCGCCAGTTGCAGGCGGCAGTCGATCAGGCGTGCCTTCTCGGCGCCGTACTGCATGGCCTTGCGCGGGATCTCGTCGTAGTCCGGCTCGTCGGGCTGGCCGAGGTTGGCGGTGTAGGCGTAGGGGATGGCGCCTTTCTGGCGCATCCAGTGCAGGGCGGCGCTGGTGTCCAGGCCGCCGGAGAATGCGATGCCGACTTTCTGGCCGGAAGGGAGGTTCTCGAGGATGGTGCTCATGGCTTAGCCGAAATGGCAGATGTAGTGGTAGGCCTCGCCCACGCGGATGTCGAAACTGGAATTCGCCGGGATGCTGAACTTCTCGCCGGGGCCGCTCTTGGCCCAGCTCTCGCTGCCGGCCAGGCGGTACTCACAGCCACCGGCCGTGCACTCCATCACTTCGGGGGCGCCGGTCTTGAAGGTGAGTTGCGAAGGCAACACCACGCCGACGGACTTCTTGGTGCCGTCGGCAAACGTGACGGTGTGGCTCACGCACTTGCCGTCGAAGTACACATTGGCCTGGGTGGCAACCGAGGCGCCGTCGATTTTTTCGGTGGTCATCGCTTGGGGGAAAAGGGCTAATTTTAGCCCCTGCGCCCCAAGGCCCCGGCGCGCCTAGCGGCGGTAACCGTGGCCGTGCCCGTGGCCGTGGCCGTACCCGCCCCCGCCCCAGTAGCCGAGGCCGAACGAGAAGCTCACGGGCGGGTACCAGTACGGCGACGAGTAATACGGCGCGTAGTACGGATAGGCCGCGTATTGCGCCGGGTACGCTGCGGGCGACACGGCGATGACTTGCGCCACCGGCTGGGCGGGCGCCGGTGCGGCCACGGCGGGTTCAACCACCGTAGCGGATTGGCCGATGGGCGGCGCCGTGATGATGGAGCGCGGCGCCGCGGGTTCGGCGGGCGCGGCCGGGGCGACAGCCGTTTCGGGCTGCATGTTGGTGGCGCCGACCGGGGTCACCTGCAGGCGGATGGTGCGGCCCGGGTCGTAGGGCATCTGCACGTTGTACTGCTTGCCCGCGTACTCATAGACCACGTTGTAGCCCGTGGTGCGGTTTTCGTTGAATGTCTGCATGCCGCATTGCTGCACGGCTTGCGTGTTGCCGCGGGCTTCGAGGTTGTCGCCCACCGCGGCACCCGCGATGACGCCCACGCCCGTGGCCATGGCGCGGCCGGTGCCGTGGCCCATGGTGTTGCCGAGCAGGCCGCCGACGATCGCGCCGACCAATGCGCCTCCGCCCGAACTCGGGGCCTGCATCACTTGCGGCTGGCTGCAGACCTGGCGTTGCACGGCCACCTGCTGGATGACCGGCGTGCTGGAAAGCACGTTGCCGAATTCCTGTGCCGAAGCAACAGTCGCGACCGAGGCCAGCACACCCATCGTGGAAAACAAAACTGCATTTTTCATGACGATTCCTGGGGCTTGCGTTAATGCACAAATTTTAGGCAAAACAGGCCGCCTGTCAGGCGCTTTCGGGTAAAGCGACGGTAAACGCGGTGGTAATAGTCGGCGTTTCAGCGGCCCGCGAGCAACGCCCAGGCGTCAGCATCGAACCCGACCGTGGTCTTTCCCGCGTTCCACTCGACCACCGGGCGCTTGATCGTGCTGGGCTGCGCCAGCATCACGGCCCTGGCGCTGGGCGCGTCCTTCACGCTTTCCTGCGTGGCCTCGTCCAGTTTGCGCCACATATTGCCCTTGCGATTGAGCACCTTCTCCCAGCCGGCACGCGCGACCCACTGGTCCAGGTGCGCCGCGGGCACGCCTTGCTTCTTGAAATCGTGGAACTGGTAGGCGACGCCGTGCCCGTCCAGCCAGGCGCGGGCTTTCTTCACGGTGTCGCAATTGGGGATGCCGTACAGGACGATGGCCATGTAGGAATCATAGTGCTGGGACAATGCAGGCCATGGAAACCCTGAAAGACTGGCTGGCGCACTGTGACCGCCTGCATCACAAGCCCATAGAACTCGGGCTGGACCGCGTGCGCCAGGTCGCCCAGCGCATGGAATTGCGATTCGAATGCCCGGTGATCACCGTGGCCGGCACCAATGGCAAGGGCTCGACCTGCGCGATGCTGGAGGCGATTGCGCTGCAGGCCGGTTGGCGCACCGGTGTTTACACCTCGCCACACCTGGTGCACTTCGAGGAGCGCTGCCGCATCCACGGCGAAATCGTCACGGCCGATGCGCTGGTGCCGCACTTCGCGAAAGTGGAGCAGGCGCGCCAGGACGTTTCGCTCACGTACTTCGAATTCACCACGCTGGCCATCATGAGCCTGATGGCCGCGTCCAGGCTCGACGTGGCCATCCTGGAAGTGGGCCTGGGCGGGCGGCTCGACGCGGTGAACATCATCGACACCGACTGCGCAGTGATCACCAGCATCGACCTGGACCACATGGAGTTCCTGGGCAACGACCGCGAAAGCATCGGCCGCGAAAAGGCCGGGATCATGCGTGCCGGCAAGCCGGTCATCGTGAGCGACCCGGTGCC
>DATHWV010000250.1:0-2338 GCA_035460205.1 Ramlibacter sp.
GCCCGCAGCGCAATGGGCGCAGGCCCTGGCTGATGTGGCTACCGCCATCGCAGCCGAGAAGGGCGCTTCGGCGCCGGCCAAGGGCAACGCCACGGATGCCGCCAAGGCCATCGCCAAGTCGCTGCTGGGCGGCGAGCGCAAGGCCATCCTGCTGGGCAATGCCGCCGCGCACCACGCCAACGCATCCGGGCTCCTGGCACTGGCCAACTGGATTGGCGAGCAGACCGGCGCCAGCGTCGGCTTCCTCACTGAAGCTGCCAATACCGTTGGCGCCCAGCTGGTCGGCGCCTTGCCGGGTGACAAGGGCCTGAACGCCGCGCAGATGCTGGGTGGCTCGCTCAAGGCCGCGATCCTGCTGAACACCGAACCCGAGTTCGATTCCGCTGCCGGCGCCAAGGCTGCCGCGGCGCTGGGCAAGGCCGAGATGGTCATCACCCTCAGCCCGTTCAGGGCCAACCTCGAATTCAGCGACGTGTTGCTGCCCATCGCGCCGTTCAGCGAAACGCCCGGCTCTTTCGTCAACGCCGAAGGCCGTGTGCAATCGTTCCATGCGGTGGTGAAGCCGTTGGGCGAAACCCGTCCCGCCTGGAAGGTGCTGCGCGTGCTGGCCAACCTGCTGGGCTTGCCCGGTTTCGAATATGAGTCGGCGCAGGAAGTCCTGGTGGCCGCGCGTGGCGCGCAGGACGCACAGGCGACGCACGCGCAAGGCAACCTGCTGAACAACGCTTCGAAGGCGTCGATCGATGTGTCGGCTACCGCGGGCAACCCGGTTTCCGCCGCGATCTACCAGCTCGATGGCCTGGTTCGCCGCGCGCCTTCGTTGCAAGCGACGGCCGACGCGCGCTCTTCGCAGGTTCGGCAGGTTCGCCAGGAGGTGCCGGCATGATCGACCAGATCTGGGGCTTCGGCAACGGCCTCGTCAGCGCGGGCTGGTGGACAGGCGCGGCCTGGCCGGTCGCGTGGACCCTCATCAAGATCATCGTCGTCGTCGCGCCGCTGATGGGCGCGGTGGCCTACCTCACGCTCTGGGAGCGCAAGGCCATCGGCTTCACGCAGATCCGCGTTGGCCCGAACCGCATCGGCCCGCTGGGCCTGTTGCAGCCGATTGCCGACGCGCTGAAGCTGCTGACCAAGGAAATCATCCTGCCGAGTGCGGCCAACAAGGGCCTGTTCTACCTCGGCCCGATCATGACCATCATGCCGGCGCTCGCCGCGTGGGTCGTGGTGCCGTTCGGCCCTGACGTGGCGCTGTCCAACATCAACGCCGGCCTGTTGTTCCTGATGGCCATCACCTCGATGGAGGTGTACGGCGTGATCATCGCGGGCTGGGCATCCAACTCGAAGTACGCCTTCCTGGGCGCGCTGCGCGCTTCGGCCCAGATGGTCAGCTACGAAATCGCCATGGGCTTCTGCTTCGTGGTGGTGCTGATGGTGGCCGGCAGCCTGAACATGACCGATATCGTCATGGGCCAGGCCAAGGGCATGGGCACCAACATGGGCCTGAACTTCCTGTCGTGGAACTGGCTGCCGCTGCTGCCGATCTTCCTGGTCTATTTCATCTCGGGCCTCGCCGAGACCAACCGCCACCCGTTCGACGTGGTGGAAGGCGAATCGGAAATCGTGGCCGGCCACATGATCGAGTACTCGGGCATGAGCTTCGCCATGTTCTTCCTGGCCGAGTACGCCAACATGTGGCTGGTGTCCATCCTGGCCGTCACCCTGTTCCTGGGTGGCTGGCTGCCGCCGTTCGACTACTGGCTGTTCCATGCGATCCCCGGCTGGATCTGGCTGGGCGCGAAGACCTTCGCCGTCGTCACCATGTTCCTCTGGGTGCGTGCCACCTTCCCGCGCTACCGCTATGACCAGATCATGCGCCTGGGCTGGAAGATCTTCATACCGGTCACCCTCGTGTGGCTGGTCGTCGTGGGCCTGTGGATGCAGACCCCGTACAACATCTGGAAGTAATGATGTCTACCCAAGCCATCGCCAACCGCCCGGCGTTCTCGCTCAAGGACTTCCTCTCCAGCTTCATGCTGATCGAGTTGTTCAAGGGGCTTGCCATCACCGGCAAGTACGCCTTTGCGCGCAAGATCACCGTGCAGTTCCCGGAAGAAAAAACGCCGCTGTCCCCGCGTTTCCGCGGCCTGCACGCGCTGCGCCGCTATGAGAACGGCGAAGAGCGCTGTATCGCCTGCAAGCTGTGCGAGGCCGTGTGCCCCGCGCTGGCCATCACCATCGAGTCGGACCAGCGCGCCGACGGCACCCGCCGCACGACCCGCTACGACATCGACCTGACCAAGTGCATCTTCTGCGGCTTCTGCGAAGAGAGCTGCCCGGT
>DATHWV010000251.1:0-2049 GCA_035460205.1 Ramlibacter sp.
GTGAACCATGACGGCCACCTCGACATCCTGGCCGGCAATTACGGCAGCACTGCCTCGTACTTCCTGCTCGGTGACGGCGCGGGCGGCTTCACGCGGTCGACCACGCTGCTGCCCCCCGAGGCCACGCAGGTCGGCGCCAGCGCGTGCCTGCTTGCCGACCTGGACCTCGACGGCCGGGACGACCTCGTGCTGGGCGGCCACCTGATGTTCGCGGACCACCAGCTCTTCTGGAACGACGACGGCTCCTTCGCCGAGGCCACCGGCGCGGGGCTGCCGCAGCCGTCCTTCGGCCAGGACTGGTCGATCATGGACATCCAGGCGACCGATGTGAACTTCGACGGCCTGCCTGACCTGATCCTCGCCTACCAGGCGCACGTGTGGCAGGGCGGCTGGCTGGTTCAGGTGCTCATCAACCAGGGGGACCGCAGCTTCGATGACCAGACCGCGCTCTACATCCCCGACGCGGCGGCGCGGACGGGTGGCGTGCCGAACTCGGGCGGCGAACCCGCATGGATCGAGTTCCTCGTGCCGCGCGACCTCAATGGTGATGGGCGCATGGACTTCGCCGTCGAGAGCAAGGCATGGGGCCACCCGTTGCCCGATGCGTATCCGCTAGCGTTGGTCCACCAGGAAGACGGCACGTTCCAGCCGGTCACGGCCGGGTCGCTGGCCGCGGCAGGCATGCCGCGTTACATCCTGGACAACTCGCCGCACCTGGTCGTGGGGCCCGAGGGCCCGGCCTTCGCACAGTTGTTTCCCGGTGGGGCGGGTGTGCTTGGTATGAACAGCATCGCGGTTTCCTTCGTCGCACCCGCAACGCTATGGTGGGCGGGCACGCAAGGTGCCGACGTTCTGGTGGGAAGCTCGGGGCGCGACGACTTCGGCGGCTTTGCCGGTAACGACACCATCCAGGGTGGCGAAGGGATCGACCAGGCCCGCTACAACGCGGCGCGCGCGGATCTATCGCTCACCAGGGGCGTGAACGGCTGGACGGTTGCCAGTGCGCCAGACGGTAGCGATCTGCTGACGGGCATCGAGCGGCTCCAGCTCGCGGACGTGTCACTCGCACTGGACCTGGACGGCCACGCCGGTTCCGTCGCGAAAATCCTGGGCGCCTTGTTCGGGCCCGAATACCTCGCGAACACGGCCTACGCCGGCATCGGCCTCGACTTGCTGGACCACGGCTTCGGCTACCCGGCGCTCGTCGATCTCGTCGTCCAGTCGGGCCTGCTTGCGCAGCTCGCAGGTTCATCGTCGAACACCGCGTTTGTCGATTTCGTCTATGAAAACGTGATGGGCTTCGCGCCGTCCACGGCGGAGCGGGACTACTTCGCGGGTCTCCTGGCCGATGGCACGTACACCCAATCCGCGCTCGCACTCCTGGCGTGCGAAACGCCGCAGAACGCGGCGTCCATCGACCTTGTCGGCCTGTCCGCGACCGGGCTTGCGTACTTGCCCGTGGGCTGAGGCGCATAGTAGAGTCACATCCAGCTGAAGGAGTTGCCATGCAAACCCGTTCCGTCCTCTTGTTCACACTGGCATTTTTCGCCGCCTCGGCGCATGCGCAAGCCAACCTGGGTGAGCTGCTGGACTTCGGCGGCCAGAAGCTTGGCGTTGATGAGGTTCGCGCGCTGGGCGACGTGCGGGTGATCGCCCGCACCGAGGATGCCGATGCGTTCATGGCGTTGCGCAGCGACGGCAGCGCCGTGGGCATGGTGCACAACAAGCAGGGACACGGCTCGAGCGAGCTCGTCGGCCAATGGACCCTGGATGCCAACGGGCAGCGTTGCACCGACATCCACCTGCCCGCTTTTGGCACGAAGATCCGGCAGTGCGGCTACACCTTCCGGCTGGGTAAGGATATTTTCTTTGCCCGGTCGGACACCGACCCGCACGCCACCGTCGCCACCTATACCGGGCCTGCCTTCCTGAACTAGCAGCGTTGGCCTACAAGCCGCAGCCTCCTGTCGCTTTAAGTTGGGGTATCCGGGCGTACACGCGCCTGACTCAACCGACAGGAGACACACCATGGCCCAGGACGCGATTGCC
>DATHWV010000252.1:0-6545 GCA_035460205.1 Ramlibacter sp.
CTTGGCGAACTCGGGCTCGAACTCGTCGATGATCTTCTGCGGGTCGGGGCATAGCACGGTGTCGGTGATCACGCCGAACTGCACGCCGCCGCCATAGCTGAGGATCGAGACGCCAAGCCCGATGTCGCCGGACTGCGGCACCCAGAACATGCTCTGCTCCAGCGTGGCGCCGAGGAACTTGAGCTTGTCGCGCGGGCCCGGCACGTTGGTCATCACCGCCGTGGTCTTGCGGCCGAACAGGTTGAGCATGGCGTCCTGCGCGGGCTTGATCAACAGGCCAGCAATGGCCAGCATGCCGAAGGCCAACAGCGGCTGCGTGCTGCCCTTCAATGCGTTCATGCGCCGGCGCACCTCGTACACCCGCTCGATCGGATTTTCCACACCGATGGGCAGCACCAGCGGCACCAGGCCGAAGCGGTTGCCCAGCTTGTAGGCCTGGTCGAGCGGCCGCAGGTTCACCGGGATCATCGCGCGGATCTCCTGGCCCGTGATGTCGTCACCCAGCGACTTGAGGTACTCCCCGATCGCGCCCGCGACGCAGCTCAGGAGCACGTCGTTGATCGAGCAGTTGAGTGCCTTGCCGACGGCCCGCACTTCCTCCAGCGGGATCGGGTCGCACCAGGCCACGCGCTTGGCGGTGCCGGGCTTGCCTTTCAGGCGTGTCTTCGAATCGTCCGGCATCAGCGCCAGCGCCGCCGCGTCGCTCACCACCTGGTAGGCGAGCTTGGCCAGGTCGAGCGAGCCCGACATCCCCTTTTGCGGGTCGCGCAACATGCCCAGTGCGCCAACCGCGCCCTCGCCTGCCCTGCCCAGCGCCTTCACCGTCATGTCTGTGAACGGCTTGATCAAGGTGTCGGAGATCCAGTCCTCGGCACCGGCCGATGCCTCCTTGCGCCGGCGCTCCGGTGGCGGCGCGCCGCCGTCGACCAGCGACATCGTCACCGAGATCAGCGCAATGCCGTCGGCGATGCAGTGATGGATGCGCACCAGCAGGGCACTGCCACCCTGGTAGTCCTCCACCAGGTGGAACTGCCACAAGGGGTGCCGGGTGTCCAGTGGCTCCATGGCGAGCTTTCCCACGCGATCCTGCAGGGCGGCCTGCTCCTGGCCCTTCGCGGTGCGCGGCAACTTCTCGCGCACGATGTGCCGCGTGACGTCGAGCTCTGCGTCCTCAACCCAGGTGGCGCCGGCAGTGTCTTCCACCACGCGCTGGCGAAACCGCGGGTACTTCAGCAGGCGCTCCTCGACACGCTGGCAGAGGTCCTCGTACTTGATGCCGGGCTTGAGCGTCCAGACGCCCACGATCATCATCAGGTTGCTGGGGGAGTCCATGCGCAGCCAGGCCGTGTCGACCTTGGTCATGCGCTCACCGGAAAGGCCGAGCATGCCGGTGGCCGCGCGGGTGGCGTTCTTGCGGACGGCCTTCACCGCCTTGCGGGCGGCGGCGCCTGCGGCTTGCTGGGCAACAATGCGCGTAACCATTCGCGGTCTCCGGTGGGCTTCGTGTTATTCGGCAGCGGACCCTATTCTGTCGGGGCGGCTGGCCGTAAGATACCGCGAAGTTACCCGCAGAAGCCCTTCGCAGGTAGATGCGGTTCCCCAACAAGACCCAGCCCCAAGGAGCATTTGCATGGCCGATCTCAAAGCCGCGTTCGAAGCCGCCGTCGCCGGTTCCAAAAACCTGAGCGAGCGTCCGGACAACGCCACGCTGCTGAAAATCTACGGCCTGTACAAGCAGGCCACCGCCGGCGACAACGCCGAGAAGAAGCCCGGCTTCGGCGACATGGTGGGCCGCGCCAAGTGGGACGCCTGGAATGGCATGAAGGGCACGTCGTCCGACGATGCCATGCAGCAGTACATCGACCTGATCGAGTCGCTCAGCTGAGAACATGGATGCCGGATCAAGTCCGGCATGACAAGCCTAGGCGACGATCCCGAGGCGCTGGAGCGTCTCAATCTGTGCCGTGGTGAGGCCGACCTCGCGCAATACGGCGTCCGTGTCCTGGCCCAGTTTGGGCGCATTGCGCCGGTGGCCACCGGGCGTGCGCGACAGCCTGGGGACCACGCCCGGCACCTGCAGCGTGCTGCCGTCGTCCATCGCCACTTCCGCGAGCATCCCGCGCGCCCGGTAGTGCGGATCGTTCGCTATGTCCGCCACGGTGTAGATCCGCCCTGCCGGGACTGACGCCGCGTCGAGCGCCGCCAGGACTTCGTCCACCGTGCGCCCCGCTGTCCACTGGCCGATCGCCGCATCGATTTCGGCAACGCGTGCCACGCGGCCCGCGTTGCCGGCCAGCTGCGGGTCGTCGGCCAGGTCTTGCCGGCCGATCGTGCCCATCAGCCGCTTGAAGATGCTGTCGCCATTGCCGGCGACCAGCGCATAACCGCCGTCCGAGCAAAGGTAGGCGTTGGTCGGCGCAATGCCCGGCATCGCGCTGCCCGCCGGCCCGCGCACCGCGCCAAACGCGCTGTGCTCCGGCAACAGGCTTTCCATGCAATTGAACACCGCCTCGTACAGGGCAACGTCCACCACCTGGCCCTGGCCCGAACGTTGCCGTTCCTGCAGGGCCAGCAGGATGCCGATCACGCCATGCAATGCCGCGAGCGTGTCGCCGATGCTCACGCCCACCCGCACCGGCACCCGGCCCGGCTCGCCGGTGAGGTGGCGCAGGCCGCCCATGGCTTCAGCCACCACGCCAAAACCCGGCCGGTCGCGATAGGGCCCGGTCTGGCCGTAGCCGCTGATGCGCAACATGACCAGTCGCGGGTTGAGCGCCTGCAGCGCGTCGGGCCCCAGCCCCCAGCCTTCCATCGCGCCGGGGCGGAAGTTTTCGATCAGGACGTCGGCTTCGCCCGCGAGCTTGCGCACGATCTCCTGCGCCTGCGGGTCCTTCAGGTCGAGCGCCAGTGAGCGCTTGTTGCGCGACTGCACCTGCCACCAGACCGAAGTGCCGTCCTTGAGCATGCGCCAGGAGCGCAGCGGGTCGCCGCCGTTGGGCGATTCGATCTTGATCACTTCTGCGCCGAAGTCGGCCAGCGTCTTCGCAGCGAACGGGCCCGCGATCAGCTGGCCCAGTTCCAGCACCTTGAGGCCGGCCAGGGGTCCCGTCATGTCACGCCTTCTTCTTTGCTGCTTTCTTGGCGGGCGCCTTCTTTTCGGCGTCGCGCTGGGCGATTGCTTTCTCGAAAGCCTTCTGCGGCTCCTTCTGTGCCAGCAGCAGGTCGAGGTTCTTGACGATCTCGGTCTCGATCCGCTCCTTGAACGCGCCGAGCAGGAAACCCAGCCGGGCATCGAGCTCGAAGCGGTCCTTCGTGACCTTGAGCTCGCCATTCGCACCAGCCCGGGTGAAGGTCACCAGGTCGGACGTCTTGCCTTCCTCATAGGTGCATTCCATCCCGAGCTTGTCCTCGGCCGTCTCGGCCCACTTGAAGGCCAGCTTGCGCGCCGCCGCAAAGCCGAGCTTGTGGTCGCGGGTGATGTGGATGTCGGGCACGGGCGTCTCCTTGTCTTCTTATGGCGTGGGTTGCATCAGCTTGCGGCGCTCGTCCTTCGGCATCTCGGCCAGCCGCTTGGCCGCATCATAAAACCGCTTCCAGTCGCGCCCTTCGCGTTCGAACAGGGCCTCGAACGCGGGGACCAGTTCGTCGTAGGCGGCCTGTGCGCCGAACGACGCGTTGTTGGCGCGCTCCACATACTGGTCGTAGCCGCGAAAGCGCGCCGGGTCGCCGCCCCAGCTGTCGCGCAATTTGACATAGCCTTCGCGGAACTCCCGCAGGGCAGACTGCTTGAGCGCCTCGCGTTGCGGCCCGCCCGATTCGGCGTAGATCTTTTCGAGCTGCCTGCGCGTGCCAAGGGCCAGCGCGCGGAACTGCGTGCGGCGGCTGTTGAACTCGGCATAGTCGGCGCGTGCCTTGTCGCTGCCCTGGGTCTCGAGCCAGCGTGCACCGCCGATGCGCTCCACCGCGGTCGCAAACGACTCGTTGAACATGGT
Source organism: Ramlibacter sp. (assembly GCA_035460205.1). Lineage (GTDB taxonomy): Bacteria > Pseudomonadota > Gammaproteobacteria > Burkholderiales > Burkholderiaceae_C > Ramlibacter. The sequence goes on from DATHWV010000252.1 coordinate 3,993, forward strand.
GTCGCCCTTGGCATAGACCACCTGGTGCGCCAGCTCATGGAAGATCAGCCGCGCGAGTTCACCGTCGGGGTAGTAGATGAAGGTGTTGAGCAGCGGATCGCCGCCAGCCCAGTTCATCCAGCCCAGCGTCGAATACGCCGGCACCGGGTAGACATTCGACTCGAAACCCTCCGCAGCGAGTTGCGCGGCATCGGCGCGCGCCTGCGCCTCGTCGTAGTAGCCCTTGTAGGTCACGCAGCCGGTCACGGGGAAGCACCAGTTCTTGAGCGAAACCGAATATTGCGGCGCGGCGACCACGTTGTAGACGACGGCGCTGCGCTGCAGGTCCGCGTAGCGGCGATAGCTTGGGTTGTCCGGCAGCTTCAGTTCGGTGACCGCGTAACTGCGGATGCGCTGGCTCAACGCCAGGCGCTCCTTGAGGCGTTGCGGGGCCGCGGCATCGGCCATCCACTCCTCGACCGGCTTGGCCGCGCCCATGACTTTCAGGTGCCCCGTGGCGGACTGCCAGTAGTAGCCGAGGTTGGCGCAACCGGAAAGGCACAGCATCGCCGCCGCCCCCACCGCCACCAGACCTGCGATCGCCATGAGCGGTGCTTTTCTCACGCTGCCTGGACTTCGACCAGGCAGTCGTAGAACACGGGGCCGCGCCCCATGTCGGTCAGCTTCTGGCTCGTGAGCTGGTTGACATTGGTGCCGTCCAGCCCCAGCTTGCGCCACCAGACGCCAAGGCCGTTCACGACACCCGGTCTTGCACGCGCCGACACCTGCGCCTTGCACCGGTATTCGCCGCGGTCATTGAAGACCCGCACCACCGAGCCCGTCGCGATACCGCGCGCCACGGCGTCGCTCTCGTGGATTTCCAGCAGCGGTTCGCGCTCGATGTCCTGCAGGCTGCCCACGTTGACAAAGGTCGAATTGAGGAAGTTGCGCGCCGGCGGCGAGATCATCGCCAGCGGGTAGTGCGGGGAACTGCCTGCCTCCTCGTAGTTCGGCAGGTGGTTGGGCAAGCCGTCCTGGCCCTGCCGCGCCAGCGCTGCGCTGAAGAATTCGCACTTACCCGACGCGGTCGGAAACCCGCCTTGCGCGAACGGGGCATCGGGGAATTTCAGCGTGGCGAAGCCATGCTGGAGCAGCTGCTCGAAGTCGACACGATCGCCGTAGGCCTTGCGGCACAGGCTTTCGTCATCTTCGGCAAAGCAAGGGTCGGTGAAGCCCATGCGCTGCGCCAGTTCACGGAAGATCTGGGTGTTGGGCCTGGCCTGGCCGAGCGGCGCAATCGCGGGGCGATTGAGCAGCACATCGGTGTGGCCGTAGGCGAGGTGCACGTCCCAGTGTTCCAGCTGCGTCGTGGCGGGCAGGATGTAGTCGGCGTAGTCGGCCGTGTCGGTCTGGAAATGCTCCAGCACCACGGTGAAGAGGTCTTCTCGCGCGAACCCGGCCACGACCCTGGACGATTCCGGCGCCACCGCCACGGGATTGCTGTTGTAGACCACCAGCGCCTGGATCTTCGGGCCGAACGCAGGCGACGATTCGCGCAGGAGGTCGTCGCCGATGGTGCTCATGTTGATGGTGCGCGGCGTGCGTCCTGCGAGCAGGTCGGGCCGTTGCAACGCCGCCTTGTCCACCGGGAAGGTGCCCGAACTGGACAGCAGCACGCCACCCGCGCGGTGTCGCCACGCGCCGGTGAGCGCAGGCAAGCAGGCGACTGCGCGCACTGCGTTGCCACCGCCACGCACGCGCTGCATGCCGTAGTTGACGCGGATCGCAGCCGGCTTGATGGTTCCCCAGTCATGCGCCAGCGACCGCACCTGCTGCGCCGTGATGCCGCAGGTGGCCGCCACGCGCTCGGGGTTCCACTGCATGGCGCGATCGCGCAGCGCTTCCCAGCCCAGCGTGTGCTGCGCAAGGTAGTCGTGGTCGAGCCAGTCGTTGGCGACCAGTTCGTGCATCACACCCAACGCCAGTGCGGCGTCGGTGCCGGGCCGCAGCTGGATGTGCTCGTGGCATTTTTCCGCCGTTTCGGTGCGGCGCGGGTCGATGCAGATGAGCTTGGCGCCGTCTCGCTTGGCCGCCTGCGCCAGCCGCCAGAAGTGGAGGTTGCTGGTGATGGAGTTGCTGCCCCAGATGACGATCAGCTTCGACTCGGCGAAGAACTCGACCTTCATGCCGACCTTGGCGCCCAGCGTCTGCACGAGCGCCTCGCCGCCGGCGCTCGAGCAGATGGTGCGGTCCAGGAGCGAAGCGCCGAGCTGGTTGAACAGGCGCGCCGCGATGCTCTCGCCTTGCACCAGGCCCATGGTGCCAGCGTAACTGTAGGGCACGATGGCCTCGGGATCCTGCGCGGCAATCGCAGCCAGCCGGGCGGCGATGTCACCCAGCGCCTCGTCCCAGCCCACCGGCTCGAATTGGCCTGACCCTTTGGGCCCCACGCGGCGCATGGGTGCAAGGATGCGGTCCGGGTGGTAGCTGCGCTCCGTGTAGCGGGACACCTTGGCGCACAGGACGCCATCCGTGTGGCGGTGGGCCGGATTGCCACTCACCTTGGTGGCAATC